>JACRBQ010000079.1 GCA_016213135.1 Chloroflexota bacterium | reverse complement strand
GTGTTGGGTGTTGTAATACTCCATGCCTTCCTGGAAGCCCACCATGAAGTCGGCCACGGGCGGGATGTTGATGCCGCCAAACGTGCCGACCTTGCCGGTTTTGGTCTGGCTGGCTGCTACGTAGCCGGCCAGGAACGCGCCCTGCTCGGTGGCGTACACCTGCTGCCACACGTTCGGCACTTCTTCGCTATAGGCATAGTCCAGGATCTGGAACTGCTGATCCGGGTTGGCTTTGGCGGCTGCCAGGGTGGCATCGCCGAGCAGGAAGCCCACGGTCACGATCAGATTGCACTTCGAGCCGATGAACTCATTGATGTTCTTCTCATAGTCGGTCTGCTGCTTCGACTCGAGGTAAGTGGCTTCCCAGCCGAGTGTCGCGGCGGCGGCTTCCGCGCCGGCCCAGGCGGTGGCGTTGAACGACTTGTCGTCCACGCCGCCGGTGTCGGTCACTTCACACACCTTGCCCTTGGCCGCAGGCACGGCAGTGGGGGCCGTGGTGGCCGGAACTGCCGTGGGGGCCGCGGTGGTGGCTGCGGGGCCGCAGGCGGTAATCACCATCGAGACCAGCAACAGGCCGGCCAGTAATCTGAACAGATTATTCTTCATTGTATTTCTCCTCCTAAAGAGAAAGATCGTGAAAGGAATTGGATCCACGGGGAGCAATGGTGTGGCTTGTGATAAGTGCGCCACCTCCTTTCGGCACGAAGCCGTAACGAGAATTCAGCGCAGCCCTCGCGCCGGTTGCACGGTTGAATTATACCGGAAAGCCGCTCTCAAACAAAGGCGGCGTTATCGCAACGATAAATCGTACATTGCCCGAACATTTGCCACGGGCGTATCCGGCTGAATGTGGTGGGAGCTGGCCATGATGTAGCCGCCATTCTTCCCCAATGTGGCCACCCGCCGGCGCACTTCGGCCATCACTTCCTGTGGCTTGCCGCGCGGCAGCGTGCGCATGATGTCCACCGCGCCGTGGAAGGTCAGCTTGTCGCCGAACTCGGCTTTGATTTTGTCCATGTCCATGCCCTGGGCGTCGGGCTGGAGCGGGTTGAGCACGTCCACGCCCATCTCGATGAAGTCGGGGATGAGGGGATAGATCGCGCCGTCGGTGTGATACATCACCGGCTTGCCGTACTTGTGAGCCAGATCGATCAGCTTGACGTGGTACGGGCGGACATACTCCTTCCACATCTTCCTCGAAATCAACAGCGAGTTCTGCGTGCCAATGTCGTCGTAGAAGTACACCATGTCCAGCCGCCCGCCCGCCGCCGCGTCGGCCTCCAGCACGCGCCGCAGGTTCTCCAGGTAAATTTCGCACAGCCGATCCATGATGTACAGCGGGATGGACGGGTTCACCGCCAGATCCATCATAAACTCTTCGAGGCCGCGCAACTGCCAGCCGATCTCGAACACCGAACCGATGCGGAAGCGGATGTGATACTCCTCGTGCGCATCCAGTTGCTTCATGATGCCCGGCAAGGGGCCGAAGTCCCACCAATCGGGCTGGGGCCAGGGGTGCTTTTTCAAGTCCTCGATCGTTTCGGCTTTGCTGAGGGGCCAGGTCTTGAAACCTTCGTACGAGCCGACGGCCGTTTCCATGCGGTAGCTGTGCGTGCTCCAAATGTCGTTGAAGGTATCGTCGGGGTTGCACTGCCGCCACATGCGGTTGGGCGTGGAGCGGGCCATCGACACCCACCAGTCTACCGCCGCGCCCTCGTGGATCAACCATTCCGGCGGCGTGCAGAACATGTCGTAAGACATCACCCGGCAGTCAACGGAAAAGTGGCGCAGCAGCGCCTCGCGCGCCGGGTCGAAAAACTCGGCCGGACCAATGCCCGTGGCGTCGGGCTTGATTTCGGCAATCGAGCGATCCCATATTTCTGTGGTCGCCAAAAAGTCGACCGGCGCCCGGTCGGGTTGCTGGTGCCGGAGGGCGGTTTGGACACGGGAGCGAGGGGAGAGGGAAGGCGATGGGGTCATTGAACCGGATATACCTCAAACTGGCTCTCGGCAGCCAACGCCTGGGCTAACTTGGCATCACGGGTGAGCACTCTCAGTCCTGCTCGCCTGGCTGTGGCGGTAATCAGGGCAGCCATCCATCCCAGTCCGTGCGCTTCGTATTTCTGCATCCATTCCCCGGCCAGCCGCGCGGCGGACGAATCCAGCGACATGACAGTGAAATACGACAAGATGGCCTCGTGGCGATCCACCTCAACGGGCTTCACCCTGCGCCACAGTTCAGCCTCGCTGATGACGGACAGATAGCCGATCAGGCTTCCATCCACAACAGACTGAAACCGAGGGCGCGTCACGGGCCGCCCTCGGTAGATGTCAATCAAAGCCCCTGTGTCGAAAAGCAGGCCGTCCGGTTCACTCATTCTGCCACTCACTGCGCCAGCGCGCGCGCCCACGGGCCAGCCACTCGTCATCTATGTCGGCGCGCTCGGCCCACATTCCGAATGCGGCCAGCGCCGCATCGCGCCGATTTGCTTGCGTCCTTTTGGGGCGCAGGCGCTCGTACGACTCAATGCTCAGAATGACGGCCACGGGTTTGCCGCCACGCTGGACAACGATCGGGCCACCCGTGCGCCGGACCTCGCTCAGAACCTGTCCAAACCGATTCTTCACTTCGGTGGCGGCCAGCGCGCGGCCGTTTTTCGTTGTCATCTTCCACCTCCCCATTGGCTAATTCGATTGGCTAAACGGAGCCTAGTCTGGCCGAGGCAGAAAGTCAAGGTCGAGAAGCATCGCCTCCACCTCACCCCTCCCCGCCAACGCCGGAATCACCCCCAACTGCGTGCAGGCCAATGCCCCCGCGCACACGGCAAATTCCACCGCTTCTTTCAACGGCTTGCCTTCAGCCAGGGCCACGGCCAGCGCGCAGGTAAAGGCGTCGCCCGCGCCGGTGGAATCTACCACGCTCACCTTTTTCCCCGGCACATGTTCGGTGTGGCCGTCGGCGGTGATGATGAGCGCGCCGTCGCCGCCGCGCGTGACCACCAGATTCCGCACGCCGCGCTGCTGCAGGCGATGGGCCAGTTCCAGCGTGCCGGTGGGGTCGTCGGGCGGCAGGCCGCACAGGATGCGCAGTTCGCTTTCGTTGGGGGTGAGCACGTCCACCTGCGACAGCAGCGAATCGTCGAGCGGTTGCGCGGGGGCCGGGTTGAGGATGGAGGTGACGCCGTGCTTGCGAGCCAGCGCCATGCCGCGCGCTGCCGTGGCCGGGCTGATCTCCAGCACGCTCAGCACCACGTCGCTGGAGGCAATGAGGCCTTCGGCGGCGTCCACGTCGGCGGGCGAGAGCAAGTGGTTGGCGCCCATATCGAGCACGATGTGGTTGTCGCCCTCGGCGTTGAGGGTGATGAAGCCCACGCCGGTGTTGCGCTCGGAGGTGCGGCGCAGATGCTCGATGCCTACGCCTTCCTGCTCATACAGGTTCACGCCCACGTCGCCAAAAATGTCGGCGCCGATGACGGCCACGAGGTGGCTTTCAGCGCCCAGCCGCGCCGCGCCCACGGCCTGATTGGAGCCTTTGCCGCCGGGGCCGATGTCAAAGTCGGAGCCGATAATGGTTTCGCCTTTGACCGGGAAGCGCGGGGCGCGCAGGGTGAGGCCCACCGCGAAGGAACCGACGACCGTTATCCTGGGTTTAGGTCCACGCATAAGGGGTTTCTTGTTTACCGCGCCCACTGCGTAAGCATGTATTCGTAGAACTGCGCCGTGTCCACTTTGTCGAGCGCAGTTACCCGGCGGCCGCCCGGCTGCACTTTGGTGCGCCCCTGGCTCACGCCTTCGGTGACGATGACGGTTTCCCAGTCGCGGGTTTCAAACAGGTCGGGGCGCCCGAGGTAGGCCGTGGTCAGCACGTCCCAAAAGAAGTAATCCTGATGGGTGACGAGAGCATAGCACTGCCCGGCGAGATCGGACATGGGATGGCGGCGCTGTCGGCCAAGCCGGCGGACGAATTCGGAAGTGACGGGCACGTGGTTGGTGATATCGAGGGGGCACATGGTGATAGGGATGGAAGTCTCCCACACGCGGGCGGCAGCGAGCGGGTCCCAATACACGTTCCACTCCGCCGACACATCCTGCCCGCCCTCCATGATCGGGTCCACGTTGCCGGGGACGTTGAGCGCGCCGCCCATCCACACAATGCGCTTGATCTTGGCTTCGATGCCGGGGTCTACATCCAGCGCGGCGGCGAGGGTACTAAAGGGGCCGGTTTCCAGAATGGTCACCGGCTCGGGGGCCTGGCGCAGCACACGAGCCATAAACGCTTGCCCGCTCTCGGCGGCCAGCGGCGTGCGGATAGTATCGTTTTCGTTGAGGATGGGCAAATGGTCGATGGTGAACGAGTCGCGGCGGAACACGCGCGGGAAGGGGTTGAGGCCGCGCACGGTGCTGCGGGCCACCGTGATGTCCGTCACGCCCATCAGGTCAAGGATTTTGCGCGTGGCGCTCACCGCCGGTTCAATGTAGCAATCGGCGGGCGTGACCACAATACCTAGCGTTTCCACATGCTCCATCGTCATCAGCAAAATGGTGGAGAGATAATCGTCCACCCCGCCATCGTGGCTCATCAACACCGGCGTTTTTGTCATAAGGGTCGTTTGGCTCCTGCTGCTCACCGTCGAAGTATGGGGAGGTAGTCGGCGTCAGTTCACCTGGGCCGCCGGAGGCGGATTATAAATGAGATGGGCCAATTGTGCTTGCGCCGTCAATTTGACGCGCCGAGTGACATATTTCGCGGCAGTCTGCGCCTCGCAAGCGCCCATTGAAGGCGCAAACCCGCTCTCCGGCGGCGGCCTGGGTGCGCGAAGGCGGGTTTCGCGCTCTTGTTGCCGCCTTTCTTGTGGCGATTTCGATTGTCGGACATAAACTATAAGAAAAACTAAGATCGTGTCGCTTGACACTTGACAAACTTGGAAGGACTTGGATACCATGACTAGGCATGCGTGGGCCTGTCCCATGCAAACAATGGAGCTGCCGTGGTTCTTTGCCAATTTAGACACTTCGAGCGGAGGCCGGTTCCAACGCAATGAGGCCTCCCACATCGCACAACCGACCAGGGGTTTCCCGTAACAACAAACGTAAACGCGGCGGCACCTTGGAGTTTGTTGCCTGGGCAACCGGCGCTCTTGTCGTGTCGGCGCTCATTTACTCAATAGTCACGATCCTTGCTTTTATGCCCCAGGCCATTTCTGCGGTGAAGCTTTCGCAAACACCGACTCCTACGCAGACTCTTGCGGCTACTTTGATTCCTCCGGTCACCCAGACCGCCACCCCTAGCGCCGCGCCGCTTGAGCCGCCGGATGCCACTGGCACACCCGCCTCCGCCACCACTGCCACCGCCGCCGTCCCTGGCGGCATGCTGCCCACGCCCGGTGCTGTGGCTACAACGGCCACCGCTGCCGGAGTCGCAACGAGCACTCCTACGACCACCGCAACGGCCACGTCTGCTGCGCAGAGCACGGCAACGGCCACGGCGTCATCCACCGCCACGTCCACTGAAACGTCCACCGGCGCACCAACGCCGACCGCCACGGCCACCGTGATGGGCAACCTCACCGGCTGGACCTTTACCAGCTTGCGGGTGCAGCCCGACGCCGTTGCTAATAGCCTGACGGTGTTTGGCGATGCGGTGAACAACTCCTCATCCACGCAAACGATCAACCGGATCTACGGCACATTTTATGACGAAAGCGGCAACGTCATAGCCGACGAGAGTAGAACCAGCGACGGCTATCCGATGGACATCGCGCCGCCGGGCGGGCGCGTGCCGTTCAGTCTTCTGGTGCTGGGCATTCGCAGCGCGGCCAGTTACACGCTGACCATCGAAAACGGAGAGGCGCAACCGACGCCCCGGCAGGACTTCGATATTTACAATGTCACGCAATACTTCGACGGCGACGACTATTGCCTGTCGGGCACGGTGCGCAACCCCGGCGCAGAGCTGTCGGAATACTTGTATATCGTGGCCGTGTTGTTCGACGCTCAAAACGCAGTCATCAACATGAGCGACGGCTACGACGCCGACCTGCCGGATGTGACCGGCGGCAAGGCGCTGGATTTCGAGGCCTGCGCCGGCCCGCTGGGCCAGAGCGTGGCCCGTTACGAATTGCGGGCGTGGGGGCATTAGTCCCCGGACAGGAGGTGACCAAATTCACGACTCGCTGACGTAACACCCACCATCGGAAACAAGCTGCATCCAAGCATTCAAACTATGAGGAGATTTGGCATGTTGAAACATGGTCGCACACTCAAACTTGTCCATGTGCTGGTAAGCCTGTCGCTAATTCTTGCGTTGGCTTCCTCGGCTATGGCACAGGAAGGCGTCAGTCGGTTCACGGCCTCCGGCCTGACTCCCGACTCGCAGTACGACGCCACAAAATCCGATACGCTCGTCAGCGTCCTCGTCAAGCTCAACGTTACGCCCGTCGCCAGCTACACCGGCGGGGTGGATGGTTTTGCTGCCGTGAAGGTGGGCGATGCCAAACCGGACTTCAAGTCCGGGGAGAGCCTCGCCTATCAAGCTTACGTGAACCAGCGCATTGACGCCTTCGCCGCCGCCATGGCCTCTGTGGCGCCCGAGGCCCGCCTCATGCACCGCTACGATTTGGTGCTGGGCGGTGTATCGGTCATCCTGCCGGCGCGGCTGGTCAATCGGCTCTCGTCGCTGCCGGGTGTGGCGCGCGTTTCCGCCGACACCCTGCATCAGCCTGACACCGACAGCAGCCCGCAGTTCATCGGCGCGCCCACGGCGTGGAATGCGCAGGGCGGACAGGAAAGCGCAGGTGAGGGTATCGTGGTCGGCGTGCTCGACACCGGCATTTGGCCGGAGCACCCCTCGTTCTCCGATCCCGACCCCTCCGGCAAGCCCTACGTCGCTCCGGGCGGCGCTTACGATTGCGATTTCGGCAACACCGCCTGGAACGCGAACGACGTGCCGTTCACCTGCAACAACAAACTCATCGGCGCTTATGATGAACTTGTCACCTACAAGGCCCAGATCGGCCTGACGCCCGAAGAGTTCGACTCGGCCCGCGACGACGGCGGCCACGGCACGCACACGGCCAGCACCGCCGCCGGCAACGCCGGTGTGGCGGCCAGCATCTTCGGCGTGTCGTACGGTAACGTCTCCGGCATTGCCCCGCGCGCGTACGTGGTCATGTACAAAGTGCTGGGCCTGGAGGGCGGCTACACCAGCGACATCGTGGCCGGTATTCAGCAGGCCGTCGCCGACGGCGTGGACGTGATCAACTACTCCATCGGCGGCGGGGCCAACAACCCGTACACCGACGACGACGGGCTGGCGTGGCTCGATGCCTACAACGCCGGCATCTTTGTGTCGGCTTCGGCGGGCAACAGCGGCCCGGGCCCCGACACGGTGGACAACAGCTCGCCGTGGATTCTGACCGTGGGCGCCAGCTCGCAGAAGCGCGCCTTTGTTAACCGGGTTAGCCTGAGTTCCACCGACGGCGCATCCCTCAACCTGCCCGGCGTGTCGGTCACTGCCGCCAGCGGCGCGGCCGTTGCGGTGGTCATTCCCGTGGGCGACGAGAAATGCCTCAAGACAGACTACGGCGCGACCGACTTCCTGAACGAGATTGTGGTCTGCCAGCGCGGCACCAACGCCCGCGTGCAGAAGGGCATCAACGTGTTGGCCGGCGGGGCTGTGGGCATGATCCTCTACAACGCAGTAACGCAGGATCAGGAAACCGACAACCACTACCTGCCCGCCTCGCACATTCAGGCCGATGCCGGCACCAAGCTGCTCAACTTCCTTGCGGGCCATCCGAACGTGACGGCGACGATCTCCGCCGCCACCAAGGGCACAGCCAAGGGTGACGTGATGGCCGGCTTCAGCTCGCGCGGCGGCCCCGGGCAATGGTTGGGCATGAGCAAGCCCGATATCACCGCCCCCGGCGTTCAGATTCTGGCCGGGAACTCGCCCCTGGGCGCAGACCCGCTCACCGGGCCTCACGGTGAACTGTTCCAGGCTATCGCCGGCACGTCCATGTCCAGCCCGCACATGGCCGGCTCGGCGGCGCTTCTCAAGGCCCTGCACTACACTTGGACGCCGGGTCAGATCAAGTCGGCGCTCATGACCACCGCCAAGACCAAGAAGGTATTCAAGGAAGACGGCATCACTCCCGCCAACGCCTTTGATTACGGCTCTGGCCGCGTGGACCTGACCAAGGCCGGCAACCCCGGCATCGCGTTCCAATCCACAGGGGCCGAATTCGTGGCTCATGAAAATGATCTGTGGGACGCCAACTACCCAAGCATCTACATCCCCAACATGCCGGGCATCATGACCCTGCAACGCACGGCTCACGATATGAGCGGCAAGGGCGGGAGGTGGACGATCAAGGCAACCGCAGGCGCCGGCATGAAGATCACGGTGCCGCCGAGCGTGACCGTGCCCGCCAATGGCGATGTCACGTTCAATATCAAAATTGACGCCTCCGGCGTGGCGGATGGCACGGTGCGCTTTGGCATGATCACGCTGACCAAGGGCACGACCACGGCTCACCTGCCAGTGACGATCGTGCGCGGCGCGCCCGACACCCTGACGGTCACCAAAACGTGCGATCCCGCTCAGATAAACATGGGCGCTACGACCGACTGCACCATCACGGTGACCAACACTTCGCTCGACCCGGCAACCGTGGCCCTGGCCGACGACCTGCCCAGCCAGCTCAAGCTGGTGGGCGGCAGTTTGGTGGGCGCCACCCAGAACGGCAACGGGCTGACCTACAACGACACGCTGGTCGGCTCGGCCGACCCGACGGTGACCGTGGCCCCCGGCTTGTCGCCGGCGGGCTACCTGCCGCTCTCGGGGTTCGGCGTTCCGCCGGAGGCCGGCATCGGTGATGAGACCATCGTCAACTACGACGTCGATCCGTTTATCTTTGCGGGTCAGACCTACACCAGCATTGGCGCCACTTCCAACGGTTACGCGGTGGTGGGCGGCGGCACAGGCAGCGACGTGGACTACATCAATCAGGCCTTCCCCGACACTGCCCGACCGAACAACGTGCTGGCCCCGTGGTGGACTGACCTGAACTTGAGCGACAGCGATGGCGGCGGCGATTTGCGCGCGGCTGTCCTGTGCGACGGCCCCACCTGCTGGCTGGTGCTGGACTGGGAAGGCGCGAAGGAATACAGCACTTCCAAGGCCGACTCCTTCCAGATCTGGATTGGCCTGAATGGCGTGGAGGACATCAGCTTCACTTATGGCGCGCTCGGCGGCGACGGCGACGGCGGCTGGTTGACTGTGGGCGCTGAGACCTTGAACGGCAATGAAGGCGACAACTACTACGTGGATGGAACGGGCACGCTGCCGGTAGCCAACACCACGGAACTGGTTGCCACCGGCGTGGCCGGGACGCCATCGGTGCACACCATCACCTACAGCGCCAAGGGTGTCTCGCGCGGCAACTTCACGAACACAGTGGTGACGACCAGCGACGCCTTTGAAGGCACGTACATAGTGAACTTCAACGGCAAGGTAAGGTAGCAAGGTATCTTCTCAAAATGGTGGGGGCGAACCTGTGTGTTCGCCCAGGGCAGACACACAGGTCTGCCCCCACCCCAAGTTATTGAGATGATGCGTAGCAAGCACAGTGTGAGTTAGGTTCGGCGGGCGCAACGGCGCCCGGCTGAAGGCAACAAAAAACGGCGGGCCACCAAACTGGCCCGCCGTTTTGCTTTAAGGAGTGTTCTCGCACAAAAAGGGAGGCTCGCGCCCGCCGCCGTGATATTCGAAGAGACGTTTGCCGACGCTCAGTTGAATGAGGTAGCCGTCGGTGAGCACCTGGGCGTAGGCCATGCCGGGTTGCGGGCAGCCGAGGCTGGAGTCGGGCCAGGTGATGTCGCGGAAATCCACAAAGCCGATCTGGGCGGGGTCGACGGCGAGTCGTTGGGCAAGGTCGTCGACGGCGAGTTGCACCCACTGTTGTTTGACCGGGTCGGTGAGAGGAGCATGGGTGGGGCGCGGGGCGGGAGGCGTCACCTGGATGATGTCGGTGGTTGGCAGGGCAACCACGCTTCCCACGGCGCGCGGGGAGAGGGTGGGGGTTGGCTCGTCCGGCGGGGGCGCGGCGGGGAGGCATCCTGCCAGGGCCGCAAACGCGGCCAGAGTGATGAGACTGAGCAATAAGCGTCGCATGATCAACGGTCGCCCGTGATCCTAAGATGCGAACGAACACCGTAAAGTTCCCCGGGCCGGGCGAGTAATCCGCCAATGTTAGAGCGCTGTGTAGCGTAGTGCCTTGTGCGCGTGCGCCGCCCACAAGGGGCTACGCTACGACGATGCGATCCAAAGTTGGTGGATGGCTAGCCTTTGCGCCCGACGACGACGCCTTTGTGTTTTTCCCAGTCGTCGTCGCTTTCGAGGGTGACCACGCGGAAGATTTCGGCGTATTGCATCTCTTTGCCTTTGGCGCGCTCCGAGGCCCACTCGCGGATGCGGGGTTCGGGGTCCCAATCGTTCATCTGGCTTTTGTGGGCGCGCAGGGCGGCGATTTTGAGGTCCAAAGTCTCGTCGATGGAGACCCAGTAGTTGCCGTCGCGCCAGTTGACGCTGAAGACTTTGCGCGGCTTGTGGGCAGTGAGGCCCTCGGCTTCGAGTTCTTCAAAGAGGTTGGGCTGCCCGGCGGCGGGGAAGACGGCTTCGACGGCGGCAAGGCCGGCGGCGCGGTGGTCGGGGTGGTTGATGTAGTCGTCGCCCGCCCACACCAGCGTGGGGTCCATCACCAGCACCACTTCGGGGCGGAAGCGGCGGATTTCGCGGACGATTTTTTTGCGCAGTTCCATGGTGGCTTGCAGCATGCCATCGGGTTCGCGCAAAAAGACCACGTCGGTGGCGCCGATGAGTCGGGCGGCCTCGCGCTGTTCCGCCTCGCGGATTTCAGTAGCCTGTGCTTTGGTCATGCCTGCGGTAGCGATGCCCACGTCGCCGCTGGTGCAGAGGACTTCGCTGATTCGGGCGCCGGCTTTGGCCCAGCGAGCCAGGGTGCCGGCGCAGCCGAAGTCGATGTCGTCGGGGTGGGCCACGATGGCCATGGCGGATTCGGGGAAATAGGGTTTTGTCATAGTCTTCCGGCCAGCGGGGTTTCGCCGCTGATGAGGATAAGCACGTCCATGTCGCGGCGGTAAAACATGCCTTCGACGGTTTTATCGGCGGGGGGCACTTCGACGGTGCTGAAGCCCAGCCCCTTGTGGGGGGCTTTGTTGAGCACCATTGGCTCGTCGGCGCGTTTGAGCACCAGCACCCACGTGCGCTGGCTCACTTGCGGCCAATGCTTTTTAGCGGCTCCGATCTGTTCGGTGTTGATGAGGAAGTACTTGCGCGGTGCGTCGGGCATGGTTGAATGGGCCTGATTGTATCCGGGTTGGAGTTTTTGTGTAGGGGACAGTGGCGATGGGCGTTAGCGCGAGGCCGCTTGCACAAAGGCCTCGAACAGCCGCCGCATTTCGGGCGCGTCGGGCAGGCTTTCGGGGTGCCACTGCACGGCCACGGCGAAAAGGCGGCCGGGAATTTCCAACGCCTCGACGAGGCCATCGGGGGCGCGGGCGGCCACGCGCAGCCCGGGGGCCACGTGGCGCACGGCCTGATGGTGCAGGCTGTTGACGGTAAGCACGGGCAGGCCCAGGGTGTGCGCCAGCACGGTGTCCTCTTCCACTTTGACTTCGTGCGAACGATAGTCGAAGGGCAGGCCGGGGTAAAAGGTGTGCTTCTGCGCGCCGGGGTGCTCGCCGATGTCACGGTAGAGCGTGCCGCCGAGGGCCACATTAAGCACTTGCGTGCCCCGGCAGATTCCGAACAGGGCTTTGTCTTCGGTATCGGCGGCGGCCCACTGAGCGAGTATGAGTTCCACGCGGTCGCGCTCGACGTCCACACCGCCCACGGCGGGATGCGGGCCGGCGTGGTAACGCGCGGGGTCGAGGTCGCCGCCGCCGCTGAGCAGCAGGCCGTCGAGCCGGGCATAGAGGGCGCGCAGCGTGGGTTCGCTCAGGCCGAGGGGGATGAGCAGGGGCAGGCCTCCGGCGCGCTCGACGCACTGGACGATGGAGTCGAGCAGCGTATCAAGCACGTCGCGGTCGGGAGCGGTGGCCGGGTGAATGGTAATGCCGGTGAGTGGAGGCATGGGAAGGATGAAGGATGAAGGATGAAGGATGAACGATGAACGATGAATGATGAATGATGAATAATGAATGATGCGTGACGAGTGTTTTAGGCTGACTACTGACTACTGACTACTGACTCCTGACCCCTGACTACTTTCCACATCACCCTCTGCGTAGCCTCAAGCCGACGGGCGTGCGGGTGGGCAAAGGGGGCAGGGACAAAAAGGTTGACACGAGTAAAGCCGCTCCAGGCGGCGTGGTCGCCAATGGCCGAGACCCACTGCCCGGTAAGGGCCACATCGGGCGGGGCAAACACAAACGCTTCGGCAGTGCCGGGGGCGCGCGGTGATTCCTCCAATACTACGGCGGCCCGTTGGCCGCGCACGGTCATCCAGTTTCTATCGAGCGTAACGCCGCGCCACTCGGGGAAGTCCGGCGCGCCGCCGGGGCGTGCCCGTTCCCAGTCGTGGCAGGAGTTTTGGAACCGGCCCACTAGCAACGCATAACCGCGCACGAGGGAATAGCCGGTGTCGGGCAGCGGGTCAACAGTATAACGCACACGCGAGCGACGGGCAGGCAATTGCCAGTGCCCCCAGCGCGGGCCGGGGCGCAGGCCGTGGGCGGCGTAAAAGGCCGGGGCGTCGGGGCGCGAGACGGTGAAGGTGTGGCAGCCCTGCTCTTGCGCGAAGGCCAGCGCGGCAGCGAGCAGCGCGCTCCCCAGCCCCTGCCCCCGAAAGTGGCGATGCACGTACAGGGCAGAAAGGTTGAGGTTGCGCCCGTAGGGAGGCGGTTCGTCGGCGAGGAAGGCTTCGGCCTCGGCCAGGGCGCGGCCTTTGTGTTCGGCCACCCAGGCGTACCCGCCGCCCTCAGCCACACGCTGCAAATGCCGGCGGCACAGGCCGGGGTCCAGCCACGGGCCGCCGTTGAGCCAGCGCTGGCAGGGGGTCAGGTCGGCGTAGCGGGCCGGGCGGGCGTCCCCGGAGGCGTCCCACGCGCGCCAGTGCGAAATGTCAGAGCAGTGAACGGCGCACACGTCGGCGGCGTCCGGCGGGGAAGCGGGGCGAATGAGGGATTTCATCGAGGTTGCTTGGGTCGTCTGTCGGTCTTAAGTGGTAAGATACCGGGCAGGAAGGATTCACGCTGATGACCGATTATCCACTGCAACAAACTGCCACCGATCTCGACATCCACGCAGCCATTGAAGAAACGTTGTGGGCCATAGACACGGTGCGCATTACGCATCCTGCGCTGGAGGTGACGGTGCATAACGGGCAGGCCACGGTGAGCGGGGTGGTGAACTCGCCGATGATTCAGGGGCAGGTTGAATCGGCGTTGCAGGCGTTGGGCTTGCCGGAGCTGACGCTGCGGTTGATGAACGACGACGCGGTGGGATACGCGGCGGCGTACGCGCTGGCCACTGATGCGCGCACGCGCCGGATTGCGCCGGGATACCAGTTGACTGCTTACAATGGGCACGTGGCTCTGCGGGGCAACTTGTCACCGGCGGAAGCCGCCGCCGCGGCGGAGGTGATTGGCGCGGTGAGCGGGGTAACGGGGGTAAAGGTCAATTAGCCGGGGCGCGGGTTATTTGCGCAGCGTGGCAATGAGCCGCGACGGATATTCCAGCAGGCTGAAGGCGTCGATGGCGCTGAGAATGAACAGGTCGGCGGCTTGCAGGGCTTCCACGGCCAGGCCCTCGTCGCCGAGGACGGCAATGCCGATGGCGGCCTGTTTGAGCATGGCGGCGTCGTTGGCCCCGTTGCCGATGGCCACCACTTTTTCTACGCCCAGGCTGCGGATGAATTCGGCTTTTTGCTCGGCCTCGTTGCCGGGCTTGAGGCGCACGGCTTTGACGGCCAGCATGATGTCGATGTTGTCTTGTTTGCCGTAGGTGTCGGCAGTGACCAGATGCACAGTCAGCCGATCCTTCAGGGCAGTCAGCGGCTTGGCGACTTTTTCCAGCAGCCGCCCGTCTTTGGCGATGGTGCCGTTCACGTCCAACACCAAATGCTCCAATTGCAACAGTCCACGACCGGGGATTTCGATTTCAATCATGACTTCTCCACGTTTGAATAGGTAAGCTCAGCCGCCTATTTTAGACGCTCCTGCCAATCGCCGCAATGCTATCGTCGACCCATCTCGCCCCCAGTCTCTGGCCCGCCGTAGTTGCCCTATCTTGAAATGGGCCGAGGGCGGCGGCGAGGGGCAAAAACGGAGTGTACTCATGTACGATAAAGCCAAACTTGCCTCACTGCGCGAACTCGCCGAAAAATGGGAGGAAACCACGCTGCACAAGTCGCGCTCGCGCCTGCCGGAGCGCCGGCCGCAGTTTATCACCGCCTCCTCGGAGCCGGTGAACCGCCTGTACACGCCGCTGGACGTGGCCGACCTCGATTACGAGCGCGATCTGGGCCAGCCGGGTGAGTATCCCTTCACGCGGGGCATTCACCCCACGCTGCACCGCAGCCGGTTGTGGACGATGCGCATGTTCGCCGGGTTTGGCTCGGCGGAGGAAACCAACGCCCGCTTCAAATATCTGCTGGAGCAGGGGCAGACGGGCCTTTCGATTGCGTTCGATTTGGCGACGCTAATGGGCTACGACACCGACGCGCCCGAGGCGCTGGGCGAGTTCGGCAAGTGCGGCGTGGCGGTGAGTTCGCTCAAGGATATGGAACTGCTGCTCGACGGCATCCCGCTGGATCAAGTGTCGTCCAGCATGACCATCAATTCGCCCGCCGCCGTGATCTGGGCCATGTATATTGCGGCCGCCAAAAAGCAGGGCGTGCGCCCGGACCAGTTGCGCGGCACCACTCAAAACGACATTCTCAAAGAGTACATCGCACAGAAGGAATACATCTTCCCGCCGGAGCCGTCGATGCGGCTGGTGATTGACACGGTGGAATACGGGGCGCGCCGGTTGCCGCAGTGGAACCCCATCAGCATCTCGGGCTACCACATCCGCGAGGCGGGCAGCACTGCCGCGCAAGAACTGGCCTTTACGCTCGCCGACGGGTTCGAGTACGTGCGCTGGGGCGTGGCCCGCGGCCTGAACGTGGACGAGTTTGCGCCGCGCCTGTCGTTCTTCTTCAACGCCCACAACGACTTTTTTGAGGAGATTGCCAAATACCGCGCCGCCCGCCGCATTTGGGCGCGCGAACTGCGCGAGACCTTTGGGGCGAAAGACCCGCGCTCATGGCTGATGCGCTTTCACACCCAGACCGCCGGGGTGTCGCTCACCGCGCAGCAACCCGAAAACAACGTGGTGCGCGTGGCGCTGCAAGCCCTGGCCGCCGTGCTGGGCGGGACGCAAAGCCTGCACACCAATTCGATGGACGAGGCGCTGGCCCTGCCCTCGGAACATGCGGTGACGGTGGCCCTGCGCACGCAGCAGATCATCGCCGAAGAATCCGGCGTGACCAACACCGTGGACCCGTTGGGCGGATCGTTTTTTATGGAAGCGCTCACCGACAAAATGGAAGCGCAAGCCCGCGATTACTTTGCCCGCATTGCCGATTTGGGCGGCGCCCTGCCCGCCATTGACAAGGGCTTCTTCCAGCGCGAGATTTCCGAGGCGGCCTACCGCTACCAGCGCGAAATTGACGAGGGTGTGCGCACCATTGTGGGCGTGAACAATTACACCGACAGCAAACCCTTTGGCATCCCCATTCTGCATATGGACCCGCGCGGGTATGAGCGGCAGGTGGCCCGGCTGCGAGCGCTGCGGCAGGAGCGCGACAGCGGGCGCGTGGGGCAAACGCTGGACCGCTTGCGGATTGCGTGCCAGGGAACCGAAAACACCATGCCCTTCATTCTGGACGCGGTGCACGCCTATGCCACGCTGGGCGAGATAGTGGATGTGATGCGCGGGGTGTTCGGCAAATACGCCGAGCCGACGTGGATATAGTGAAATTCGTGGCCGATTTTTACACATGGATCGGGAGAACCCTGGGGGCCTATATGTTTTCTGTCGGCGAAGATTTCCGGCGCGCGCTGATCTTCTCGGGCGCGGCCATGTTGTTTGTGGTGGCATCCGCGTGGTGGCTGTACCTCTCCAAAGTTAAGACGCCCATCGGCAACCTTAGCCGCCCCTCGCCGCGCCTGGCCGTCTGGCTGGTGGGGCTGCTGGGTTTTTCAATGATCCTACTGGTGACCGGCGCATTGTGGGATGCCAGCAAGCACATTCAAACGGGCGAGGTGCCTGCCGGCGCAGATTTTCTCTGGCCGCCGCACATCATGATTTACGGCTCGTTCATGCTTTCGTTCATCGTGGCCGGCATCAGCTTGGGGTTGGTGGCCCGGCCCGAGATTCGGGCCGGGCGGCGCGATCCGCGACTGTGGGTTCGCGGCAATCCCTTTTTGGGCGCGGTGGCGCTGGCCTCCATCTATGCCATCTTCACCATCCCCGGCGACGCCATCTGGCACGCATTGTATGGCATTGACCTGACCGCGTGGAGCCCGCCGCACGTGCTGCTGGGCGTAGCTAGTTGCGCCGTGCTGATCAGCGCGCTCGGCCTGCTGCGCTCCTCGCGCCCCGCTGGAGAGCGGTCCGCGTGGTATGGCATGACGACTATCGGCCTGTTGACTATGGTATTGAGCTTCGGTTATCTGCTGGCCGTGATTGAATGGGAATTGCCGGGAGCCGGCAACCCGCACGTATTGGCCCGGCCCATTTGGGAATACCCTGTGGCCGTCGCTGTGGCCGCTTTCATTCCCCTGGCCCTCGCCGCGCGGCTGACCTCTTTTCGCTGGGCCGCCACCGCCACGGCGCTGGCTTTTTACGCCCTTCGCCTGCTCACCATGGCCGGGTTGTCTCTCACCGGCAATGTCGTGCCTTACCTGCCACTGTGGTTTTTGTTGGGCGCCGTGTTCATGGACCTCATCCGGCTGCCGCAAGTGAAGCTGCCCGCCAGGTGGCGCGGGCTGGCCGAGGCTGCGGCGTTCAGTATGGGCTATGCCGCATTGGCTTTGCCGCTGCTGACATTGCGCCCCGACCTGCGCGCCTTCACCGGCACAGACCGGCTACTCGCCGTGGTGATTACGTTCGCGTTGTGCGCCGCGCTTGAGCCATTGGTGGAAGTGGCCGCCCGGCGATTGGGCCGCCCGGGCGATGCTCACACGCTGGGGGCACCGGCCCTTTAACCGCCTCAGCCCCCGATGTGCGACATTTCCACTTTGGGCAGGCCCACCGTGGCTTCGGAGCGGATCTCGGAGTAGCGGTCGGAGCGCACGCGCCACACGCGGCCAACAGCCTGGGCAATCTCCGCGTCCGAGGCCCCGCCGTGCACCATCGCCCGCAAATCGAACCCTTTGATTCCGAACAAGCAGGTATAGAGCGAGCCTTCCGCCGATAACCGGGCGCGGGTGCAGTCGCGGCAAAACGCCTGCGTCACCGAGGCCACCATGCCGATCTCGCCGCTTCCATTTTTGTGCTGCCAACGCTCGGCCACTTCGCCGCGATGCTGTTGGCTCTGGCTGAGTGGGTGATCCAGGTCGGCCAGGTAGCCGACGAACGTGTCAAAGCCAGCAGGGTGGTTGTGACGGAGCGTGCCGTCGAGGTCGAAGAGGATCGCATGAAGAGAATCTCCGTTTTTCATCGGGGTTAATTGTAACTTGACTCAGGCAGAGGTGGGTTAGAATTGGCCTATGTTCCGAATCGGCGATTTCTCCAAACTCGGCCAGGTGACGGCGCGAACTCTGAGGCTGTACGATGAGCTGAGCCTGCTTAGACCGGCCCAGATCGACCAGTTCACCGATTACCGTTATTACACCATTGAGCAACTGCCGCGCCTCAACCGCATTCTAGCGTTGAAGGATTTGGGCTTCTCGCTCGAAGAGATTGCCGACCTGCTGAACGGCAAGGTGAAAGAGGATCGACTCTACGAGATGCTGAGCGTAAAGCAGGCCGAAATCGAACGCGAAATGCAAGAGAATAAGGCCCGCTTGGCCCGGGTCGCGGCCCGGCTCAAGCAGATCGAACAGGAAGGCGACGCGCCGAAATATGAAGTGGTGTTGAAGAAAGTCGAGCCGCAGATCGTTGCCTCGGTGCGGGGCATCGTGCCGCGCGTGGAGGAAATGGGAGAGTACCGGGCTCGAATGCTGAAAGACTTGTATGGTTGGCTGGAGGAAAACCGGATGAAGCCGTTCGATCCCGAAATCTTCGTCTATCACAACCCCGAATACACCGACACTGATATTGATATGGAAGTGGCAACAGCGGTAGACAAAGCGGCTCTCAAGGCGTTGGCTCCCGCCGCGCCGTTTGCCATTCGCGAACTGCCCGCCGCCGAGCAAGTGGCGAGCACCATCCACAAGGGCGCGTTGTGGGAAGTCCCGCAGGCCATCATCGCCCTGTTCGCCTGGATCGGCGCGAACAACTTTACGTCCGGCGGCGTCGTCCGCGAACTGCATTTGTTCTGGCGCGAATTTGAGACAGACGATGCAACCCAGCAAAACGTCATGCTGGAAGTGCAGATTCCGGTTTCCCCTCTTGACTCTCACGTTGCGTGAGGGTGTATCGTCTCCACAGATTACAAAAACGGAGACGATCATGACTTCAACAACTTCCTCAACTGAATTACACGTTATCTTCGGCGCTGGCCCGCTGGGGCAATCGGTGATGCGCGAACTGGCGAAACGCGGCAAAGCGGTAAAGATGGTGAACCGCAGTGGCAAAGCTCCCGCGAGCCTGCCTCAAGGTGTCGCCGTCGTGGCCGGGGATGCCTACAACCCGGAGACCACCCGCGAACTGTGCAAAGGGGCAACCGCCGTCTATCAGTGCGCCCAGCCTCCATATCACGAATGGGTGGAGAAGTTCCCGCCCCTGCAGGCCAGCATCCTCGAAGGCGCGGCGAGCGCGGGCGCAAAGTTCATTGTCGGCGACAATTTGTACGGCTACGGCGAAGTTAGCGGCCCCATCCACGAAGGTTTACCGCACGTTGCCCACACCCGCAAAGGCAAAGTGCGCGGCGAGATGGCTGATGCCGTGCTGGCCGCCCACCGGGCGGGCAAAGTGCGGGCCGTTGTTGGACGCGGCTCAAATTTTTACGGGCCGGGCGTGCTGGAATCAACTCTGGGCGAACGCGCCATCGCGCCGGCGCTGGAAGGTAAAGCCGCTTCGCTCGTGGGCAACCTCGATCTGCCTCACACCCACACCGTGATTGACGATTTCGGCAAGGCGCTGGTCATTTTGGGCGAGCGCGAGGAAGCGCTGGGGCAAATCTGGCATGTGCCAAACCCGCCCACTCTCACCCAGCGCGAATTGATGACGTTGTTCTTTGAAGAGATCGGCCAGGCGCCAAAGATGAGCGGCATGGGCCGGCTAATGATGTCAATCGGCGGCCTGTTCGTCCCTGCGGCGCGCGAGACGGTGGAGATGATGTACGAGTTTGAAAAACCGTTCGTGGTAGATCACGGCAAGTTCGCCAAAGCGTTTGGCGATCACGCCACGCCGCATAGCGAAGCCATCAAGCAAACCGTCGCCTGGTATCGTGAATGGATGAAGGCCCGGGGGAACTAACCATCAGCCCCCGATGTGCGACATTTCCACTTTGGGCAGGCCCACCGTGGCTTCGGAGCGGATCTCGGAGTAGCGGTCGGAGCGCACGCGCCACACGCGGCCAACAGCCTGGGCAATCTCCGCGTCCGAGGCCCCGCCGCGCACCATCGCCCGCAAATCGAACCCTTTGATTCCGAACAGGCAGGTATAGAGCGAGCCTTCCGCCGATAACCGGGCGCGCGTGCAGTCGCGGCAAAACGCCTGCGTCACCGAGGCAATCACCCCCACCTCGCCCGAGCCGTCGCGATAGCGCCAGCGGTTGGCCACCTCGCCGCGATAGTTCGGGTCCAGCGGCTCAAGCGGCAATGCGGCATCGAGCGTGGCGATGATCTCCGCCGCCGGAACCACGTCGTCCAGCCGCCAGCCGTTGGTGTGCCCCACGTCCATATATTCGATGAATCGCAGAATGTGGCCTGTGCCTTTGAAGCGACGGGCCATGGGCACAATGCTGTGCTCGTTCATCCCGCGCTTGACGACCATGTTGATTTTGACGGGCGCCAGCCCCACGGAGGCGGCGGCCTCGATCCCCTCCAATACCTTCGCCACCGGAAAGTCCACATCGTTCATCGCTTTGAACACCGCATCGTCCAGCGAGTCCAGACTCACGGTGACACGCTGCAATCCGGCCTCTTTGAGCGCCCGCGCCTTTTTGGCGAGCAGTGAACCGTTGGTAGTCAAAGTGAGGTCCACGCCGGGGATTGGCGAAAGCATGGCGATGAGGCGTTCGAGGTCGCGGCGCACCAGCGGCTCGCCGCCGGTGACGCGAATCTTTTGCACGCCCTGCGCCACAAACACGCAGGCCAGACGTGTGATCTCCTCAAAGGTGAGCAGTTCCTTGCGGTCGAGGAACTGAAAGTCGCCGCCGAAGACCTCCTTGGGCATGCAGTAGACGCAGCGGAAGTGGCAGCGGTCGGTGACCGAAATTCGCAGGTCGCGCAGGGGGCGGTCGAGTGTGTCGAGAAGCATGAATGACTCCGTCGTGACATTCTATCATAACGGAGGGCGGCGCGGCAGCGATCTCACACGGCCACGGTGGGAGGGCCTTCCCAAAGTCGCCTGCGCGCCAAAGTGGGAGCGGTTTGCAACCGCGACGGGGCGTGGAACTGGCGCAAATCGCGCGTGCAACGCGCTGCCACACGCGGCCGCTTATATTTTTCCAACAATCCACTAACACCGATCAAACCGACTCCGCGTACCCTTATGGCAATAGCATGAGAATAATTCAAACAGCAGACTGATGGCGATTATGGCCACGACCCGCCTGTTTGATGACTCATTGCGGAGGAAACCATGAGCAAAATAATCGGCATTGACCTCGGCACAACCAACTCGGTTGTTGCCGTGATGGAAGGCGGCGACCCCGCCGTGATCAGCACCAGCGAAGGGCAGCGCCTCCTGCCTTCGGTGATCGCCTTCAACAAGAACGGCGAGCGCGTGACGGGCTTCACGGCCAAGCGGCAGGCGGTCGTCAATTCGGAAAACACCGTCTATTCCATTAAACGCTTTGTGGGGCGGCGCTTCGACGAAGTGGCCGCCGAGCGCAAGATGGTGAGCTACGAAGTGGTGAACGGCCCCGGCGGCGATGCGCGCGTGCGCCTGCCGCAGACCGGCAAGACTTACACGCCGCAGGAGATCGCGGCAATGATCCTCGGGAAGCTGAAGAGCGACGCCGAAGCGTATCTGGGCGAGCCGGTGACGCAGGCGGTCATTACCGTGCCGGCGTACTTCAACGACTCACAACGGCAGGCCACCAAAGATGCGGGCCGTATCGCCGGGTTGGAAGTCCTGCGCATCATCAACGAGCCGACGGCGGCGGCGCTGGCCTACGGGTTGGACAAAAAGAAGAACGAGACGATTCTCGTGTTCGATCTGGGCGGCGGCACGTTCGACGTGAGCGTGCTGGAAGTGGGCGACGGCGTGGTGGAGGTGAAATCCACCAACGGCGATACGCACCTCGGCGGCGACGACTGGGATCAGTGCGTGGTGACGTGGCTGGCCGACGAGTTCCAAAGGCTGGAAGGCATTGACCTGCGCAAGGATCGGCAGGCCCTGCAACGCCTGCGCGAGGCGGCAGAGAAGGCCAAGATCGAGCTGTCGTCGGTGATGGAGACGGAGGTCAACCTGCCGTTCATTACCGCCGATGCCAACGGCCCCAAGCATCTCATCTTGCGCCTCAGCCGCGCCAAGTTCGAGCAGCTCACGGTGGATTTGCTGAACCGCTGCCGCAGGCCGTTTGAACAGGCGCTCAAAGACGCCGGCCTCACCGCCGGCCAGATCAATAACGTGGTGCTGGTGGGCGGCTCGACGCGCATGCCCATGACGCAGGAACTGGTGCGCCAGCTTTCGAGCGGCAAAGAGCCGCACAAGGGCGTGAACCCGGACGAGGTGGTGGCCGTGGGGGCGGCCATTCAGGCCGGGGTGCTGGGCGGCGAAGTGCGCGACGTGCTGTTGTTGGACGTGACCCCGCTTACCCTCAGCATCGAAACGCTGGGTGGCGTGGCCACCGCGCTCATCGAGCGCAATACCACCATCCCGGTTAAGAAGAGCCAGACGTTCTCGACCGCCGAAGACGGCCAGACGGCGGTGGACATTCACATTATGCAGGGTGAGCGCCCCATGGCTGCCGACAACATGACCCTGGGCAAGTTCCGGCTGGAAGGCCTGCCGCCCGCGCCGCGCGGCTTGCCGCAGGTGGAGGTGACTTACGACATTGACGCCAACGGCATCCTGAACGTGAGCGCCCGCGACAAGGCCACCGGCCGCGAGCAGAAGATCACCATCACCGCCAGCACCAACCTGAACAAGAGCGACATCGAGCGGATGGTGAACGAAGCCAAGAAGAACGAGGCCGAAGACCGCAGGCGCCGGGAGCTGGTGGAGGCCCGCAACAATGGCGACACGCTGGCCTACACCGCCGAGAAGGCGCTGCGCGACCTGGGCGACAAAGTGCCCGGCCACGACCGCCAGCGCATCGAAAAGCAAATCGCCGATCTGCGCGAGGCCCTCAAGGGCGAGGACCTGCAACACATCCGCAACCTGAGCGAGCAGTTGCAGCAAGCCACTTATGCGCTCAACCAGCAGATGTACGCGAGCGGAGCGAGTGGAACACAGTCGGGCGGCAACGGCGGCGCGACCGAGCGCGGCGCGGGCAACGGCGACGGCGACGTGGTGGAAGGGGAGTTTACCGAAGCGTAAGACGCAGCGACACGCGACTCACAACGCGGCTGGGATCAGAGATCCCGGCCGCGTTTTCGTTAGTTCGCCCTGTTACGATAAGCCCGCAAGGTAAAGTACACCGCCAGCCCCAGCGCCGCCCCGATCACATTCATGCCCACATCCCGCCACTGAAAATAACGGTTGGGCAAAAAAAGTTGGACGATCTCGTCCAGCGCGCCCAACGCAAACGACACAACGGTTGCCCAGGCAACCAGCGGCCGCAGCGCACTCATGAAAGGCTCCACTGAAAACGACACCAACATGGCTACCACGCCCCATTGGATGAAATGCGTCACTTCCTCCGGCGCTTTGAGGCCGCGCGCCAACAGGCCGAACACCAGCGCCACGGCGCCCAACAGTGCATAAGCTGCGCCGCTGCGGATTTTCAAATAGAATACAGTGAGCCAGGCAAGCCCGGCGGCCACGATCAGGTCGGTCAGCAGCACGGCAGACACCAGCCAGTGTCGGCTTTGCAGATAGTTCACCGCGCTCCGGCTGTAGGGCAACGAGAAGTATTCCGAGAGCACCACCGCTCCCGTGACGACGATGCGCCACACCGGCGCGATGCGCCGCGAGCGGGATTCAGCCTGGCTCATCGACGATTCGCCTTCGGAGCAACGAGGAGACTCCCGCCATGGCTCAACCCGGATTGCACGCTCTGCTGGCCGTTGCCACGCGCAAAACATTTTCCACCCGCCGCTGGTTTGCCCTGGGGCTGGCCTTCGGCAGTCTCATCCCCGATGCC
Organism: Chloroflexota bacterium; assembly: GCA_016213135.1. Taxonomy (GTDB): domain Bacteria; phylum Chloroflexota; class Anaerolineae; order Anaerolineales; family VGOW01; genus VGOW01. The sequence continues at coordinate 59,406 of JACRBQ010000079.1, read as the reverse complement.
GACCTGTACGCGCAGGCCTTTGCCGTTGTGGCCTGTGGCATGGACCCCGCCACTGCCGACCGCCTCTTCCATCGCACGTTCACCCATTCGCTGTTTTTTGCGCTGGCGCTGTGGGCTGCCTGCCATGCCGCCTCGTGGGTGCGGGGCGGCGAGGGGCTGCGCACCTTTGGCGCGGGGCTGGCGCTGGGCGTTGCCCTGCTGCATACGGCAGTGGATGTGTTGACGTGGTTCGACGGCGTGGGCATGCTGTGGCCCATTTGGGAAGTGAACCTGTGGGCCGGAGTCCATGTACCGGAGGTGGCCGGTAAACTGCTGGGGGCCGGGAATTTCTATGCCTGCGCCGCTTACCTCGCCAGCCTGGGCTGGCTCGCCCGTCGCGCCCACACCCGCGCCGACTACCTGCCGCGCCTGTGGCTGTACACGCTGGTCAACCTGGCGCTCGGCATCGTGTTCACCGCGCTGGCGTTTGGCCTGCCTACGCTCACCTTTTTGGGTTACGGCGCTGCTGCCTTTCTGGGGTTTGCCTACCCCAATGCACTGTGGGTCACGTGGCAGATGAGAGAGGTGATTGATCCCGCGACATAAAACGGTTAGCCAATAGTGTAGGCACTGCGAGCCAAGCGCAACTGATAAGGTTTCGCTCGTATGTCGATTTACAACCGCCAGCCCCGAATTTGATTGGCGGAGGTTACGAATTCCACGTGCGGCCTGTCGGCAATAGCAGGGGGCAGCAATATCAACGGCCTGAGGCCCTTGCGAAATTTGTCTAGCCCGCCAATGCGGTCCGCATCGGCCAAACGGCGCATTTCTTCTTCGTTGACTTCTACCACGTAAGTTTTGTCGAAAGTCACCAGTTGCAGGCATTCCTTATGAATTTGAAGAGAGGGCGAAGCCCCAAGCATTCCTCTATGCTTATTGAAGTCGAACCCGGCGAACACCCCGGCTTCGTCCCACCACCCGAGTATGAGTGTTTTGCCGTTGGGTTCCGGCTCAAACCGACTGACCCCAGTGATTTGAATTCGATACTCATGAGCAGGGCGTGCCCTTCCTCCGCCGTGCGTGATATTCCAGATGTATATCCGGACCGGTATGCTTGCATCTCCGCTATAAGCCTGTAGCCGGAATGGATGCCGGTTATCCATAAACAACACATGCCAGCCGCATTCCGCAATAGCCGACGTAACGGTATGTAGCAGATCGGGCTTACTTAACCTTGTCATTTTCCCTCAAGATTGAGAATAGATCGTCGTCTGCTTCAAATCGGTAGAGGCTGCCTTCTAGGTAGCTCTTCTCAATCTCAAAGGCCACCCACTGCCGCCCGAGACGTTCAGCAATATATCCTGTTGTATTAGAGCCTGCAAAAGGATCCAGTACAAGATCGTCCTTGTCTGTAAGAAACTCTATGAAGAATTTAGCGAAGGCTGGCGGGAAGCGCGCAGGGTGTGGTTTGACATTAGCTTCTTTGCATCGTCGAAGATAAACGCTGTTAGACTCCGTATTGGCCAAAGAGAGGAGGTTGGGCGGTATTGCGCCGTCATTATCTTTGCTAAATCTATTCGAGATATCATGACCACTCGGTCGAAGCGCCGGCTTATAGCCATTTTTCAGAAGCTTCTTCATGCTATCGCTGTATTCTACGAGAACATTGCGATTGTCTGCTTTAGGAAATTCAGTCTTAGATAACCACCACACAACATTGACTGCATCTTTAGTGCGGATCCGCCGTACTGTTACCCATTCGGCGGGGCTAGGCAAGCGGGCGGGGTTGTAATGATAAAACTCCTGCGCGAGGAAGAAGTCGAGTTCCTTGCACAATCTGACCAGCAATTCAAATTGGTATATGCTGCGAACAGGCACACCCGGCAGATAAGCTCCCCCCAGGTCAATAACTAATGAACCGTCGGCTTTCAACAATCTTCGGAACTCTCTAGCAAATGGCAAGAACCATTCAACATATTCATCCTCGCTCGCATTCCCATACTCCTTCTTACGTGTAAGAGCGAAGGGCGGGGATGTCAGGATCAGATTTATCGAGTCTGCTTTGAGCTTTTGCATAAGCGCAAGGCTATCGCCAAGGTAAGCAGCGCCAAACTTCTGTTTGTAGAAGGGTTTGGGTAGATGAGGGCGATGTTCGAGAATGGTTGTTTTCATCACTTCCTATTGTAGTAGTTAAACACCCCCGTCGCCAGTGAGATGATGAGCCGGTTGGCCTCGTCGAAGGGAACGGGGTCGTCGCGGTGGATGTACACCGTCATGGCGTAGTCGCCGCCCTGCGAGAATACCAGCGCGGCATCGCCCACGTTGTTCAGCGGCAGCAAATCCCAGCCGTGCTTGTGAGCCACCACCGCCCCCGGCGAGCCGCCGGCGATGAAGATCGGCCCCACGGCGTTTTCTTTCAGCAGGTCAATCATCTTCTGGCATTCCTCGGCGGTGAATTGGCCGGGGAGGGTTTCCATGAGCTTGCCGCCGCCTTGCGAGCAATCGTAGATCATCACCAGCAGCTTGCCCATGTCGGGCGCGGCAGTCTGGTTGTAGCGGTCGGGGCTGAGGTCAATGTCGGCGCGGGTGTTGCCGGGGGTGTTGCGCGGGGTGGTGATGGCTCCCAGCGTGTCGAGCAGCCCGGCCAGGTAAGTGTTGGGCAACCCCAGTTCGGCCATGGTGTCGCTGACGAGGTTCGTGCCGATAAGTCCGCTGCCCTGCCCCATAATGCCTAACAGCAGATCGGTGTAGGCGTTGGCCGACTCGCCAAAGATGCCGTCGAGCAGCAGTTGCTCGTCGGGCGTGGGCGGGCCATCCTGATAGCGGAAGAAGGTGACCATCACCGGGATTTTGATGGTGCTCATGCCCGAATACGAAATGCCCTGCCCCACGTCCACGGGCCGGCCGTCGCGCAGCGCCATATTGATCGTATCGCCGCTGCGCAGGTCGGCTACGAAAATGCTGACCGTGCCGCCGAACTGGAACAACTGCACGTCGGTCCGCAGGAGGTCGGCCAGTGTGTCGTAGGTGGGCGGCGCTTGCTCGAAGTGGTTGATGGTGAGCGTCACCGATCGCTGCGTGGGCGAGCGCAGGGCGGTGTTGATCTGCGCGTAAGCCGCGTCCCGATTCAATTTGTATCCGGCGGAGCCGGGGATGAAGCTGAGGGTGTCGGGGTCGGCGCGGGCGGGCGTGCCGGGGTCGTCGTAGCGGGCCGCCACATCGGCCACAAAAGCGTCCAGCCGCGATTGGTCGTAATTGGCCTGCAATGGCACCGGGGCCGGGGGCAGTGGCACGCGCCCCCACAGATAATCCCAAAAGGCGGCCAGCGCCGATCCGGTGGACGGCGAGTCGGTCACCGCCGCCATCATGCCGTCTTTATCCAAATAAAAATTGAGCTGTGCCGGGTCGAGTTGAATGGGGCTGCCGCCGTAGTCGAGGGTTACCGGCGAGCCATAAGCGCGATCCAACCGGCGCTCGGCCTCGGCGCGGCTGAGGCCGCCCACGGGCACGCCGGCCACCACCAGCCCGCGAGGCAGGCCGGCGCGGCCCGTGGCAAACAACACAACGTGCAGCGTCAGCACCAACAGGGCGGCGGCGAGGCTTGCGCCCGAGAGGGCAAGCCACAGGCCAAAGCCGCCGAGCGGCAAACGGACCGGGGGGCGACGCGGGCGCACGGGTGGGGGGCCGCTGGTGAGTCGACGGTCAATTCGCATAGGGCAGGTTGGCTTTACGTGCAGGGCGCGTCGGCAATGTAGTAGTCGTGGGTCACGGTTTGGTTGTCGCCGCCGGTGACGCTCACGGTTCCGACGATGTTGCCGCCGCACGCTTTGTTGATGTTGAAGTGGATGAAAGTATATATCAGCCCATCCCGTTCAAACGTACCATCGCCGTTGGAGGCGGCCAAGACCACCACGCCATCGTGCCGCACTTCGTAGGGCGGGCGGCTGCCGGAAAACTCCACCGTCAGGGTGGCGATGGAGCCATTGGGAGCGCGAGTAGGATCGCGCACGGCGGAGATGAATTGCACCTTGCCAAACACCATCGGCCCGCCGGGAAGCGGGGTGCTGGTAGGCGTGCCGGCGGGGCTGGCCGCAGCCGTGCCCTGCCCCTGCGGTGACGCCGCCGAGCCAAAGGTGGCTGTGGGCGGGGCCAGTTCGATGAGCGCGGTATCGGTGGGCATCACCGTTCCGCCGGGGAGCGGCGTGGCCGGTTGACTCACAGCAGCCGTGACGGGCGGCGGCGTGGGCGCTCCGCCGGTGGCCGGCGCCGGGCCGGGGAGGCACGCGGCGAGCAGCGCGGGCAGGAGGACAAGCAGATGGCGATGGACTTTGTTCATAACCCGCGATGATTATAGTATGATTACGGCCATGCTCCCTACGCTGGCGATTGGGCCGCTCACCATTCATACGTACACCCTTCTCATTGATGCAGGGATGGTCGCCGCGCTAATCTGGCTTTGGCGGCGCGCTCCGGCGCACGGGCGCGAGCCGGGCCGCTGGCTGGATGCCGGGTTGTGCGCCGCGGCGGGCGCGTTCATCGGCGGGCGGCTGGCGTTTGCGCTGGGCAACTGGGTGTATTTTCAGAGCCATATGGCCGAGATTTTGCGGTTGTGGGATGGCGGCTACGCCTGGCCGGGCGCATTGCTCGGCGGCGCAACCGGGTTGCTGACGTATGCCATTCCCAAACGTGAACCCGCCCTGCTGATGCTGGACGAATTGGCCCTGCCCGCGTTGGCGCTGGCCGCGCTGGGCTGGGGCGGGTGCGCCGCCGCCGGGTGCGCCGCCGGGGCCGCCGTGCCGCCGGGCACACTGCCGTTTGCCGTGAACTGGCCCGACCTGTACGGCGTGGTGCTGCCGCGCTGGCCCACGCAGATCATCGGGCTGGGCCTGAGCGCAATTGCGTTCGGGTATTTGTTTTCGCAGAGAGATCGCCAATGGCCGTGCGGGTTTCGCTTTGCCGCGGCGGCGGCGCTCATTGCCGTGGTGTCGCTGGCGGTGAGCTTTGTGCGCGGCGACGACATACCGCCGATGCTGGGCTTGCGGCTGGACACCGTGACCGACGCGGTGATGGCCCTGCTGGGCGTAGTGGCGCTGGTGGCCCTGTGGGCAATGGAGCAAGAAAAGAAGGCTGAAGGCTGAATTATGAAGGCGGAAGATAAACCGCTTTCATCCTTCACCCTTCATCCTTCATCCTTACTATGACTCTTCTCACTCTCGGCCTCGCGCAAATCAAAACCAAACTCGGCGACGTGCAAGCCAACCTCGACAAGCATCTGGCCTACATTGATCAGGCCGCGGCGCAGGGCGCGCAACTGCTGTGCTTCCCCGAACTGTCGCTCACCGGCTACGTGCTGCAAGACCTCGCCCCCACCGTGGCCCACCGCCCCACTGCCGACGACCCGGTGTTTGCCCAATTGCTCGAGGCCAGCCGGAAACTCGACGTGATGGTGGGCTTTGTGGACGAAGACTCGCGCCACCGCTTTTACATCGCCGCCGCCTACCTTTCCAAGGGACAGGTGCTGCACGTGCACCACAAAGTATATCTGCCCACCTACGGCATGTTCGACGAGGGCCGCTTCTTTGCCTGGGGCGATTCCATTCGCGCCTTTGACACGCCGTGGGGCCGCGTGGGCATGCTCATCTGCGAAGACTTCTGGCACGCCAGCCCGCCCTATTTGCTGTGGCTCGACGGCGCGGATATTTTGCTCATGCAATCGGCCAGCCCGGGGCGCGGCCTCGACGACGGCGAGCAGCTTGGTTCGGCCCGCTGGGTGGAGCATGTGGGCCGGGCCTACGCCAGCCTGTTCACCAACTTCGTGGCCCACACCAACCGCGCCGGATTCGAAGACGGGCTGAACTTCTGGGGCGGCTCCATCGTGTTCGACCCCGACGGCGAGCCGGTGGCCCATGGCCCGTACTTCGACGAAGCCCTCACCCTGGCGGCGCTGGACCTCAACCAACTGCACCGCACCCGCGCCCGCCTGCCCATTTTGCGCGACGAGCGCACTGCGCTTGTCATGCGAGAATTAACTCGCATAGTCAACGGAGATTGATTCACCGCGAAGGCGCGACCCCCTTCAGGGGGTTGCGTCTTTGCGGTTAGAAAAATGAACAACCTTACAGATCGCCTTCGTATCAACACTGGTCTGGCCCGCAAAATCCTCGTCTCGTTCCTCCGCGAGGAAGCGACCCGCACCGGCCTGTCGCGGGCAGTCATCGGCCTCTCGGGCGGCATCGACTCGGCGCTGAGTTGCGCGCTGGCCGCCGAAGCCCTCGGCCCGCAAAACGTGCTGGCCGTTCGCATGCCCTACAAAACCTCGTCGCCGCAGAGCATGGCCGACGCGCAACTCGTCATCGACCAGTATCACGTGCCGGATAAAGTCATCGAGATCACCTCGATGGTGGACCCGCTATTCGAGCACGTGCCCGAGGCCGACACCAAACGGCGGGGCAACGCCATGGCCCGCGCCCGCATGATCGTGCTGTACGATCAATCGGCTGCGTGGGGCGGGTTGGTGGTCGGCACCGGCAACAAAACCGAAATCCTGCTGGGCTACAGCACTATCTTTGGCGACGCCGCCTCGGCCCTCAACCCGCTGGGCGACCTGTACAAAACGCAGGTGCGGCAATTGTCCGCCGCCATCGGCGTGCCGCAGCCGGTCATCGACAAACCCCCCACCGCCGATCTCTGGATCGGCCAGACGGATGAAGGCGAGTTGGGCTACACCTATGCCGAAGTGGATCAACTACTGTATTTGCTGGTAGACCAGCGCTACAGCCGCGACGAGGTCGTGGCCGCCGGCTTTGCCCCCGCCTTCGTCGATCGCGTCATTGCCACCATCCGCCGCAACCAGTTCAAGCGCATGCCGCCCCTCATCGCCAAACTCAGCAATCGCACCGTCGGGTACGACTTCCTCTACCTGCGCGATTGGGGAAGCTAGGCAAACGATGAATGATGAACGAAAACCCCGTTCATCGTTCCGCGTTCATCATTCATCGTTTCCATTTATGCGCCTTTTCACCTCCTTCCCTCCCGCCCTGCGTCACCGCGACTTCCGTCTCCTCTGGCTGGGCCAGTTAATCTCGGCCTCCGGTTCCATGATGCAAACCGCCGCCATCCTATGGCACGTGTACGACGTCACCCACCAGCCGGTGGCGTTAGGCCTGGTTGGGTTGGTGCGCATCGTGCCCGTAGTGGGCTTGTCGCTCGTCAGCGGCCTCGCCGCCGATCGATTTGATCGCCGCAAGCTGATGATGTTCACCCAAACGGGCATGGCCGTATGCGCCGCGCTGCTGGGCCTGCTGGCCGTGAGCGGCGCCAAAGCCGTGTGGCCCATCTATCTGCTTGCCGCCCTCTCCTCCGCCTTTGGCGCGTTTGACCTCCCGGCGCGGCAGTCGCTCATCCCCAACCTCGTCCCTCGCGAAGACCTGCCCAATGCCTTTAGCGTCAACTCCACCATGATGCAAGCCGCATCCGTCGCCGGCCCGGCCCTGGCCGGCACCGTCATCGCACAGGCGGGCGTGCAGTGGGCCTACTGGTTCAACGCCGCCTCGTTCCTCGCCGTCATCGTCGCCTTGCTGGCTATGCATGTGCGGCCTACCATCGCCAGGGCCGATCGCCCGGCGGTGAGCGTTGGCGCCGCGCTGGAGGGCCTGCGCTTTGTGCGGCGCACACCCATCATCCTGTCCACCATGTTGCTGGACTTCATAGCCACCTTCTTCTCCTCGGCCAACGCCCTGCTGCCCATTTACGCCAAAGACATTCTGCACGTCGGCCCGGCCGGCTACGGCTGGCTGTATGCCGCCGCGGCAGTGGGCGCGTTGGTGGCCGCCTTCATCCTCACCTTTGTGCGCACCATCAACAAGCAAGGCCCGGTGCTTATCATGGCCGTGCTCATCTATGGGTCGGCCACTGTGCTCTTTGGATTCTCGACCGTCTTTGTCGCGGCATTTTTGGCGCTGGCCCTCACCGGCGCCGCCGACACCGTCAGCACGGTCATCCGCAGCACCCTGCGCCAGCTCCACACGCCCGACCACCTGCGCGGGCGCATGGTGTCGGTAAACATGATGTTCTTTATGGGCGGGCCGCAACTGGGCGAAATGGAAGCCGGGCTGGTGGCCGCCTGGCTGGGCGCGCCCTTCTCCGTCATATCCGGCGGCGTGGCCTGCATCGCAGTTACGCTATGGGTGGCGCGGCGGTGGCCCCAGCTTTGGCGTTACAGTCAGCAGCCCATTCCGCCTGCCGCGACGGCAAGCGCTGATTGACAATCGCCGGAAGCGTAGTAAAGTGGCCCACGATGTCGCCCGACTTTCTTGTCCGACTCGATGCGCACTGGGCCGCATTCTTGCGCTGCCAACCGGGCGACCTCCATTCCCAAACCAACCACTTCATCTCCGACCCCGCGCGCACCGGCGCCGTGGTGTGCCTGCTCGACAAGACTTGTATTATCGCGGCCGCCCCGCCCATCGCCGAAGCGCTGCGGCAATCGGTGGGCACACGCAACCCGGCGCAGGCCTTCGAGCCGAGCCGGCTCAGGGCAGCCACGGCCGACTTTGCCCTGCCCCTGCGCGGCCCCGAAGCCGTGCTGGTCGCCGAAGCCCCGAGCGGCCGCTGCAACGGCCTCTATTGGATACCCTGCGGCGAGGTCGTGCCGGAATTTGAAAGCGAACTCAACCGGGCCGACGGCATCCCGATGTGCAGCATCCCCTTGTACCAGCGAGCCGCGCGCCGCGCTGCCGAAGCGTGCGGCTTCCACCTCTATGCCTCTGTGATCTATCTGGGAGAAAGGATCACCCCATGAAACGCGCTGTCAGCATCAGCCTCGGATCGTCCAAACGCGACAAGACCATCGAAACCACCCTGCTCGGCCAGCCCATCCGCATCGAGCGTATTGGCGCCGATGGCGATATGGAAAGGGCTGCCCAAATGTATAAGGAGTTGGACGGCAAAGTGGATGCCTTTGGCGTGGGGGGCGCCGACCTGGGCGTGATGGCCGATACCAAATGGTATCCGTTTTTTTCAGTGCAGCCGATGGTGCGCTTCGTGAAACAAACGCCGCTGGTGGATGGCACGGGCGTGAAGAACACGCTGGAGCGCCGCGTCGCGGCCTTCATCGAAAATAGCATCGGCGCGGAGATTCAACCCAAACGCGTGCTGTTCACGGCCGGCGTGGATCGCTGGGGCATGACCAAATCGTTCTTAGACGCTAAGTACGAATGTGTATTTGGCGATCTGATGTTTGCCCTCGACATTCCGATTCCGATCCGCTCCGAAACCGCCCTCAAGCGGCTGGCGGCGATCCTTATGCCGGTGGTGGGGCGCATGCCGTTTGAAATGCTTTACCCCACCGGCGAGAAGCAGGAAAAGAACACGCCCAAATTTGGCAAATGGTACGAGTGGGGAACGGTGATCGCCGGGGACTGTCACTTCATCAAACGCTTCATGCCCGCGCGTTTGGACGGCAAAACGATCTGCACCAACACCACCACGCTGGAAGACGTGCAAATCTTCCGCGCCGCCGGAGTGCGCCACTTGGTGACGACCACGCCGGTGATGGAAGACCGCTCCTTTGGAACGAACATGATCGAAGCCGCCCTCGTCGCCATTTCGGGCAAGGGGCGAAAGCTGACACTCGACGAATTGAATGAGTTGCTGGACAAGTTGGGCTTTCAGCCGCAGTTGCAAAAGCTGAACTAACCTGAGCGCTTTTGCCTGTCCGCCGTCACCACGCATATCCCCGTCGCCTTACACACCAGCACCGGCTCGTCGAGAACGCGGGCGCAGGAGTCGCCCTTCTCGTATTCGGCGGCGATGACTTTGTGCGCGGTCAGTAGAATGTCGCGCGACGTGCGTCCCACGCGCGTCAGTTCGCCGCGAACTTCGAGATAGTCACCGGCGTACACCGGGGCCAAGAACTCAATATCGCGGTAAGCGCGGAACAACCCCTCGTCTCCGTCGTTGCGGATGCAAATCTCGGTGCCTACGTCGCCGAAAAGTTGCAGCACGCGCGCCCCGTCCACCAGATTGCCGCCATAGTGCGCGTCGTGCGCCGACATGCGAACTCGAATCAGTGATGGCATAGCGCGGCCTCCAACCGCAATCAAGACCTCACCGCAAAGACGCAACCCCCTTGCAGGGGCAGGCGGGCGGCTTCTTCAACTGCGCTTCGCTCCTTTCACGCGTAGCGTGCTGCCCGCCGCGCAGTCGAACGCTTCGCGTGTGGCACTGAGTAATATCAATTCTTAATCTTCCTTTGCGCTCTTTGCGCCTTTGCGGTTCAAATATCTTCGCGGTCGGCAGTTGTCGCGTCTGTCAGAAACCGATCCCTCAACGCCCGGCGGGCGATTTTGCCGATGCCGGTTTTGGGCAGCGAGGGAAGAAATTCGATGGAGCGCGGTTTTTTGTATCCGGCCAAATGCTGGCCGCAGAATTGGATCAGTTCGTCGGCGGTGACGGACGCGCCCGGCTTGAGCGCCACCACCGCGTGCACCGCCTCGCCCCAGGTCGCGTCCGGCCGGCCAATCACCGCCGCTTCCGACACGGCGGGATGCCGGTACAGAGCCGCTTCCGTTTCAGTTGGCACTACTTTCATCCCTCCGCTGATGATGATCTCTTTCTTGCGCCCCACCAGCGTCAGATAACCGTCCGCATCCAGCCGCCCCAGATCGCCGGTGACAATCCAGCCATTGCCCATCGCCTGCGCCGTCAGTTCGGGCGCATCCCAGTATCCACGCATGCCGCAATCGCTCCGCGCGATTACTTCGCCCGCCTCCCCCGACGGAACATCCTGCCCCTCTTCGTCCACGACACGGATGAGTGTACCAGGCATCGGCCTGCCCACTGTCCCGATGCGCGAAAGCTGTTCCCACGGCTTCTGCCCGGCGATGCACAGAAACTCGATCATCCCGTAAAACTGAACCGCCTCGACGCGCGCGAACGTCTCCAGCCAGGCGGTGATCGTCACCGCCGGCATCGGCTCGGAGGCATACGAGACCAGTCGCAGAGAGGCGGTGTCAACGTGTCCGAGGCCGGGGTATTGCAGAAGCAAACGCATCGTCGTCGGCACGGCGTCGAAATGGGTGACCTTTTCGCGCGCCACCGTGTCCCACACCAGTGATGGGTCGAACTTGCGCAGAATGACGTGCGTCGCGCCCATCAGGCTCAACGGCAGTAGTTGTTCGAGATTGGAAGAGAAAAGAGGAAGAAAGTGCAGGGTGATTTCCGTATCGCGCAGGCCCAATTCGATGGACATGATCATCGCCGTGTGCAACAGCCCGCGATGGGTGTACACGGCCCCCTTGGGTCGGCCCGTGCTGCCGCTGGTGTACAAGATGAGGGTGTCGTCGTCCGAATGGAGATCGGCTTCCGGCTCGTGAACGGGGTGGCCGCTGGCAAGCGACTCGTAGGAGATCATTTCTGAAACCGGCGAATCCGCCATCACGATCAAAAGCCGCGCGGTTGGTATCCGGGGCCGGATGCGCTCGACCGTTTCCCGGAATTCGGCGGACAGCACCAACGCCGCCGCCTGGCACTGGGTCAGAACGTAGACCAGGTCTTCGTCCGACGACCAGAAATTGAGGGGAACAAAGATCGCGCCGATCTTCGGAAGCCCGAAATACATCTCGACGAAGCGATAATCGTTGCGGCTCAACAGCGCGACGCGATCTCCCTTCTCGATCCCCAACTGGCGGAGACCATGCGCCAGGCTGTTGGCTCGCTCGTTGACCTGCCTGTGCGTCAGCCGCGTGTCGCCTTCAACCACGCCCCACTTGGCGGCGAAGACCTGAGCGTTGCGCCGCGCAATGTCGCCAATGAACCACATATGGCTCTCCTGATAAAACTGCGATCTCACCGCGAAGGCGCGAAGAGCGCAAAGGATTCGCTCTTGTTTTTCTTCGCGTTCTTGGCGGCTTCGCGGTTCAAATGAGCCTTTTTCAGTAGAGCCACGTATATCATTATGCAGCCCTATGCTCCGCCGCCCAATCGCGGACGAACTTCACTACGTCGCCGGTGCGCGCGCCCGGGCCGAACACGGCCGCCACGCCCAATTCGTTGAGGCGGGGGCGGTCAGCCTTCGATATGGTGCCGCCCATCACAAAAAGCACGTCGTCGGCTCCCTGTTCTCGCAATAGACGCGAGATTTCTTGCGCGTAATGAACGTGCGCGCCGGAGAGGATGCTCAATCCCAACACGTCGGCATCCTCTTGGATCACGGCACTCACGATCTGCTCCGGCGTCTGAAAAATGCCGGTGTAAATCACTTCCATCCCGGCGTCTCTGAAAGCGCGGGCGATGATCTTGGCTCCCCGGTCGTGGCCGTCCATACCCGGTTTTGCCACGACGACGCGGATGATTGGATCAGACATTCGATCTCTCCTCAGAAAATGGACAACGCCTTATATTCGCCAAACACCTCGCGCAGAACGTCGCATATCTCGCCGATGGTGGCGTAAGCGGTCACGGCGTCGGTCACGGAGGGCATGATGTTGCGGCCATTCTTCGCCGCCTGCTTCAACTCCGACAGCGCGCGGCTTACATCCGCGCCACGCCGCTCGGCGCGCACTTGCCGCAGGCGGGCGATCTGCCGCTCGGTGGTGGCCGGGTCAACCTGAAAGAACAGGTCGTCGCTCAACTCGCCGCTCTCCTCTTCGACGTAGGCGTTCATGCCGACGATGGTCTGCTCCCCGGCCTCGACCGCGCGCTGGAAATCGGCGGCGCTGTTGGCGATTTGTTTTTGGATGAACCCGGCCTCGATGCAGGCCACCATGCCGCCTCGGCGCTCGATCTCATTCATCAGCGACCAGGCCTCCTCTTCGATGCGGTTGGTGAGCGACTCGACGTAGTACGACCCGGCCAGCGGGTCTACCACGTCGGCGGCGCCGGTTTCGTGCGCGAGAATCTGCTGAGTGCGGACGGCGATCTTGATCGCCTTCTCGGACGGAATTTGAAAGGCTTCGTCCATCGAGTTCGTGTGCAGTGATTGCGTGCCGCCCAGCACGGCCGCCAGCGCCTCCACCGTCGTGCGCACGATGTTGTTCTCCACCTGCTGCGCGGTCAACGACACGCCGGCCGTCTGGCAGTGCATGCGCAGCATCCACGAGCGCGGGTCGCGCGCGCCGAGTTTCTCGCGCATCATCCGCGCCCAAATGCGCCGGGCAGCCCGCAGTTTGGCGATCTCTTCAAAGAAATCAATGTGAACGTCGAAGAAGAAAGAAATGCGCGGCGGCAAGGCGTCCACGTCCAACCCGCGATCCACGGCGGCTTTAGCATAGGTATAGCCGTCTGCCAATGTGAAAGCCAACTCCTGTGCGGCGGTAGCCCCGGCCTCCCGGATGTGGTAGCCGCTGACGCTGACCGGGTTGAAGCGCGGGAGGCGGCGCGCGCAATACTCCATCAAATCCACCACCAGCCGCACCGACGGTTCGGGTGGATAGATGTATTCATTCTGCGCCGTGTACTCTTTGAGAATGTCGGCCTGCGCCGTGCCGGTCACGCGGTCGGCAGACACGCCCTGCGCCGCGGCGGTGGCCTCGTACATTGCCGTCAACACGAAGGCCGGGGAGGTGATCGTCATCGAGGTGCTGACCTCGCCGAGCGGGATGCCGTCCCACAGAATGTGCGCGTCGCGCAGTGTGTCTATCGCCACGCCAATCTTGCCGACCTCGGCCATTGCCAGCAGGTGATCGGAGTCGCGTCCGAGCAGCGTCGGCAGATCAAAATCGGTCGAGAGGCCGGTCTCGCCGTGAGCAAGCAAATACTTGTAGCGCTGGTTGGTGTCCTCCGCCGAGCCGAACCCGGCCACCTGCCGGATCGTCCACAGCCGGCTACGGTACATCGTGGCATGCACGCCGCGTGTGTACGGATACTGGCCGGGAAAGCCGATGTCGCGCGCGAAATCTTGATGGCCAAGGTCGGCGGGCGTGTATAAATCGTTGATCGGGATACCGGAGAGGGTGGCGAAGCCCGGCTTGCGGCGGGAGAATCGCTGGAGACTGGCCTGAAGCACCGCGCGCCTCCATTCCTCGTGTGCCTGCGCTATGGCCTCCACGGCAGCGTCTGTGTCGCGCCCATCTTTTCCGGTTGCGCTTGTCACCTTTGTTTCCATCCAAGCTCCTCCCACAACAGCGTTGCGGCAGAGTGCGTATCCAACCGCTTTGACGCCACCTCTTCCGCCAGTCGCGCCAGACTACCGCTTGCCGCCACACGTTCTTGCACGTGATGATGCCACTGGCGATCTAGACTCTTCAGCAATTCGGCCCGCGCCTGATTCTTCAACCGCCCGGCCCATGCTCCGCTCTCGCGCAAATTTGCGCGGTGCCGCTCAATGGCCGCCCATAGCTCCGGCAGCCCGGCCCCCACTGTGGCCACCGTAGTCAAGATGGGAATTTCCCACGTGGGGTGATCGGGATTCAATCGCAGCATGTCGCGCAAATCGTTGACGACCTGCGCCGCGTCGGGGCGGTCGGCCATGTTGACGACGAAGATATCGGCAATCTCCATCAGCCCCGCTTTGATCGCCTGAATCGAATCGCCCAGCCCGGGCACGGCCACGACGACGACCGTGTGCGCTCCGGCGACGATATCTGTCTCCAACTGCCCGGCCCCCACCGTCTCGATGAGAATGACGTCATAACCGGCGGCGTCGAGAATGCGCACTGTGTCCCACGTGGCCGCCGAGAGTCCGCCCAACTCGTCGCGCGAGGCCAGGCTGCGAATGAAGGTTCCCGTGTCGGTGCTGTGCCGTTGCATTCGCAGGCGGTCGGCCAGGATGGCTCCGCGTGTGAACGGGCTGGAGGGATCCACGGCTACAACGCCGACGCGCAGAGTCGCGGCGCGGGCGATGGCGATCACCTGATCCACCAGGGTGCTTTTGCCGCAGCCGGGCGCGCCGGTGATGCCGACAATGTGAGCGCGGCCCGTATGCGGCTGAAGAAGCGGCATGACTTGGGCCACGGCGGCCTCGTCCCGCTCGGCAAACGTGATCAGCCGCGCGATCGTGCGCAGGTCTCCGCGCCGCACACCTGCCGCCAGCGCTTGAGGATCATCCCTGCGGGAATGGAGCGGCCTCGGTTCACCGCTCATGGGCCTGCTCCAACCGCCGCGCCATGTCTTCGCCCACCGACTCGATTGCATATTGCAGTGCCGCTTGCGCCCGCCCGGTATCTCCGGCGCGGATGGCCTCGAACGCCGGAACGTGGGTGCGGGCCACCGCTTCACGGTCGAGATAAGCCTCGGTGACCATCACCAAGTAGAGCAGTGTTTGAGAAGCGAGAGTGGACCAGATTCTGAAAAGCCGCTCGTTGCCGGAGAGGCGGCAAATTTCTTCGTGGAAGGCGAGGTCTTTTTCGACGAACTCCCACAGTTCTATGTCCTTCCGAGCGACGGCGCTCATTTCATCCATGATTTTCGCCAGCCGCTCGAGGTCGGCGGGCGTGATCCGCTTCATGGCCTCCGCCACTGCGCGACCCTCCAGCAGGCTTCGCACCGAGCACAACTCGCGACTGTCGCGAGGGGTGAAGACGGCGACGAATGTGCCTTTGTAGGGCGAATTGACCACCAGCCCTTCGTGCTCAAGCTGGCGCAGTGCCTCGCGGATGGGGGCGCGGCTGGTGCCGATTTGCGCGGCGATTTCCGCCTCGCGCAGACGCGTGCCGGATTGCAGCCGCCCCTTGAGGATGGCCGATTTGAGGGTCTGATAAACGTCCTGGTGGAGAGCAGCCCGGTTGCTGCGAGAGAAAACCGCTTCATTCATAGGGGATTCTAGAGTTGTCGATTGTCGACAATTTTACACGAAGCGCTTCTCGTTGTCAAACTTTGTGTTATAAATGGCTCATGCCCGGCTTCCAGCTACACACAATTGACCTTCAGTTTTTCGGCGCCCCTCAACTCATTGCCTCCTACGCCCTCGTCGGGTTGGCGAGTGTTGCCCTCATCGAGACCGGCCCCGGCTCCACGATCCCCAATCTGTTGCGCGGCCTGCGCGACCTAGGCGTACAGCCCGCCGATGTGCGCGACGTGCTGGTGACTCACATCCACCTCGACCACGCCGGGGCGGCGGGTTGGTGGGCGCGGCAGGGCGCGACCGTGCACGTTCACACCGTCGGCGCGCCGCACCTGCTCGACCCGTCAAAGCTCATCGCCAGCGCCGCTCGCATTTACGGCGACGCGTTGGATACGCTATGGGGAGAAATACTTTCTGTTCCGCCGGAGCGGCTTCATGCCATTGGCGATGGGGATTTGATTGAAACCGGCGGCGCAACGATCCGCGCCATCGACTCGCCGGGCCACGCCCGCCATCACCATTGTTTTCAGATTGGAGACATTGCCTTCACGGGGGACGCCGCCGGTGTCCGGCTGGCACAACACGACTGGCTCGCCGTGCACACGCCGCCTCCGGAGTTTGATCTGGAAGCATGGCACGCGACCGTGAACCGGCTTTCCGCGCTCGACCTCAAAGCCATTTACCCCACCCATTTCGGCAGGGTCGCCAACCCGGCCGATCACTTTCGCCGCTTCGCCCCGCTGCTGGACGAGTGCGCCGGATTTGTGCGACAACGACTCGAGGAGGGTCTGAACCGCGAGCAGATTATCGAGCGATACGGGGCATGGTATTTCGAACGGGCCGCTGCCGCCAATCTGGATGCCGCCGCGCGGGACGATTACGCAAAAATCAACGATGTGGCGCAGTGCGTGGATGGGATTAGCCGCTACTGGGCGAAGCGAAAAAAACGTAACCCGTGAAACGTGACGCGTGATATCGTTTTAGGATTCGCGTTTCACGCATCACGTTTCACCCATCGCCCTTCTTCCTCACCCCCTCGGCCTCAAAGCGCACCAACTCCAGCACCCCCGACAGGGTGGGATCGGGCGGCACGGCGGCGTCACAGGCGATCAGTTCGGCGTGGGCCACCACGGGTGGGAGGGCGGCGACGTTCACCGCGAGGTCAATGCGTCCCAGGTAGTTTCCCCCATGCCCCGCCTGCACGATCACCGTGCCTCCTTCGCGATGGGGCCGGTGCAGCGCAGTGTGGCTGTGCCCTCCCACAATCACGTCGATGCCCGGCGCCGCCGCTGCCGCGCCCTTGTCCAGTTCCAACCCCATGTGTGAAAGCACAATTACCACCTGCGCGCCCTCGGCGCGCAGGTGCGGCACGAGGCCGCCGAGCGCCACCGCCCCCGCTTCGCTGCGATAGCCCGCGCGGCGAAGCAGTCCGGGGTCGTCCACGGTCACGCCGGCCACGGCCACTTGCACCCCAGCCACAGTCAGCATCGCATATGCGCGCACGCCGGGCGCAGGCGGCTGGTTGGAATGGGCGGCGAGGAGGTTGGCGGCCAGTACCGGGAAGTGAACGGAGGCCGCCAGCTTTTCCAGCGCGGCGGCATCCCACTGAGTTTCAGTGTTGCCCAGCACCGCCGCGTCGCAGCCCATGGCCTCCAGCATGGCAAAGTTGGCGCGGCCTTTGGTCACGCGGCATTCCCACGCGGCTTCGTCGGTGGAGTCGCCGGCATCGAGCAGCAGCACGGCGCGGCCCTCGGCGGCGGCCAGCGCCCGCTGGCGTTGAACGAGCGTGCCCAGCCGGGTCATTTGGTCGAATTGGCCGTGCAGGTCGTTGGTGTGCAGCAGAGTGAGGGTGGGCATGGCGGCTAACGCAAAAGCAAACGGCGCGGAAGTCGCGCCGTTGCCATTGCATCTTGAGTTGGCGAGGTTGCCCGAAGCATCCTGCTATTCGAGCGGGCCTCCGTCCCCGTCTTCGTCGTCGTCGGCAAAATCCAAATCGTCGTCGTCCAGTTCGGTGTCCAGCGCCGAGTCCAGCCGCACCCACAATTGCAGCACCTGGCCCTCGTCCAACTCGCCGGAGCGCGCGGCCACGATGAGGGCTTGCTGGCGCAGACCGCTGTTATCCCGATAATCCAAAAACACTTCGCGGCCCTCTTCCCAGGCGTTGGTGCAGCGCTCGAGCAGCGCCGTGCCGTTGAGCGTGCGCAACAGGCAGCGCACGATGCGCTTGAGGTGCGGCCCCTCGGCCAGCGCATACAGCCACGGCTCAACGGTGGATTCAAACGCCGGGGCGGGGCCTTCGACGATGGTGATTTTTTCCGGCTCGGACGACATAGGAGGCTCGCAGGAGAATGAGAATGAAACTGCGGCGGCGGACGACGGGACGATCATACCGTTCAATTGGCGAAGTGTAAACCCCAATTTAGCGTTCCTGAGGGCTTTGCCATTGTGGCCCGGCGGCGTAAGCCGTTAAACGAAAACATGAAGCGCAAGCCGATGCTCGCGCTTCACGTTAGAAGCCACACGTTCGCACTCGCTACCGCGGCGTTGTCGGCAGTGTGGGCGTCGGCGTCGGCGAGACAGTGGTCGTGCCCGGCACGCTCGGCAATTGGAACAGATAGGGGCTGTTCGACGGAACGAGCATCACTTGCACATCCGGCGCCAGCTTTTGCACGTAAGTGTATTGCAGCAGATCAGGGTTGTCCTTCAACGCGTCACCGATCTGCCGCAGCGCCGTCGCTTCGGCTTGGGCCTGAATCAACCGCGCCTCTGCCGAGCCTTTAGCCGCGATCACCACCGAGTCCGCCGTGCCTTGTGCCACCTGCCGCGCCTGCTCGGCCTCTTGCTTTCTCTGCTCCACCACAAAAAAGGCCTGTTGCGCCTGCTGTTCGGCGATCTGCTTCTGCTCCACCGCCGCCGCGTATTCGTCGGTGAAGTGAATGTCGCGCAGAATATAGTCCACCAGAATCAGATCGTTTGCCCCCAACTTGTCGGTCAACTGCTGGGTGATCGTAGCCTCCAACTCGACGCGCTTTGAACTGACGATCTCTTCCACCCCGTACTGCGAGGCCACGTCGCGGATAATGCCGCGCGAGAGCGGGCGCACCACGTTATCTTCGAAACGCCCCTGCCATTGAATGTGCAGTGTGACCACCCGCGTCGGATCAACGGCGTAAATCACCGAGGCGTCAATGAACACCTCCTGCCCGTCCTTCGTCCGCGCCCGCACCGAGTCGTTGCCGGCCACCGCTCCCTCGCCAGAGACGCCCGACATGGTGTACGTCTGCCGCGAGATGGAGTACAACTGCACCGTCTCGAAGAACGGCACCACCCAACGCAAACCGGGCGTGAGTACGTCCGCGCGATACCCCTGCGGTTGCAGTGCGCTGATCACCACGCCGCGCTCATCCGGCTGAATGAAGACAATCCCGGCGGCCACGGCGTTCAGCACCACCGCCAGCACCACCGCGCCGATCACCAGCGGCACCAGCCCGCCCCACTTGCCCCGGCGCGCAATCGCCATACCGACAAACACCACCGACCCGACCACCACCAGCCACGACAACGCGGCCAAGAACTGAACCACACTTGCGACATTCATGGGGAAAGCCCTCCTTTTCTCAACCGATTATAGCACCTCGGCTGCGCATTGCACATTGGGCATTGGGCATTGTATGATGCAGGCCATGCGCCAGACCATCGCCCACTGCCAACGCATCGAACTGCTCGGCCAACGGGTGCGGCTCCATTTTGAATGCGTCGCCGCCCTCGCCCCCGGCCAGTTCGTGCTGGCGCGTGTGGCGCCCGCCTTCGACCCCTATTTGCGCCGGTCGCTCTTTCCCTCCGTCATCACCCCCAACGGCTTCGCCGCCGATCTGGCCGAAGACGATCCCGCTCTGCGCTTCATCGCGCCCGGCTCCGATGTGGATGTGCTGACCCCGGCCGGATCGCCCGTTGGCGGCCCGCCTGCCGCCTCGCGCCTCCTTCTCATCGCCGACCAGACTCCCGCCGTGCTGCTGCCGGTGGCGGCCCGGGCCATTGAATCCGGTGGAAGCGTGACTCTGCTGCTGGCCCAGCCCTACCCCCTCGATGCCCTCGACCCGCGCCTCGAAATCCGCGTGGGCAGCCTGCCCGAACTGGCTGCCGACTTTGCGCCCACTGCCGATCTCGTTTTCATCCACACGGCCCAAAGCCTGCACCGACCCATTGCCCAGGCCCTCGCCTCGGCGCGGCCCACCGTCGCCGCCGGCTTTGCCCGCGCCCTCTTCGCTCCGCCCATGCCCTGCGGCACTGGCGCATGCGGCGCATGCGCCGTGCGAACCGCGCGCGGCTGGAAGCCGGCCTGCACCGAGGGGCCGTTCTTTAATTTGGCCGATCTGGAAACATGAACATCCTTTGCCTCGTAGCTCATCCCGACGACGAAACCATTCTCACCGGCGGCGCGCTGGCCCTGCTGGCCGACCGTGGCGCGGCAGTGCACGTGGCCTGCCTCACCCGTGGCGAAGGCGGCGACCTCGGCGAACCGCCCCTTACCGATCGCGAACACCTGGGCGAGGTGCGCGAGCAGGAAATGGTATGCGCCGTGGGCAAACTCGGCGGCAAGAGCCTCACCTTCCTTGGCTACACCGACCCCACCGTTGGCCCCGGCGAGCAGTTGTTTGCGCCGGCGCACAACCCCGTCATGCTGGCCGGGCAGATCGCCACCGCCATCAAACAATTCAAAATCGACGCCGTGCTCACCCACGGCTCCAACGGCGAATACGGCCACCCGGCGCATGTGTTGCTGCACCAAATGGCATTAGCAGCAGTGGCCTCATTGCGTAAACTCTCCTCGCCCTCAGGGAGAGGGGCCGGGGGTGAGGGTGACGTCCAACCCCTCCTCTACACCTTCGCCGCCAACTTCCCCGAGCACCCGCGCCCGCGCCTCGCCAACACCGACGACCCCGCCGACCTCGTGCTGGACGTGTCGCCGGTGCTAGACAAAAAGGAAGCCGCCGCCCTGTGTCACAAAACGCAGAACCCGCTCTTTGTGCGCCGCCGTTCGCAGGAACTGGGCCGCCCCGTCACCGTCCGCGAAGCCCTGCTCACGGTCGAAGGCCTCCACCGCCTCTTTGGCGCGCCGGACGATGGGCTAACCCAAACGCTGAACGCGGAACGATGAACCTTTGCCTTCACGATTCACCCGCACTGCAACCGCGCGCCGTGCGGTGCAGGTCATTCCGCCTTCATCATTCATCGTTTGATTGACCTCGCCCCCTCCCACAAAACCGGCCTGCCGCTGGCCTCGCCCCTCATCGCCGGGGGCGGCGCGTTTGGCTTCGCCGACGAATACGCCTCGCTGGTGGATTTTTCGCGCCTCGGGGCATTCGTCACCAACCCGCTCACCCTGCGCCCGCGCACCCCGGCCCGGGGAACGCGCGTCGTCCCCTTCCCCGGCGGAGTGCTGGTGCACACCGGCCTGCCCAACCCCGGCCTCTCCGCCGCCCTGCGCGACTACGAGCGCAAATGGGCGCGGCTGGGCTGCCCGGTCATCGTTCACCTCGCCGCCGACACCGTATCCGATTTGATCAATTGTGTGGAAAAGCTGGAGCGGGTGGACTCCGTGGCCGGAATCGAAATCGGCTTTCGCGACGACGAGCCGCTGACCAATGCCGAGGCGCTGCTGCGCGCCGCCGCCCAAACCGCCCGCCAGCCCGTCATCGCCGGCCTGCCCCACGCCCGCGCCGCCGCCTTTGCCCGCATGGCCGAAAAGGCCGGAGCGCAAGCCCTCACCGTCACCGCCCCGCCGCGTGGGACGCTGTGGCGCGAGGGCAACTGGGTGACCGGGCGGCTGTATGGCCCCACCCTTTTGCCGCGCGCCCTAGCCCTCGTGCGGGAGCTTAAAACACAAACCGCCCTGCCGATCATCGGCGCGGGCGGCGTTCACTCACGAGCGGATATGGATGCGATGTTGGAGGCCGGGGCGACCGCCGTGCAGATAGATAGTGTTGTTTGGGTTGAACCAAAGACCCTGACAACGGATGAAACGGATTTTAACGGATGATTTCATACCAGCTTATATCCGTTCACATCCGTTACATCCGTTGTCAACTCTTTCCTACCTTTCAAGAATGATAGTCACCGGCCCGTCGTTGTGAATCTCCACCTGCATCACCGCGCGGAAGATGCCGGTCTTCACCGGCACACCGGCGAATTGTAGCTTTTTGGCAAATCGATCCACCAACGGCTCGGCCTCTTCGGGCAAGGCGGCTTCAATGAACGAGGGGCGGCGGCCTTTGTCCATGTTGGCATACAGCGTGAACTGGCTCACCACCAGCGCGCTCGCGCCCGCCTCCAGCACCGAGCGGTTCATCTTCCCTGCGTCATCCTCAAAAATCCGCAAGTTGGCAACCTTCTCCGCCAGCCAGTCGGCCTGCTCGGCGGTGTCGCCCTTGCCCACCCCCACCAGAATCACCAGCCCCGGGCCAATCTCCGAAACCAGCTTGCCATCTATCGTGACCGAACCTTGGGTGACTCGTTGAAGTAGTATGCGCATAAACGAGAATCAAACTCCCCACTTCAAACTACAAAGGCTAACATCGTCAGCATTTGAAATTTGAAGTTTGAAGTTTGGGATTTGGGACTTACGGCAATCCCACCGCCGCCTTTACCTCGTCCATCGTCTTCTCGGCAATTGCCGTCGCCCGCTTCGCGCCGTCGTGCAGCACGTCCCATACCCGGTTCGGGTCTTTGGCAATCTCGGCCCGCCGCGCGCGGAACGGCGCAAGGTCGGCGTTCAGGCTCTTCGCCAGAATCTTCTTGCAATCCACGCAGCCGATGCCGGCCACGCGGCACTCGCGGTCGATCATCGGCAGTTCGTTCGGCGAAAAGGTTTTGTGCAGGGTGAAGACGTTGCACACCTCGGGGCGGCCCGGATCGGTGCGCCGCTGCCGCTGCGGGTCGGTCACCATCGTCATGACTCTGGCCAACGTTTCTTCGGGGGTGGCCGCCAGTTCAATGTGGTTATTCAGGCTCTTGCCCATCTTCTGCGCGCCGTCGGTGCCGAGCACCTTAGGGTATTCGGTGTTCTTCATCTGCGGCTCGATCAGCACGTTCGATTGGGTGCGGTGGTTGAACGTGCGCACGATCTCGCGGGCAAATTCGATGTGCGAGGCCTGATCGATGCCCACCGGCACGGTGTCGGTTTTGTACAGCGCAATGTCGGCGGTCATCAGCACCGGGTAGCCCACCAGCCCGTAGTTCACGTTGTGCGGGTGCTGGGCCACCTTTTCCTTGAACGTCGGCAGGTCGGTGAGCTTGCCCAACTGCGTGAACATCGACAGGATGGTGTGCAACTCCGTCACCTGCGGCACGTGGCTCTGCACAAACATGATCGTCTCATCGGGGCGAATGCCTGCCGCCAGCCAGTCCAGCGCCATCTCGGCGGTGTTCTGCTTCAGGTCTTCAAACTCGTCCATCGTGGTCAGCGCGTGCAAATCCACAATGCAATACACGCACTCGTAATCGTCCTGCAGGGCCACGTAGTTTTTGATGGCCCCCAGATAATTGCCCAAATGCTGGCGGCCCGTCGGTCGCGCCCCGGAAAACACTCGTCCTTTTTTTGCCATATCCCTTTGTGACGAACGATGATGGACGAACGACGATGTTTTTCGTCATTCGTCATTTTTCATTCGTCATTTTCAGTCTTTCTGCCACCAACCCCGCCACCTCGCCCGGCTCGGCGTGGCGGCGCGTGGCAAGTTTGGAATAGATCAGCTCGCCGTCAAACGTCACCTCAAACCGCCCGTCATCCGAGGGGATTACGCGCAACGATTCGAGGCTCATCTCGAACTTCGCGAGCAGTTCGCCGGCCAAACTGGCCGCCCGGGGAGTGTAGTGTCAAACGGCGCAATACGTGATCTCTATCGTGTGCACGGCGCAAAGTATAGCATATCGCCCCCGCCCGTCAGCGGTCACGCCTTGCGCCTCACGCAAAGCGACCATCTGACATTCGTCATTCGTCATTCGTCATTCGTCATTTTCCATTCCCCATTCACCCTTCATCCTTCACCCCTCATCCTTTATAATCCCCCCATGCCCAACCCCATCCTCTCCACCGCCATCGCCATCGCCCGCCGCGCCGGCGCGCTGCTGGCCGACGGCAACGGCAGCCGCGCCGCCACCTTCAAACTCAACGAGACCGACCTCGTCACCGAATACGACCGCCGTTCCGAAACGCTCATCGTCGCCGCCCTGCGCGAGGCCTTCCCCGATCACGCCATTCGCGCCGAGGAGGGCGCGCTGATCAACAGCGGCGCCGACTACGAATGGCTCATCGACCCGCTGGACGGCACGACCAACTTCGCCCACGGCCTGCCCATCTACAGCATCAGCATGGCGCTGCTGCATCACGGCGAGCCGGTGGCGGGTGTGGTGTACGACCCCACTCGCGATGAATGTTTCTCGGCGGCGCGGGGCGAGGGGGCTTACCTTGGCAGCCAACGCCTCCACGTGTCGAGCAAGCGCCCCCTCAGCCGGTCGTTGCTCGTCACCGGCTTCCCCTACGACCTCCGCATCAATCCACAAAACAACCTCGCTCAGTTCGGCCATTTTGCCGTGCGCGCCCGCGCCGTGCGCCGGTTGGGATCGGCGGCCATCGATCTGGCATACATCGCCGCCGGTCGACTCGACGGCTATTGGGAATTCCGATTAAGTCCGTGGGACATTGCCGCCGGGGTGCTGCTGGTGCGCGAGGCGGGAGGCCGCGTCACCGACCACGGCGACCGGCCCGTGCCCGTTCCCCACACCGACCTGCTCGCCACCAACGGACTCATCCACGACGAAATGCTTGCCGTGCTGCGCGAGGGCGAGGATGCGCCGAGGCCGTAACTGCGTTTGCATTCATCACCGCCCTGGCGCATAATTATTCATCGGCCATCATTCCGCATTCCCGCCATGTCCTACACCACCCTCCTCTACACCCTCACCGACGGCGTCGCCGAAATCACCCTCAACCGTCCCGACAGCCTCAACGCTTTCGACGATGCGATGGCCGCCGAGTTGCAAGACGCGCTCAAAACCGCCGAGCGCGACTCCGCCGCGCGCGCGTTGCTGCTCACTGGCGCGGGCAAAGGCTTCAGCGCCGGGCAGGATTTGGCCGCCATACGCCAACGGCCCGAAGGCCACTCGTTCCGCGAGCATTTGCTCAAAACGTACAACCCCATCGTCGCCAAACTGCAAGCCATCGAGAAGCCGGTCATCGCCGCCGTCAACGGCGCCGCAGTCGGCGCGGGCTTTGGCATCGCCCTCGCCTGCGATATTCGCTACGCCTCCGAGACCGCCAAGTTTCGCATGGCCTTCATCGGCATCGGCCTCGCGCCCGACAGCGGCGCCAGCTATTTTTTGCCGCGCCTCGTGGGGATGGGGCGCGCGCTCGAACTGGCCTATACGAATGAAGTGATCGACTCTGCCGAAGCGCTGCGACTCGGATTGGTGAACAAGATCCTGCCGGCCGCCGACCTTTTGCCGCAAGCCCGCGCCCTGGCGACCCGCCTGGCGCAGGGTCCCACCACGGGATACGGCCTCACCAAACGGGCCATGCTCCACGCTGCCGGCGCCTCGCTGAGCGACTCGCTCGACTACGAAGCCCACCTGCAAGACGCGGCCGGCCGCACCGCTGATCACAAAGAAGGCGTGGCGGCGTTTCTTGAAAAGCGCGCGCCGAAATTCATCGGCAAATAATCGGCCGCAGATGAACGCAGATTTCCGCAGATACAAATAAAATCTGCGTTCATCTGCGCGCGAAGCGTCTGCGTCCCCAAAACATGCAAACCATAGCAGTTCTCGGCAGCGGCGCCATGGGCGCGGGCATCGCGCAAGTCTGCGCCCTGCGCGGCTTCGACACGATCCTCTACGACATCAACGACGAGATCGTTGAGGCCGCGCTCAACCGCATTCATGAATCGATCCGCAAAGGGGTGCAACTCGGCAAGACCGACCCCGCCGCCGCCGACTCGGCCATTGCCCGATTGAAAACCACCGCGCAGCTTTCCGACCTCGCCGCCGCCGACCTCGTCATCGAAGCCGCTCCCGAAAAACTGGAACTCAAGCGCGATCTCTTCCGTCAGCTCGACGACCTGCTCGGCCCGCGCGCCCTGCTGGCGTCCAATACCTCCTCGCTGTCCATCACCGCCATCGCCGCCGCCACCCGCCGCCCGGCGCAAGTGCTGGGCCTGCACTTCTTCAACCCGCCGCACCTCATGGCCCTCGTCGAAGTGGTGCGCGGCGACCTCACCGCGCCCGATACCCTGGCCGCCGCGCTCGATTTTGCCCGCGCCCTCGGCAAGACGCCTGTGGTGTGCAACGACACCCCGGCTTTCATCGTCAACCGCGTGGCTCGCCCCTTTTACGGCGAAAGCCTGCGCCTGCTGGGCGAGAAGGCCAGCCCTTCGGCACGCTTCGCGTCAGGGCAGGCTGCGCATACGATAGACGCGCTGATGAAATCCCTCGGCTTCCGCATGGGGCCTTTTGAACTCTTGGACTTCATCGGCCTCGATATCAACTTCGCCGTCACCCAGTCCGTTTATCACGCCTTCTTCGAAGACCCCAAATACCGCCCGCATCCCATCCAGCAAAAAATGGTCGAAGCCGGGCTGCTGGGCCGCAAGACGGGAAAAGGATTCTACGAATATCCATGAAAGTGAGCCGGTTGCGAGGATCGGGGTTTGCCCATGCGCCGTAATTTTCAATTCATCATTCATCATTCATCATTCATCATTCTTTTTCACCTTGCCGCCCTTGGCCTCACCGCCCGCCTCGCCCATTGGCCTTACCTCCTCGTCCTCATCGTCCTCATCGCCGCCATCGCCCCTTTCAACATCTACCGTCACCTTGTTCCCCCTTCTCCCGTTCGCCCTGTTTCCCCCTCGCTCCTCTCTTCTCTCTCCTCTCTCCTCCCTATCTACGCCGTCACCGCCCTCCGCCTCGCCATCGCCCTCGTCGCCCGCGCGCTTTGCCCAAGTTGTTCGGCCACGCTCGTTGTGCCGGAGCCTTTCGCGTCCATCCTTTCATTTGAATGGGCCGCCATCTTTTCGCTCACCCTATTCATCATTCACCATTCATCGTTCATCATTGCCTCCGCCTACCAGCCCCGCCTCGCCACCATTGCCCTCGCCGCCCTCGGCCTCATTTGGATTGCAGCCCTGTACCCACGCCTCATCCCTGCCGGAGTGACCGCCGCCGATCCGTTTGCCTATGTTCAAATGGGCATTGACCTCGCGGCGCACGGCACGCCCCTGCATACCTTCCCCCTGGCCCGCCTGGCCTTCGACTTTCATCTGCCCGTGTATCCAACGCTATTCGTCGGCTACACCATCCCGCGCCTCCCCGATGGGCCTTCGGCCACCGTGTGGCCGCCCGGCTTCTCGGCTCTGCTGGCCCTCGCCTTTAAACTCGCCGGTGAGCGCGGGCTGTACTGGCTCAACCCCGTCATCGCCTGCCTGAGCCTCGCCGCCACCTATCTCCTCGCCCGCTGCGTCTTTCAACTGCCGCCGTTCTTCTCCGTCCTCGCCGCCACCCTCCTCCTCACCTCCCTCGAACAAACCATCCGCCTCTCCATTCCCCTCGCCGACCTTGCCACGCAGCTATTTACGACGCTTGCCATCATCGCCGCCTTCGGCCCATGGAAGTTGGAAGTTGGGGCTCGGAAGTTTGAGATTTGGAGTTCGCACACTTTTCGCGGGCCGGGCCTGGGATTGGGAGTTTTCTCCGCCCTCGCCTACCTCACCCGCTACACCCAACTCCTCCTCATCCCCGGATTGGTCATTGGCCGCTGGTTGTTGGTTGCCAACGACTGGCGGCGGGCGGCAGGTCGTTGGCCGCGCGCAAAGCGATTATTGTTTCATAGTTCATTATTTCATTCTTCATTGTTCATTGTTTCATTCTTCATTGTTGCCCTTCCCGACTTCGCCTACCGCACCGTTGCCTTCGGCTCGCCTTTCGCCTTTGCCTCCGGCGAACTCGCCCAGTTCTCGCTGGCCGACGTTCCCGCCGTTACCCTGCGCCTCCTCACCGACCTCGCCGCCGACTTCAACGTGGCCGTGCCGTTCATCATCGTTGGCGTCATCGCGCTCCTTCGGCGGCATCACCGCCTCGCCCTCGCGCTCACGCTCGTCCTCGGCCCGGTCATCCTCTTTCACCTGCCCTACCACTACCTCAAACTCCGCGACCTGCTCTTCATCTTCCCCGCGCTCTGCGCCCTCGCCGCCTTCGGAGCGCACGCAGCAGTTAGCAGTCAGTGGTCAGACGCCAGCGGTCAGAAGTCAGGAGACAGCAACCACCGGTCACGCTTCACGCTTCACGCGCAGCGGTCATTGTTCATTGTTCATTGTTCATTGTTCATTCTTCTCGCCTTCCGCTTCAACGCCCAGCTTCCCTTCCTCGACGGCTTCTACACTTACGGCTTCCTCACCGCCGGGCAGCGCGCCCAAATCGAAAGCATCGCCGCCCTTACCCCGCCGGATGCCATCGTCGCCGGCTCGCTCAACACCGGCGCCGTGAGCCTCTACGCCGGCCGCGACACCCTTCGTCCCGGCCGCCTCCTCCAGCCGGGGCGCAACTGGAGCGACGACGAATTCCTCGCCTTCGTCAAAGCCGCCGGCCGCCCCCTCTACCTGCTCATGGACAGCGAAGAAATGGCCGCCCCCGCCGCCGCCCTCCGCGCCCGCCTCACGCCCATTGCCGAACTCTATCTTCCGTATTACTATCGAGATGGCTCCGCCGCCAACCAACTGATCCCTCTCTACAAGGTGACTCTGGATGAACATCTCGATCAACGGTGACCCGCTCGTCTGCGAAATGTTTGAGCAACTCTGCCGCCGGGCCGGGCACACCACCGACCCCTCTCTCCCGCTGGACGCCTCCCTCGACCTCACCCTCACCGACAAGGCCGCCAAACAAACCTTGTTGCAGCAGACGGCCGCTCCCCTCATCCTCACCGCCGCCGTCCCCTGCTCGGCCACCGAAGACGCCTCGTGGGCCGCCCACCCGGAACACGTCACCGGCATCTCGCCGATCTTCGGCGACACCGTGGAACTGGCCCCGGCGCTGCAAACCGACGAGGCCACCCTGGCCCGCGCCCGCGCCTTCCTGCAATCGCTGGGCGTCACCGTCATGCAAGTGGCCGACGGCCCCGGCCTGGTGCGCATGCGCGTGCTGTGCTGCCTCGTCAACGAGGCCGCCTCCGCCCTCGCCGATGGCATCGCTTCCGCCGCCGACATCGACACCGCCATGAAGCTCGGCGCTAATTACCCTCGCGGCCCGCTGCAGTGGGCCGACTCCCTTGGCCTGCCCGTGGTTCTCGCCGTGATGCGCGCCCTGCACGCCGACTACGGCGAAGACCGCTACCGGCCCCACCCGCTGCTGGTTCGCAAAGTGTTGGCCCGCCAGAACTTTCTTGCATAATCGTGGTACGCTGGAGCCAATCAAGGAGACTCACATGGATGCCACCGCCAGGAAGACAGTGCTGCGCATGTTCACCTACGGCCTCTATGCCGTCACCGCCAAAGATGGCGAGGGCGGCCACGGCATCGCCGCCAACTGGCTCAGCCAGGTTTCGTTCGAGCCGCCCATGCTGGCCATTGCCGTCGAGGGCGACAGCCACATGCGCCGCCTCCTCGACATGCACGGCGCGTTCGTCGTCAACGTCCTCGAAAGCGGCCAGCGCGAACTGGCCGGGCAACTGGGCAAGACCTTTGCCAAACACCCCGAGAAAATGCGCGACATCCTGTGGAAGCCTTCACCCCTCACCGCCTCGCCCATCCTCACCGTGGCCCTGGGCTGGGTGGAATGCCGTGTGAGGGAGGAGCTGCCCACCGGCGACCACATACTTTACACCGCCGAAGTCGTCGAGGCCGGGGTGCTGCGCGAGGGTGTGGCGCTCACCCTCAAAGAAACCGGCTTCCGGTATTTTGGATGAATCAAAACGGGCCTGACAGGCAACGTTTCCCGCCAGGCCCATTGCTTCACCGCCGCAGTATCATCGAAGATACTCGGCCAGCCCCCGCACTTTAGGCATGGCGCGCAATCGCAAGAGCGCCCGCTGGCTAATCTGCCGCACCCCCTCGGGACTCATGTGCCAATCGTCGGCAATGGCCCGCAACGGTCGAGCCTCGCCGCCCCCCAGGCCGAACCGCATCCGCAAAATTTCCGCATCCCGTTCGTCCAACCGCGCCAGCGACTCATCCAATATGCGGCTCAGGCTCTTGTCGATCACCGCCGCCTCGGGATCGCTGGCGGTGGTGTCGGCAAATCGCTCCAGCGAATCCTGATCGTCCTCCACCAGCGGCGCGTCCAGCGAAATAATTGCCTGCCCATCTTGCAGCAGTTCGGTAGCCGCCTTGGCCGTTACCCCAGCCGATTCCGCCAGCACCTCAATCTGCGGCTCGTCGCCCATTTGCTGCGAAAGCTGTGCCGCCATGCGCCGGAGTTGGCTGATCTTGTGTACCCGGTTCACCGGCAGGCGCACCGAGCGGCCAAAGTTGGCAATGGCACGGCCAATGCTCTGCCGTATCCACCATACCGCAAAGGTGGCAAAGCGCGTGCCGCGCCGGGGATCGTAACGGTCCGCTGCTTTGAGTAAGCCCAGGATGCCCTCTTGTACAAGGTCGTCGTAGTTGAGTGAATCGTTGCGGAAGCGACCGGCGATATTCAGCACCAGCCGCAGATTATGCAACACCAGCGCCTCGCGCGCGGCCTCGCCATCTGTCAATTCGCGCCTCAGCGCCCGGCGGTTGGCGGTTGGCAGCGCAGGTTTTGTCAGTTGCCGCCGCGCCACATGCCCCGCTCCCACCCGCCGCGCCAGGGATTTTTCCTGATCATAGGTCAGCAGCGGCAGCGGCTCGGCCTCTCCCATCAGGCGTTGCAACGGCTTTGTGTATAGCATATGCCCCTCGACTTTCCGGGAAACTAGATAGAAATAATCCGATTTACACAAACATGGTAGCAGGTTCCGAGGGGCAAGTCTAAGACATAGTATAGTAAAATACTATAAGCGGGGCTTATAGCACAGAGGCACGGACAAGCGGCCAACGCATAGCCTCGCCCATAGGCCACCACCATTTGCCGGGGGCTTATCCATGGAACTGCGCCACCTCAACTACTTTGTGGCCGTTGCCGAACGACTCAATTTCTCGCGCGCTGCCGAGCATTTGCACGTGGCCCAGCCTGCCGTTAGCCAGCAAATACGCGCGCTGGAAGGCGAGTTGGGCGTGCGGCTCTTTGAGCGCGTGGGCAAACGGGTGCTGCTCACCGAAGCCGGGCGGGCTTTGCTTCCGCACGCGCGCCTCATCCTCTCCACCGTAGAAATTGCCCGCAACGATTTGCGAGAGCGCGGCGCGCTCACCCGCGGCACCGCCCGCCTGGGCGCGCCGCCCACAGTGAGCGCCCACATCCTCCCCACCCGCATCACCGCCTTTGAACAAAAATACCCCGGCCTCGACGTGACATTGAGAGAGGCGGGAACCGAGACCCTGATCAAGCTGGTGGAAGACGGGCAGCTCGACCTTGCCATTGCCTCCGCCGACACGTTGCCCGCCCCGCTGGAGTCGGCCCCGTTTTGGGAGGAGGACTATGTGTTAGCCGTGGGCGCGGAACACAAGTTGGGGAAACGGAAATCGGTGGCCCTGGCCGAACTGGCCGAGGAAGCTTTTATCCTGTTTCCCGAAGGCTACAAACTGCGCGACGTGACCCTTTCGGCGTGCAGGGCCGCGGGGTTCCGGCCCAGGGTGGCGCTGGACGGCGGGGCCATGCAGAGCGCCCTGCAATTTGTGGCGGCGGGCCTCGGGGTGGCGCTGGTTCCGCTGCTGGCGCTCACCGACACGGCGAACATTCACGCCCTGCGCCTTACCGACCAGTCGCTGCGGCGAACGCTCGGGCTGGTGTGGCGCAAAGGCCACGCCCTCAGCCCGGCCGCGGGCGCGCTGCGCGACTTTTTGCGCGAAGGATAACCGCGTCACCGCCATGGGCTTTCGCACTCGGGCCGCGTCGCTGCCCCGCCCGTTTCCGTGGGAATGGGCCGCGTGCCTCTGCATTGTGGGCATCGGCGCAGCGCTGCGCTTTTATGCGTTGGGCCGCGTGCCCTACGGCATCTATCACGACGAGGCCTTTTACGGCCTCGACGCCATGAGCGTGCTGCGCGGGGCGCATCCCATTTTCTTTTCCGCCAACAACGGGCGCGAGCCGCTCTACATTTATCTGCTCAGCCTGAGCGTTGCCGCCTTTGGCCGCACGCCCTTTGGTTTGCGTTTCGCGTCGGCGGTCATCGGCACGCTCACCATTCCGGCGACGTATTTGCTGGGGCGCGCGCTGTTCAACCGCCGCGTGGGCCTGCTGGCCATGGCCGTGTGCGCCGTCACGTTTTGGCCGGTGGCCCTCAGCCGCGTGAGCTTTCGCGCGGGCGCGCTGCCGCTGTTTCTCGGGCTGGCGGTTGCGCTGGGCTGGTTGGGCGTCCAGCGCCGGAAGCTGCCCCTGGCTATCCTCGGCGGGGTGGCGTATGGGCTGGCGTTCAACACGTACACCGCGGCGCGCGTCACGCCATTAGCGTTTGCAGTATTTGTAGTGATTGCCGTATGGTTTTGCCGCACACCTGCCCCGGTGCTACCGCGCAGCGGCGGTGCCGGGGGAGAGCGCCAAGAAAATAGACTCATTAACTCTGCGATCTCGGCGCTCTCCGCGGTGAATATCGAGTGGCGGGAAGTCATCGCCTTTCTCATCTCAACCATCCTCGTCGTCGCGCCGCTCGGCGTCTACGCGTTGGCTCATCGGGCGCAAGTGTTTGCCCGCGAGGGGCAAGTGTCCATTTTGGAGACGGAGCGCGGCGGCAGCCTCGTCGCCTCGCTGGCCAAACACGCGGCGCTGGCGGCGGGCATGTTCGGCGGGCGCGGCGACACCATTGCCCGCCACAACCTGCCGGGGCGGCCCGTGTTCGATGCGTGGACGTTCCTGTTTTTTGTGGCCGGGCTGGGATGGCTGGCCGTTCACAGCCGCAAACGACCGAGCGCGGCCTTTGTGCTGGTGTGGCTCGCCGTCGCCATCGCGCCCACTGTGCTGGCCGAAGACACGCCGCACTTTTTGCGCTCCATTGCCATGCTGCCCGTGCTGTGGCTCGTTCCGGCGCTGGGCTTCGAGGCGCTGTGGGTGTGGCGGCCCGCGCGGTGGACCGCCGCGCTGGTGGGCGCGCTGCTCTGCCTTTCGGCAGTCGTCACTGCGCGCGATTACTTCGGGCGCTACGCCAACGACCCCGTGACCGGCTATTATTTTGAATCGGCGGCCACCGGCCTCGCGGGGGAGATCAACAGCCGCCCCGATTTTGCAGCGCGCATTGACGACCGGTTGTGGGACAATTTTGCGTCGCTGCGTTTTCTCGTCCCGAATCGCAACGGCAGCGGCTCCGCCGATCGGGTGCAACTGGCGGTGTGGCCCTACGAGGCCAATGCGATCAAAGCCGCCGTGGCGGCCCTGCCCCCCGGCTCGTTGATAAGCGCCCACCGGGGCGCATTGGCCAGGGGCGACCTTGAGGCAACGCCCTTTTCCCTGTACACCATTTACCTTGCCGAACCGGCATCGCCAAGCTCGGTTGTCGCCGAGTTCGGCGGCGTGTTGGCGCTGCGCTCGGCCAGGTTGAGCAGCGATCATGGAGTGGTGCGCGTGCAGCTGCAATGGCAATTAGCTGCCGCGCCGGTGGAGGTGGATTATCATGTGTACGTGCACGTGCTCAGCGACGGCGCGCTCTCGGCGCAGGCCGATGGCGAACCGTTAAAAGGGTTGTATCATTTCTCATGGCTCAGGCCCGGCGACGTGTTGGACGATGTGTACGAATTGCCGGCGGGCGATGGCGTGGTGGTGGGCCTTTACGGGCCGGACGGCGCGCCGCTCGGCGAAGCGCTGACTTTGAAATAGCACAGGCCGTGCGATAATTCCCTGCCATGAAACGACTCTTCCGCGTTGTGCTGCTGTGCTGCGTGTGCGCCGTGCTGGCCGCGCCACCCACTGCCGCGCGCGCCGACCCACAGAACTTGCTGCTGAACCCGGGCTTTGAGAGTCCCTTTTTGCAGCAGTGCTGCCACACCGAATCGGGCTACGCTCCCAACACGCCCTATGCCGAGGTGCAAGTGGCCGCCGGCTGGACGGGCTGGTGGGTGCAGCCGGATTCCAGCCCCCTCTATCCGAGCTACTGCAATTACACGGTGGCTCCGCCCACTTGCCAGCCCTACCATCGCCCGGACTACGGCGACGTGTCGGCCACGCCGGCGCGCATTCGCAGCGGCGGGAACGCGCAGCAATACCTCACGTTGTATGCCATTCATCAGGCCGGGTTGTACCAGCAGGTGACGGGCGTGATCATCGGGCAGACGTATCGCTTTTCGGCGTACATGGAAGCATGGTCCAACAACGACAACGGGGCCGCGTCGTCGGGCCAGCCCACCATGGGCATGCAGGTGGGCATTGACCCCTCGGGCGGCACCGACCCGTTCAGCGCCAACATTGTGTGGAGCGCGCAGTTTAGCGCCTTCGACTCGTGGCATTTGTTCAGCATCGACGCCAAAGCCAAAAGCTCCACCATTACCGTGTTCACGCGCAGCGCGCCGCAGTTGGCGCTGCAGCACAACAATGTGTATGTGGACGATGCCGCGCTGGAGGCGGTGGACGCCAATGCGCCCCCGCCCACCGAGGGCTTCGGGGTGGCGGCCACGGTTCCGCCCATCACCGTTAAGCCGCCCACGCCCACCTGGCCGCCCACCAGCACCCCGCTCGCCAATGGCGAAGTGTGGTATAAGGTGCGCTCCGGCGACACGCTGGCAGTGATTGCCTACTATCACCAAACCACGTCCGACGAAATCAAACGCCTCAACGCGCTCAACAGCAACAAGATCGTTCCGGGGCAGAAGTTACTCATAGGCTATACTGCGCCGCCGGCTACGGCTACCGACCCGCCCGGGCCGACGTTCACCCCGTCGCTCACGCCCGAACTGGTGCAATTGCCCACGGATACTCCCGCACCCGTCAAGTTGTTGCCAGATTACGGTCAACTTTGTGTAGTCGCGTATAATGACTTGAACGGCAGTGGCTCCAACGACGGAGAACCCGGCCTCGCAGACGTGCGCGTTACGTTGCAGGCCGACGGTGCGCCGCTCGATGGCTACGTGACCACAGGCGCCGAAAAGTCGCACTGCTTCCCCCAATTGCCACCGGGCAATTACACCGTGTCGGTTGCGGCCCCGGGCGGTTACACTGCCACAACCACCACGGAAAGTTCAGTGCAACTCGAACCGGGCAAAGCCGTCACACTCGTCTTCGGCCTTGCGCTGGCGCGTGCCACGCCTATCCCAAAGGTAAACTTGCTGGCGAGGGCGGGTGATGTTGTTCTGTTCGGCGGAATTGCGGCCATGTTGTTGGCCGTGGCCGGTTTTGCCGTGCTGATGTTGTCCAATCGAAAAGGGAAGTAGAGCCGGGCGAGTCTCGGCTGATAAGAAAGGTAAATTCCTATGCGCTCACTTCGCAATGCAAGCCTGCTCCTCGCCGTCCTCGGCCTGCTGGCGGCCAGCCTGCCGCTCACTGCGCTGGCCTCTCCGGTTGAACAGCCGCCGGCGCAGGCCACCAACCTGTTGCAGAACCCCGGCTTCGAGTCGTTCACCGGCGGCGTGGCCAACAACTGGGCGCCATGGTACTTGCCCGGCGATGGCTGCGGCCGCGTCGCGCCCAAGTATCAGCAGGCCATGACCACGCTGGACGCCCGCCGCGTTAAAGACGGCAGCAGCGCCCAGCAGTTTTTTGCCTCTGGCACCGACCCGGGCGCAAGCTTTTTGGGCGGCCTGCTGCAAACGGTCACCGGACTAACCCCCGGCCACACCTATCGCTTCAGCATTTGGGGGCAGGCCTGGTCGAGCACCGCCGACGATTCCACCAAATCGGAGGGCACTGGCCCCACCAATTTCCAGGTTGGCATTGGTAACGGCACGCTCGCGCCCGATGCCATCACCACCCGCTCGCAGTTCGTAGACATCAAAGATGTTTATGCTCAAATGACGATTGACATTGTGGCTTCGGGCACTTCAGTCACGGTGGCCACCTTTGCCAACCCCTCGACGTGCGCGCGCCATACCGAGGTGTTCTGGGATGCGGCCTCGCTGACAGACGTGGCGGCCGCAGCCACGGCCACACCCTCCGGCCCCACCCAGCCCCCGCCGCCCACCGTGCGCGTGGTCCCCACCAAGTTCCTCACCCCCACGCCCAACGCCGAGGGAAAGATCATCTATGTCGTGCAGCCCGGCAATACCATCATCGACATCTGCGGCGTGATTGGCCGTGGCAGCGACCCGACTTGTATCACCGACATTCAAAAATGGAATGGGCTGAGCGGCTCGATCATCTCCGTGGGGCAGCAACTGATCATCTCCGACCCCGGCGGGGCGCCGCCGGCGGCCACTGCCGCGCCCACTCAGTCTCTGCCCACAGAGGCGCCTACCGTCGACGTCAACGCCCCCACTGCCGCGCCGACCGAAATTCCGGCTGCGGCCCCCACAGCCACCGCGCCGGGGGGCGGGGCCGGTTCCATCTGCGTCACACTGTATAACGACGCCAACGGCAACGGCATCCTCGATGCCGGCGAAGGGCTGGTGGCCGGCGGGCAGTTTGCCCTGCTCGACATCAACGCCAGCACCACCGTGCAAACCTACACCACCGACGGCGCGAGCGAGCCGCACTGCTTTGAGGGCCTCGCCAGTGGCAGCTACCGCGTATCGTCCACTGCCCCCGCCGGCTACAAAGCCACCACCCGCTCCGACTGGGACCTAACTCTGGCGGCGGGCAGCACGGCCAACCTCGAGTTCGGCGCGCAGTCCACCGGCGGCACGGCCACGCCGGGAGGGTCCGACAGCTCGACCGGCAATTCGGCCCTCATCCGCGCCGTGCTGGCGGCGGCAGGCGTCATCCTGCTGTTGGCCGCGGCCGGTGTGGCGGGCTTCCTCATCCTCACCCGCGGACGGCGGTAACCCCCTGCCCCTCTGACGATGGCCGGTTGCGCCTCTCTCGTGCAACCGGCCATCTAACTTTGCGGCAGTTCAATCTATGAAGGTTCTCCGGCGGCCAGAGCTGGTCACGCTCCTCATCGTGTCGGCTTTGGCCGCTTTGCCTTTGCTAGCCAACCCCGGCTTCCTTAACACGCGCGGCGGCGGCGACAGCCCCTTTTTGCTTTTTCGACTGCAACAGCTTTACACCGCCCTGCGGCAGGGCGTTTTCCCCGTGCGCTGGATGCCCGATGCCGCCTTTGGCCTGGGCTACCCGTTCTACAACTATTACGCCGCGCTGCCCTACTACCTCGCCGCCATCTTCAAAGGACTGGGTGCGTCGTACGTGCTGGCGCTCAAGCTCACCCACCTCGGCGGATTCATCGTCGCCGCCTTTGGCCTCTATGGCTGGCTGCGCTGTGCCGGGGCGAGCCGGGGCGCGGCGTGGCTGGCGGCAACCGCCTATACCTTCGCCCCGTTCCATCTCGTCAACCTATACGTGCGCGGCGATTCGCTGGGTGAGTTTTGGGCCTTTGCCCTGTACCCGCTGTGCCTGTGGGCCGCCTGCCGCCTCGCGCAACGGCCCACCCTGCGGCGCAGCCTGCCGCTGGCCCTGGCCTACGCCGCGCTATTGCTCACCCACAACATCTCGGCCCTCATCTTCTCGCCGTTTCTAGGGCTCTACATTCTGTTTTTGGCTTTCAGCTTTCAGCGGTCAGCGGTTAGCCATGCCCCATTGTTCACCCGCACTGCACCCGCACGCAGTGCGGTGCAGGTTGTTCATTCTTCATTGTTCATTGCCCTTGGGCTTGCCCTCTCCGCCTTCTTCTGGCTGCCCGCCCTGCGCGAAACCGGCTACGGCCAACTGCAAAACCAGACCACCGGCTACTTCAACTACGCCAACCACTTTCGCGGGCGCAACCTCGTTCAACTCTCGCTGCTGTTCAATTACGACGTGGGCAGCGCCACCGGCACCCCGTTTGCCATGGGCCTCGCCCAAACCGCCCTCGTCGCCCTCGGCCTCGCCGTCGCCGCAATTCGGATCGTTCAGAGCGTAAAAGCTCGTCACAATTCAACACTCAACATTCAACATTCCGCATTCATCCTTCATCCTTCATCCTTCATCCTTCTCTCTTTCCTGCTCTCCTCCTTCATGATCACCCGTTACAGCCAGCCGCTGTGGGCGCATCTGCCGCTGCTGCCGTTCGTCCAATTTCCGTGGCGCTTCCTCTCGGTACAAAGCCTGTTCGCCAGCGCCCTCATTGGGTTAATTGTGCAGCCGGCAACGGATGAATACCCAATACCCAATACCAAATACCAAATATGGACAATGCGTCATGGGCTAATAGCTTTATTGGGTATTGGGTATTCTGTATTGAGTATTATTGGCCTCCGCCCCGACTTTGTGCCTGTGGCCGATGCCGACGTGACCGCCAACCGGTTGCAACTGTACGAATACTTCACCGGCAACATCGGCGCCACCATTCGCAACGAATACCTGCCCCGTTGGACTCTGCCCCGGCCCTACACCTCGGAGGAATTCATTGGCGGCGACGTTTCGCTCAAAGCCCTCAGCGGCCGGGCCGACGGGCAGCGCCTCGCCAAACGCGCCGCCTCGCAAACGTGGGACATCAACGTCAGTTCGGCCAGCGCCGCCGTGGCGGTGCCGCTGCTCTACTGGCCCGGCTGGCAGGCCCGCGCCGATGAGAAGCCGCTGGACGTGCGTCCCGCCGACGGCCTCGGCTGGATTGCCTTCGACCTGCCCCAGGGCCGCCACAAAATTGAGTTGTCGCTGCGGGACACACCGACACGCCGACTTGCCGGCATGGTCTCTCTCATCGCGCTGGCGCTGGCCGTCGTCATCGCCGCACCGTGGAAGAGCCGGTTGGCGATCACGCGTCGCGCCCTCTTCGGCTGGGGCGCGGCAACGGTCACACTGCTGGGGCTGGCGTTCGGCGGCCACTGGCTCAACGCCCGGACCGCCACCTCCGGCGCGCCCACCATGGATTTTGATCAACAGGCCTACCTCACCGCAGCGCCCGTCCACTTCGGCAACGGCGACGCCCTCGTCAACTACAACTACTCGCTCGACACACTCCGCCCCGGCGACTTCCTCGGCGTCACCCTGCAATGGCAAGCCAGTGGCCGCGCCGCCTTCGACCTCGCGCTCGTTTCACCGGCGGAGCACCTGCTCACGCTGCCCCACACCTTTGCCGGCGCGACGGGCGCGGCGCGCGGACTGGCCGCCGCCGCCGTGCTGCGCGTGCCCGAGGATGCGCCGCCCGGCATCTACCTCATCCGGCTCGGCCTCACCGAAGCGGGCATCAACACTCCGGCCCTCACCTCCGGCGGGCAAACGCGGGGGCGCATTTTCCTGCGCCCCATCCGCATCGAGGGCGCGGGCGCGCAGACCGTTGCCCCAATGCCGCTCGCCGTCCTCACGCCGTCCATCGCGCTACTCGACGCCGTCGCCGCGCAGCCCAACTCATCGGCGCTCGCGCTCACGCTACACTGGCAAGCCACTGCGCCCGTGCCCGCCAACCTTTTGCTCGCGCTGCGCTTGCGCGATTCGGCGGACAGCGAACTGGCCGCGCTCGACACCCAGCCCACCGGCGGCATCTACCCCACCGGCCTGTGGCGCGCCGGCGAAATCATCCCCGACACTTATCAATTTGATTTGCCCAGCGGATTGCCTCCGGGCGACTATCCACTCACGTTGACTCTGTACGACGCGGCCACCCTCACCCCGGTGGGAGCCGCCACCGTGCCCGTGCATTTGAGCCAGTGGTCGCCTGCCCCTGGCACCGCCCCGGCCCATTCGTTCACCGACGCTTTGGCGCTGCACAGCGTGCTGCTGCCCGCCGACGTGGCCGCTGGCGGCACGCTCGCCTTCACCGCGCGCTGGTTGGTGTTGGCCCCGCTGCCCGACGACTACGGCGTGCGCTGGAGCCTCATCAGCCCCAACGGCGAAGTGACCGCCTTTGCCGATGGCGCGCTCGCCGCGCTGCCCTCGTCGCAGTGGGCCGCCGGAGCATTTGTGGCCGGGCGCATGACCCTGCCCCTGCCCGTGGTCGCCGGCCCGGGCCGCTACACCCTCAACGCCCAACTGCTCGCCTCAGATTCAACTTTGCTCTCGCCCGCCGTGGCCGTGGGCGCGCTGAACATCACCGCCTCAACGCGCACCGCCGAACCGCCGCCCATGCAATATAAATCGGGCGCGGTGTTCGGCGCGCCGCCCGAAGCCATTGCCCTCGCCGGGTACGACCTGGCCCTCGACCCCGCCGCGCTCACCCTCACCCTGCACTGGCAGGCCCTCGGCCCCACCGCCGCCGACTACAAATACTTCGTCCACCTATTCAACCCTGCCGACGAAAGTATCGCGGCCCAGGCCGATGCCTTCCCCGCAATCCCCACCTCGCAATGGTTCGCCGACGAGGCAGTGAGCCAGATCGTCACCCTGTCGCTCGATGGCGTGCCCGCCGGAACCTACAACATCGGCGTGGGCTGGTACAACCCGGCCACGGGTGACCGGCTGGGCGAGCGGTTGATTTTGAATCAAGCCTTGGTGGTGCCGAAGCGTTGATCGGCGGGAGAGGTTATAGCAGTGCCCACAGCGCGACGGCGCACGCGGCCCCGGCCACGGTGGCGGCGAAATTCACCCAATCGTTATCGAGCCACCTCCAGCCGCGCAGCGGGCGGGTGGGCGCGCCGCAACGGTGCAGCGGGTGCCGTTCGGTTTCCTTCCGGCACACGTCGCAATAGTAAATGGCTTGCACGGTCGCGCCGAGCAAACTGTCGAACAGCGAGGCGGCCAGCCCGGCGAAGGTGATGAGTATGGGGGTGTAGGTGTATGGGAGTATGGAAGAGAGGGTGGGATCGAGGAGAGTGGCAATGAAGGCAGTGAAGGCGATGAGAAGCGATCCGGCCAACGCGGCGGCAGTTCCCCACAGGCTGATCCCGCCCGAGGTCCCCACCTCCACCGTTTTCCCATTGGACACCAGTCGGGGGGCGTGGGGGCTGAGCACTCCCAACTCGGTGGCCCACGTGTCGGCGTTGGCGGCGGCCAGTGCGGCGCACAGCCCCACCCACCACAGCGGCCCGTGCGTGAGTCCCCACCCCACGGCGCACAGCGCCGCTGCGCCGCCGTTGGCAAGCGCCTGCGCCAGATCGCGTTGCGAACCCTTTGAGAATTTTTCGGCGAGGGATTCCTTTTGGCTTTCTTTGAATCGCGAGAGGGCGCTGGAGGAGAGGAAGAACGTGAGCAGCAGCGCCGCGCCGGAGAGGCCGGCGAAGCCGAAGATGAGGCCGCCGGTGACGATGGCCCCGGCCACGCCGCTGCGGCTGAGGGCGCGGCGGCGATAGCCCAGCACGCCGATGAGGGCGGCAAGGGCGAAGCCGATTGGCACCTGGAAAATCGACACGGAAGGGCTAAACGCAGAGAGGTTTTATGCCAGCAGCCCGACGGCCGCCACCCACAGAAACAACTGCACCAGCGCCGACCCGGCCCACAGCAAATAGGCCGCGGGTCGCTGGCCGCTGCGCACGTGCAGCAGCCCGCCCGCCAGCGAATTGACCAGCCACACCAGCCCGCCGATGATCGGCAGAATGAACAACCCGCCGGGCGACCCCATGCGGTCGGCGTTGCCGGCGGTGTCGAAGTGCAGCGGCACGGTGGCCG
Source organism: Chloroflexota bacterium (assembly GCA_016213135.1). Taxonomy (GTDB): domain Bacteria; phylum Chloroflexota; class Anaerolineae; order Anaerolineales; family VGOW01; genus VGOW01. The sequence continues at coordinate 17,930 of JACRBQ010000079.1, read as the reverse complement.
GCAGCCCGGGATAGCGGAAGGCGATGGCGACCAGCAGCAGGAACGGCAGAGCCAGCCCGCCCATCACCAGCGCCTGCGCCCAGCGGTCACGCCACACCAGCCAGTCGTAGGCTGGGGGGCGGTGCATTTCGTGGGCAATGGGTTCGGTGATGCCCTTGCGCCCTTCCTCTTCAAAGGCGCGCACAAAACCGTCAATGTCCAACGGAGAAATGACGTAGCCGCCCTGGGTGGTGGCCACGATGATCTGCCCCTGCTGGGAAGCCGTGGCGTAATAAGTCAGGTCGCCCACCGCCTTAGTGTGGCCGCGCCCCACCAGGCACCCGGGCCACCACAGGCCGCGCGGGGCCAGGTCGGCGGGCAGGTCGCCGCCCATCACCAGCCCGGTAATGTCGGCCATGGGGATAATCTCGCGCACCGGCCCCCACACAATCACCAGCGCATTCTGGGTGAAGAGGTATTGGGCGTTGAGCAGGGCCACCGTGCGGTAGGCCACAAACGCCAGCACCGGCAGGCTGAAGGCCAGCAGGATGATCCACAGCGGCGTGAGCAGGTTGACGGGGGAGCGCGCCAGGATGAAGACAAACAGCGCGTCGGCGGCGGCCAGCACCATCATGGCGTTCAGGCCGACGGCGAGTCCCAGTGTGCGCGGAGGGGAAGACATGAGAAGGCGGAACGATGAAGGATGAATGATGAATAGCCCATTCATCGTTCATCCTTCATCCTTCATCGTTATCACTATCGCGCCGGTTCGCGTTCGGCTTCGTACACAGGCGCGCACCAGTGGCGGTATTTTTGCACTTTGCCGCGCACTACGTTGAAATACAAATCGCGCAGTTCCGACACCACCGGCCCCATTTTCCCGCTGCCCACCGGGCGGTGATCCACTTTGATGATGGCGGCGATTTGCACGCCCGTGCCGCTGAAGAAGGCCTCGTCGGCCAGATAGACTTCGGTGCGGTCTATGGAGCGCTCCACCACTTCCAGCCCCAGTTCTTCGCGCAACAGCGAAATCACGGTGCGGCGGGTGATGCCTTCGAGGATGTTGTCGGTGACGGGCGGGGTGTGCACCACGCCGTTGCGAATCATAAAGAAGTTTTCGGCGGAGCCTTCGGAAATGTGCCCGTCCTGATTGAGTACCAGCGCCTCGTCAAACCCGGCGCGCTCGGCGTCGGACTTGGCAAAGGCCGAGTTGACGTAGGAGCCGGCAAGCTTGCCGCGGGCGGGGATGCTGTTGTCGTCCACCCGCCGCCACGACGAGATGGTGACATGCGCCCCTTCCTCGTTGCTGACGTAGCGGCCAAAGGGCACGGACACAATGGAAAGCTCCGGGTGCAAATTGTGCAGCCGCACGCCGATCAGCTCGTCGCCGTAAAATCCCAGCGGCCGCACGTAACAATCGGTGTGGTAATCCTCGGTGCGGAGTAGTTCCATGGTGGCGTCCGCAAGCTGCTCCGCAGTATAGGGAAACTCCATCAGCAGCAGCTGCGCCGACTGGAGGAAGCGCCGGAAATGATCCAGCGGGCGAAACACAAACAACTGCTGCTCATCGCTATTCCAGTAGCCGCGCAGGCCGCCAAACACGGCCGTGCCGTAGTTGAGGGCATGGGTCATCACGCCCACTTTGGCTTCGCTGTAGGGCACGACGCGCCCGCGAAAGAACGCATAGTTGGGTGTTGGCATTTCGAGTTCTCCTTGGTGGCGATAATGGTTGGATTATACCTCGCAGGTGACTGTCACTGGGCGTTCGAAGCCTTAATGGTGAAGAGCGTTCGTTTGCCCAGTGACAGTCACCTAACGGCCAAACAGCGGCAAACGCGCCCCGTTGGTCGCCCCGGCCTCGTCGCTGCACAGCCACAGCAGGGCGGCGGCAATCTCGGCCGGGGCGGTGCCGGTGCGCGGCTTGGCCGGGTCGGGCGGCGCGGATTCGATGCTCTTCACTTGCAGGCAGTTGGCGGTGACGCCCGTGCCTTTGAGTTCCTGCGCCAGGGTCATCATCAGCACGTCCTGCGCGGCTTTGCCGACGGCATACGCGCCCTGTTTGGCGGCGGGATTTTGCGCCATCGGCGTGGAAACGACTACAAAGCGCCCCCACTTGGCGGCCAATGTGAGCGGCAGGAAAGCGCGCACCATATGAAACGTCGTCCACAGGTGCTGATCCAACATGGCCTCCACTTCGGCCAGATCCAAATCAGCCAGCGGCGTGCCGCCTTTGTAGCCGCCCACGAGGTGAATCACGATCTCCGCTTTGCCAAATTTGGCTTGCACAGCCCCGGCCAGCCCGGCCACGGCGGCGGGGTCGGTGAGGTTGGCGGCGTGAGTCAGCACGCGTTCTGCAGGCAAGCTCAACTCGGCGGCCAGCGCTTGCAACGGCTCGGGACGCGACCCGACCAGCGCCAACGATGCGCCCGCTCCGGCGAAGGCGCGGCACACGGTGGGGCCTAGCCCGCCCGCGGCCCCGGCGATCAGAACGATTCGATCTTGGATTGGCATGATGGGCACCCCCATACTCACACATTCACATTCTCGAAAGCAATTCGCGCTCCCACGCTTCGAGATCAATGCGCGAGGTCAAGTCCAGTGACAGCGGCGTGACCGACACAAGTTTATCATGGATCAGCACCGCAATATCCGAGTCCGGCTCCAGCCCCTCGGTGATGGCGCGGTCGTAACCCACGCGAACGTGCCCGTCTAAATTATCGCGCTCCGGCTTCACCGGCAAATAGTAGGCCTGGAGCGACATGCGCGTGATCCGCCAACCGGTGGCCGGAGTAGCCAGCGCGGGCACGTCCACTTTGAGCACGTGCACGTCGGCGGGCAGCGGCGTGGCGAGCAGCAACGTCGCAAAGTGAAGCGCGAAGTGCGCCGCCGCGCCGAAATCAATTTGCTCGGAATACGAATGGTGATACTCTTTGGGCGTTTCCAGCGACACGGCCAACGCCGGGAAACCCAGCGAGGCCGCTTCGAGCGCGGCCCCCACCGTGCCGGAAATAGTGATGCCGCTGCCCACGTTTTCGCCGTAGTTGATGCCCGACACCACCAGATCGGGCGGGCGCGGCACAATCTCCAACACGCCGTGCTGCACCGCCTGGGCCGGCGTGCCGTCCACGGCATACACCTCCCAATGATCGCCGCCGATCTCTTGCCGTTGGATGTGAATGCGCCCGCCCGTCATCGGCGGCAAGCTGCGGCCCGCGCCCGACCACTGTTCGCGCGGGGCCACCACCGTCACCCACGCCACCTGCGCCAGCGCCTCGGCGGCGGCGCGCAAACCGGGAGAGAGGATGCCGTCGTCGTTCGTCAGTAGAATCAGTTTTTCATCGCGGCTCATGGTTGAGTTATAGTACCCCTATCTATCAAAAAGATCAAAAGACGTTGCATGCAACGTCTCTACGCGCATGTAATATCTCCACGTCTCGCATATTGCCTCATGGCCGATTACATCCAGTGGCTGCGTTCAAAAATCGGATCGCGCAAAGTGATCCTCGCTTACGCCACCGCCCTCATCCGCGACGAGCGCGGGCGGCTGCTCTTCCAGCGCCGATCCGATTTCGATTGGTGGGGCTTGCCCGGCGGCGCGCTGGAAGTGGGCGAGAGCTTTGCCGAGTGCGCCCAACGCGAGGCGGCGGAAGAAACGGGATGGCGGGTGCAACCGGGGCGGCTGGTGGGCGTGTACACTTCGCCCGATTACGACGTGCGCTATCCCAATGGCGACGAAGTGCAACAATTCACCGTGGCGCTGGAGTGCCGCCTCACGGGGGGCGCCTCACGGCCCGATGGAGCCGAAACTACCGCCAACCGTTTTGTGTCGGCAAGCGACTTGCCCGCGCTGGCCGTGCCGCGCTGGTATGCCGACATGGCCGACGACTGTTTTGCCGGAGGGCCGCCGCGTTTCGACCCGCCGCACACCCGCCAACCGATTACCGTGGATGGCTGGCGGGCGCTGCGCCCGCTCATCGGGCCGGAGCGCATCATCGTGGCCGGGGCCGGGGCCATCATCCGCGACGGGGCGGGGCGGGTGCTGCTCACTCTGCGCCGCGAAAGGCTGTGGGGCATTCCCGCCGGGCTGATGGAGTTGGGCGAATCCATTGCCGGGACGCTGGTGCGCGAGGCGCGGGAGGAAATGAATGTAGAAGTGGCCCCGCGCGAACTGCTCGGCGTATTCACCGGGCCGGAGACGTTTCACACTTACCCCGATGGCAACCGGGTGCAAATCGCCTCGGCCCTCTTCCGCGCCGACATCGTTTCCGGCAGCCTGCGGCCCGACGCCACCGAAACGCTCGACCTGCAATGGTTCGACCCCGCTGCCCTGCCGGAGATGGTTCAACGCCACCGGACGCTGGTACAATTTGCAACGTCTGACCGATAATCGAAAAAGGAAACCGCCATGCCCCTCAATCGCACCGTCATCCATTCCGATTCCGCACCCAAGGCCATTGGCCCCTACTCGCAAGCCATTCGCGTGGGCGACCTTGTTTTTGCCGCCGGGCAAACGCCCATTGATCCGGCTACCGGCAACCTCGTGGAAGGCGACATCGAAACGCAAACGCGCCGCGTACTGCTCAATATCAAAGTGGTGCTGGAGGCGGCGGGCAGCGGGCTGGACAAAGTGGTGAAGACCACCGTGTTCATGACCAACCTCGGCGACTTCGCGCGCATGAACGCCGTATACGGCGAATACTTCCCGGCGAACCCGCCTGCACGCTCCACCGTGCAAGTGGCCGCCCTGCCCCAAGCGGCGCAGGTGGAGATTGAATGTGTGGCGGTCGCTCAGTAGACAGAAGACAGGATACAGGAGTCAGAATGTGGCACGTCGGGCCGACTCCTGGCTTCTGACTCCTGAACTCTAGAATCCCACCGCGCACCCGTCTGCCCTCGGGTCGCTGCCGCCCCACAACACGCCGTCGGGTTCGCGGCGGATGATCTGCCCCCGGCCAAAGGCTGCGCGTTCGTAACCGCTGAGGGTGAACACGTCGTGCCCCATGGCCGCGAGGCGCGAGGCGGTGTCGAGGGAGAGTCCGTCTTCGAGAGCCACGCGGCCCTCGGGCCGGCCGGGTTCGAGGCACAGGCGCAAGCGGTTGAGCGCGGCCTGCGGATCGAGGCCGTCGTCAACGAGATCCACCACCACTTGCGCGTGGCCCTGTGGCTGCATGAAGCCGCCCATCACGCCAAACGGGCCGATCAATTCATGGTGGGGCGATTGACCAATCGACCCGGCGTCGCGGGTGAGCATGCCGGGGATGATGGTGTGATAGGGCCGCTTGCCCGGGGCGAGGGCGTTGGGGTGCGCCGGGTCGAGGCTGAAGTTGTGACCGCGATTCTGCAAGCTGAAGCCCGTGCCCGGCGGCACGATGCCCGTGCCAAATCCCATGTAATTGCTGTTGATAAATGAGCAGGCATTGCCCTGCCCGTCCACCACGCAAAAGTACACCGTGTCGCTTCCGGCCACGGGCGAGCCGCGCCGCGTGTCGAGCGTGGCGCGGGCGCGGTTGATGAGGGCGCGGCGCTGCGCGGCGTAGCTTTTGGAGAGCAGGCCTTCGAGCGGGGCGGGGTTGAAGGCCGGGTCGGCCACGTGCCAGCGCGCGTCGGCGAAGGCGGCGCGCAGGCCCTCGATGATCAGATGCAGCCGTTCGGGGCCGAGCGGATCGAGGGAGGCGAGGTCGAAGCCTTCGAGGATGTTGAGGGCGATGAGCGCGGTGAGGCCCTGCCCGTTGGGGGGGCATTCCCACACGCGCAGGCCCCGGTACACCGTGCTGATGGGCGCGTCCCACGTGGAGGTGTGGGCGGCGAGGTCGCCGGGGGTCATCACGCCGCCGTATTGCTCAAGGGTCGCCACGATTTTGGCGGCAATGTCCCCGCGATAAAATGCATCCTTGCCGCCCTGCGCCACCGCGCGAAAGGTGCGAGCCAGGCCCGGGTTGCGAAAACGTTCCCCGGCAGCCGGCCCGCGCCCTTCCAGAGTCAACTCGCGGCCGCGCGCGGCAAGTTGTCGCGCCGCGCCGCGTTCCCAAAAATGAGAGGTGAGCGGGGCCACGGGAAATCCTTCTTCGGCCAGGCGAATGGCCGGAGCCAGCACGATGCTGAAGGGCATGGTGCCGTGCCGCTCGACGAGGTCGGCCCAACCGGCGCACGCGCCGGGGACGGTGACGCAGTGCGGGTGAAAGGGATCGGCAATTTCGTCGCCGTTGGCCAGGCCCTGCCGGCGAATGAGTTCGATGGTGAGGGCGGCGGGGGCGCGGCCCGATCCGTTGAGGGCGCTGACGGTTTGGGCGCGGGCGTCGTAAAAGAGGGCAAAGCAGTCGCCGCCGATTCCGGTGGAGGTCGGTTCGGTGACGTTGAGCGCGGCGGCGGTGGCCACGGCGGCGTCGGCGGCGTTGCCGCCCCGCATGAGGATGGAGAGGCCGGCTTGCGAGGCGAGCGGCTGGCTGGAGGCGACCATGCCGCGCGTGGCGAGGACGGGGGAACGGTAGGAGTCGAAGGCGGGTTCGGGGGGCATCAGGGGCGCAATCCCTTGCCCTTCAACAGCCCATCCACCCAGGCCGCCTCTTCGGCTGAAAGCGGAGCGCGCGGGGGATGACGGTAGTCTGCCAGCCCGGCATACCGCCCGTCGTTGTAACACTGCGTAAAAACTGCTGGCAGGTTCAGATCGACGTCAGGATCGGGCGCGCGCAGAGGCACATGCACGCGCGGCAGGGTGTGGATCAGGCGGATGGGGTAAACTTCAAAATGGTGCCGCTCCGGCCCCCGCCGCACACTCACGCAGTAGCGGTGCTGCGTCAGGGACGCGAGACTCTCTTCGGGGACGGCGATGGTCGGCTCGCCGCCAGCCAACAGATCAATTTCAACCAGATGCGCCTGACTGTTCAGGATTTGCTGTTGCTTCTGTCGGTATTGCCGCAGTCCCTCACCGGGAGTCTTGTTGGCCGGGCTGAGTACTTCGATGATCGTCACGACTTCGTCGCCGGCAGCGTGGACGATTTCGACGAAAGGCTCGCGATGCTCGACCGGGGGCAGAGTGATGACAATGGGCCAGTCGGGCGCGGCTTCTTCGGCGGAGGCTTCCGTGGAGGGGGCTGTTCCGGCTGGAGAAGGCGCAGACTCTCTGAGGCGGCGCTCCACCAATACCACATCGGGGTACATGGAGTGCGGCGGCGTCACGACATACACGCGCTCGCCCATCCGCGCATAATACCGCGGCCCTAACTGTGGCTGGAGCGCATTCCGGACGTAAGTGATCAGACTCTGATGCACATCCGGCCAACGCACCGGGTCTTCCAGGTAGGGATCCATTCCGGGAAAAGGACTGGGCACGGGACACCTCCTCTATCGCCAGCATTATAGCCTCTCTCCGGGAGGCCTCTCATCTTCCGGCCGACGGGAATCAGCGCGGCGACCTGTGCCGCCGGCGTGCGCTACCGCGCCCAATCGAGGTTGCGTCCAATGAGCAACTCCATCATTTCGGCGTGGTGCGTGTTTTTCATGGGGACGGTGTGAATATCGAATCCGTGCTTCCGAGCGAGGGCGCGCACTTCAGGCGCGTCGTCGTAGGTCATCAAAAAATCGCCGGCGAGTTCACCGGCCACGCTGAACAATTCCCGATGGTCCAACTCTGAGTGCAAATACAACCGGCTCCCGGCGCGCTTTCCGCCAGCGGTGTACGGCGGGTCGATGAAGAATACGGCATCCGCCCGGCCGGCGTTCTGCCGCATGACCGCGAGGCCGTCGCCGTGGATGAAAGTGATGCCGTCGCGTATTGCCACAATGTCAACGATGCGCTTTTTGAGCGTGGCCGGATACCAGCGGGAATTCAGTCCTTTTCCCGCTTCGCCATTTTTTACCTTGCCCGCCCCCGGAGCGAGAATGCCGCCACGGTTCACGCGATTCTTGAGGATCGTTTGAAAGGCCCGCTTGGGGATGCTGCGAGCCGATTCGGACAAGACGGTCTCGACATTGGCCGGTGTCATTTGAAAAGTGGCAATCCGGTCGGCAAGCCAGTGGCCGTGTTCTCCCAAAATAGCCTGCCACACTGCGGCTACTTGCCCGTCAAGCTCCACCATCGTGACGTGATCGGCCCGTTGTTCAAACGCTACGGTCAGACTCGCAATCGCGCCGCCGGCGAAAGGCTCGATAAACTCATTGGGGCGGGCGGGCAGGCTCGACAGCCACTGGCGGATCGTTGGCACCAACCACGTCTTGCCGCCGGGATAGCGGAAGGGGCTTCGTTGCGGCACGGAAGCCACGTTGACTATTCGACCGCTCGGCGGCGATTCAAAGAAGGAGAGTTGCGTGGGGGCCATTATGACTCGAACAAATCGTTGAGTGTGGGCGCGTCGGGCGGATTGCCGTCGTCCAGTTTTTCGTCGAGTTTGCTCTGCAGATGTTCGATGAATGAGGCCATAAGGCCGGGTTCGGGCACGGTGATTCTATCCAATGCGGGTTTGAACGCGGTATACACGGTGTCCGACAGAGTCAGGTTGTAGCGGTGACGAGTTGCGTCGAGTCGCAAGTCGTAGATGAGCCAGGCGATGTCGGCTTTATCGGGTTTGACTTCGGGGAGTTTAGGCAAGGTTCTATAGAAACCGCTGTGCAAGGCAATCGCCTGCTTCTTGCCCCATGAGTGCAGAATGCCTCCCTTGAAAATCAATTGCGGCGCGAGTCGTTTTCGAGACGAGGAAAGATAATCTGCACGAGGGTATAGTCTGCTGCCTGACCAATCGAATTTCCGAATCTTCTCCGGCGATTTCATATACTGCTCGAATGGCTGACGGATATTACCGGAGATGTAAACCGCTTGGACTTCCAGCGAGCCAAAGTCCAGCAACCGCCCGTTGTCATCATAGGCAACCAAAACCACGTCAATGTTGCCCGCCGATTTGCCGTTGCGGTCCTCAAGTCGGACTTCAGTGAGCGTAGTCCACCGGCTATCCCCCGGAAAGAAAAAGGCCGCCGCGTGCTCGGCAATAAGCCAATCTTGCCGAAAGCGAATGGGGCAGGTAATTGCCAGTTCGTCGCCGTCGTGAATTGTGCAGACGCCAAGCGGGTCGTTGGCCTTGTCCTTCGTGCAAGAGGGGACGCGGTTGTTGTAAGGGCAGAGTCGATTCTTGCGCGCGCGTTTGGCTTCCGGCGTAGAGCTGTCGGGCGGAAACCCGAAGACTTCAGCGAGTGGATGTTTTGGCATGGAGATATTTTACGCCCCTCAACCGCCTTTTCAGCGCGGCCACGTGTAAGGCCACAGCGGCCGGCGGCGCGGTTGAATTCGCCGCCGACGGTTACACGGCCCTCCAAATGCTGACCCGGTTCCTGCCGGCCTGCTTGGCGGCGTACAGGGCCTGATCGGCGCGGCCCAACAACACTTCCAAATTGGAACACGTGGGGTCCAGGAAAGCCATGCCCACACTGACGGTGACGCCCGCCGCTGTGGTCTGGTTCGGATCCGTTTCCGCCCTGACGAATTGCCGGCAAAGCCGCCTGGCTATGAGTTGCGCCCGCGCGATGTCGGTTTCCGGCAGCACGATGGCAAATTCATCGCCGCCGTAGCGCCCAAAAATGTCCACCTCGCGCAGCACCTGGCGGCATCGTTTTGCGACGATTTGCAGCACACGATCGCCCATCTGATGCCCAAAGGTGTCGTTGATCTTCTTGAAGTCGTCCACATCCAGCATGATCAGTGAAAGCGGGCGCGTGTAACGGCGAGCGCGCTCGAATTCGCGCTCCGCGAGAGCGAGAAGGTGGCGCCGGTTAAACGCCTCCGTCAACGAGTCGGTGATGGCCAGGAACTGGGTTTCGGCAAATAGCCGCGCGTTGTCGAATGCCACGGCGGCGTGGGCGGCGAGCATTTCCAGCAATTCCTGATCGTCAGCCGAATAGGCCTGTGGCTGGTAGCTCTGGGCCGATAACATGCCGACGATCCTTCCTTTGAGCCACATCGGCACCCCCAGCACCGAGGAAGTCACGGGGCCGTTGCCATACGGCATAAACACGATCCCGCTCGAAAGTATCTGCTCGGGGCTGTTGAGCCGCACCGACTGGCCGGTGCGGACGATATGCCCGCCCAGCCCGCGGTCGGCGGCGTAGGGCGGCGCCGTCACCCGGCGCCGGGGCGTTTCGATAATATACGCCGGGATGATCTCGTGGCGCGCTTCGTCGTAAAAGGCAACAATGAAATCCTCGCACGGCATCACCTGTTGCACGGCGCGATGGACGGCCGCGCACACCTGCTCGATGTCCAGGCCGGCGCTCACCTCCTGGCTGGCTCGATAGAGAATGGCCCGGCGGTCGGCAGCTTGAGTCGCGGACTGGGACAGGCGGACGTTTTCAATCGTCAGGGTTGCCAGCGCGGCAAATTGACTCAGCAGCTCGATCTCCTCCTGACTGAACACCCGCTGTGATTGGCGATCGTGAGCCAGCCCCAGAACCCCTATGGTCCGCGCGTCGGATTTTAGCGGGATGCCCACAATGGATTGAATAACGCCGAGGCTAAACGAGGGGAGCCGCCCCTCCCAGGAATCGTAGTCTTTCACCATCAGCGGCGCGCCGCTTTGCCAAACCCTGCCCGATAAACCTTCGCCCGATTTCAACGAACTCAGGGTCTGATCGCGGAAAACGCCCATCGTTACCATGGGCCTGATAAGGTTTGTCTCCTCGTCCACCAGAGCAATATAGACATTCGTCGTGTGGGCAATCTGCCCGGCGGACGAGATGACGTTTTCCAATAGCTCACCCAAATCACGGCGGGCCAGCAGGCCCAGAGTAATGTTGTGCAGGGTTCTTGCGTATGCGTCAGCAGCCATGCTTCACCGGAGTAGCAGCACTGCGCACTCTTCTATGCCAACCCGACGGCTTTTTGCAGCGCGGCCACATTTTGGGCCACGCCGGCCGGGCCGCCAAACACGGCGCTGCCCGCCACCAGCACGGTGGCCCCGGCCTGCGCGGCTTCGGGCGCAGTGGCCGGAGTGATGCCGCCGTCCACTTGCAGCCACGCGGGCGAGCCGACGCGGGTGAGCATTTGCCGCGCGCGGCGAATTTTGTCGGTGCTGCCGGGGATGTAGCGCTGGCCGCCGAAGCCGGGGTTCACAGTCATCACCAGCACCAGATCCACGTCGGGCAATATTTCTTCCAGTGTGACGAGCGGGGTAGCCGGGTTGAGGGCCACGCCCGCTTTGAGGCCCAGTTCTTTGATGGCCTGCACGGTGCGATGCAAATGCGGGCAGGCCTCCACATGCACGGTGAGGTGGTCGGCCCCGGCGCGGGCAAAGTCGGCCAGATAGCGGTCGGGGGCCTCGATCATCAAATGCACATCCAGCACGGAGCGCATCTCGTCGCGGAGCGGGCGCAGGGCCGCCACGACCAGCGGGCCAATGGTGAGGTTGGGGACGAAGTGCCCGTCCATCACGTCCACGTGCAGCCAATGCGCCCCGGCAGCCAGCGCCTCGCGGGCGTGGTCGGCCAGCCGGGCAAAGTCGGCAGAGAGAATGGAAGGGGCGAGTTGGGTCATGTCATCCCACCGAAAGCGTAAGGGCGATTCGCGAATTGCCCGCAGAGAATGGAAGCAGCAAGTCGGGTCATGTCATCCTCTGCGACGACTGTATCACGAATAGAGTGGATGGACAACACCGCCCGCAGGGCGTGTTCAACTTTGAGTAGGCCGAATCCTTTATGGCCGATACCGCGCGTCAGCAGCCAAAGCAGACGACGGCGAGTCCCGCCCGGCGAGACCGTGTTATCATTCGCGCCACCCTCATTCACTGGAGAGTCCTCGTGTCCTCTGTCCAACCCTTTGCCCAGCGTCTCGCCGCCAACATCGAGCGCGTCATCGTCGGCAAGCAGGATGCCGTGGAGCTGGCCCTCATCGGCCTGCTGTCGCAAGGGCACCTGCTCATCGAAGACGTGCCGGGCGTGGGCAAAACCATGCTGGCCCGCAGCCTGGCTCGCTCGCTCGGCTGCTCGTTCAGCCGCATCCAGTTCACACCCGATATGCTGCCCAGCGACGTGACCGGCGTGTCCATCTTCAACCAGGAGTCGCGCCACTTTGAATATCGCGCCGGGCCGCTGATGGCGCAGATCGTGCTGGCCGACGAGATCAACCGCGCCACACCCAAAACACAATCGGCGCTGCTGGAGGCGATGGAGGAGCGGCAGACCACGGTGGACGGGGTGACGCACATGCTGCCCCGGCCGTTCATGGTGCTGGCCACGCAGAATCCCATCGAGCACGAGGGCACCTTTCCGCTGCCCGAGGCGCAGTTGGATCGGTTTTTGCTGCGGGTGCGGTTGGGCTATCCGGGCGCGGAGGAGGAGATTAACGTGCTGGAGCGCCAGCAGTTCCGCCACCCGTTTGAAGAGTTGGCAGGGGTGGCCTCGGTGGATGAATTATCCAAAGCCCAAACGGAGGTGCGCGAGGTGCACGTGGCTTCGGCGGTGAAGCGCTATGCCGTGGACCTGACTCGCAACACGCGGGGGCACAGCGAGGTATATTTGGGAGCCAGCCCGCGCGGCAGCCTGGCCCTCTACCGGGCCGGGCAAGCCCGGGCCGCCATTCACGGGCGCGACTACGTGCTGCCCGACGACGTGAAGGCGCTGGCCGCCGCCGTGCTGGCGCACCGCATCATCCTGTCCCCGGGCGCGCGCCTGCGCGAACTAACCGCCGAGCGCGTGGTGCAAGAACTGGTGACCAAAGTGCCCGTGCCGGGCGGCGAGTACAAGCCATAGAACCGGGTCGGCGCCGGTTCGCCAAACCGCTATGAAACCCACCATCAAGCTCAACTCCCGCCTTCTGCCCGCGCTGGTGATCCTTCTGCTGGCGATTCAGTCGGCCTTCCCCTTTGACGGCTGGAAGATTCTGCTGGTGGGGTTGGGCGGCGTGTGGCTCATCAGCACAGTGTGGGCGCTCTCGCTGGCGCGCGGCCTGCGCCTCACCCGCGAGATGCGCCTCGGCTGGAGGCAAGTGGGCGACTGGATGCAAGAGCGCTTCTCGCTGATCAACCGCGGCCCGGCCCCCGGCCTGTGGGTGGAGATTATCGATCACTCCACCCTGCCCGACAGCCGCGCCAGCCGCGTCATCGGCGTGAGCGGCCTCAACAAGTGGCAGTGGTACACCGAGAGCATCTGCAACCAGCGCGGCGTGTTCACCATCGGCCCCACCACCGTGCGCACCGGCGACCCGTTCGGCGTCTACACGATCACGACCGAATATCCCTCCTCGTCCACCCTCATGGTGATGCCGCCGGTGGTGCCGCTGCCCACCATTGACGTGGCCCCCGGCGGACGCGCCGACGAGGGCCACCTGAGCGTCAACACGCTTGAGCGCGCCGTAACCACCAGCGGCGTGCGCGATTACGTCCCCGGCGACAGCCTGCGGCACATCCACTGGCCCACCTCGGCCCGGCGCGAGTCGCTCTTCGTGCGCCTGTTCGACAACACCCCCTCCGGCGACTGGTGGATATTTTTGGATTTGGAGGCCAAAGCTCAGTTGGGGAAAGGAAAAGATTCCACCGAGGAGCACGGGGTGATTTTGGCCGCCTCGTTGGCCGATAGAGGCTTGCGCGCCGACCGGGCCGTGGGGCTGGTGGCCCACGGGCAACAACTGGTGTGGCTGCCGCCTCGGCCGGGCAACAGTCAACGATGGGAAATCATGCGCGCACTGGCGCTCGTCCATCCCGGCAAACAGCCGCTTTTCGCGTTGTTAGACCGCGTGCGGCCCACCTTCAAACAACTGCCCAGTCTCATCGTCATCACCCCCTCGCTCGACAGCCGGTGGATCGAAGCGATGGCCCCGCTCAAAGAGCGCGGCGTGGTGTGCACGGTGCTGCTGCTGGACCCGGCCTCGTTTGGCGGGCCGGGCGCGCCCGCTGCCGCCCCCGTCGTCGGCCTGCTGGCCGACCTCGGCGTAACGCACTACTTGATTAGCCGCTCGATGCTCGACCGCCCGAAGGCGCGCCCCGGCCAGCGCGAGTGGCGCATCATGCCCACCGGCAAGGCCGTGCCGGTAGGCCCGCCGAGGCCGAGCGGAGAGTGGAGGGGACTGGCATGAACAATCCGGCCTACGCTACTCCCGTGCAGCGGCTGGCCCGGCAGGTCGGCTCGCAGACCGTGCCCGCGCTGCTGCTGCTTTACGCGGCGCTTTATAGCGTGACCCACGGATTGGGCGCGGTGGTGCGCGGGCTGGATGTGGGGCGGCTGATGGGCGTGGCGGTGCTGGCTCTGCTGGCGGGCTGGTGGCTGGCGCGGCTGGCAGTGCGCCCGTCGTGGCTGGCGACTCTGTGCGCCGTTGGGCTGGGCCTGGCAATCACCTTAGTGGTGGTGGGCCAACTCGGTGATGAACTTGCCACCGTTGGGCAGGCGGCGCTGGCCATGGCCTTTTGGCCGTGGCAGGCGGCAGGCTGGCCGGACATGGCCCCGTTGCTCAATCCACTCAACACCCTGCTTATCGGGATCGAGACACTGTTCGTGCGCTTGCTCGTGTGGCTGGTGTCGGTGGCCGAGGGCAAAACTGCTTACGACCCGGTGGCCGTTGCCCTGGTGTGGAATGCTGCCGTATGGGCCGTGGCGGTGTGGGCCGGGTGGGCAGTACGCGGGGGCCGTCGGCCCCTGCAAGCCGTGGTCCCGGCCCTTGCCCTGCTGTCGACAGTAGCGTTCTACACCGGCGGCGGGATCAACATGCTGACCCTTTTGCTGGCTGCCACTCTGCTGCTCTTGAGCTTCATTGCCTTCAACGAGCGCGAGCAATACTGGCAAGCCCAGCGCATCGATTACTTCGATGAAGCGCGGCGCGACAGCGCTCTGATCGTCATCCCGTTGGTGATCGCGCTGGTGCTCGCCGCCGCCGCCGCGCCATCCATTTCGTGGAAAGACCTCGTGGAGCTGGCCAATAAATACACGCGCAAAGCCGGCGTCAACCGCGACCCCGTGCTGCCGCAATCGCTCGGCCTGCAGACGCTGCCCACTCGCGCCGATGTGTTCGACATTGTGCGCTCTCCCGGCCTGCCCCGAGGCCACCTCATCGGCTCCGGCCCCGAGCTATCGCACGACGTCGTCATGCTTATCAGCACCGGCGACCTGCCGCCCAACCCCCAGCCCGCGGCTCTCAAAGAAAACCCGCCGCCGCGCTACTACTGGCGCAGCACCACCTATGACCGCTACACCGGGCGCGGCTGGCTGGCCAGCGGCGCGCTGACGCCGGTGGACTATCGCGCCGGCGACAACGTTCAGCCCATCGAGGCCGTTGCTTACCGGGCCGTGGAACAACAGGTGACTGCCGTGGAAGACCTGGGCACGCTGCTCTACGCCACCGGCACGCTGCTCACCGCCGACCACGACTACCGCGGGGCCTGGCGCTCGCCCGAAGACCTGTTTGGCGCAACACTCGAAGCCCCCGCCTATCGCGCCGTGTCGTGGCTGCCGGTGTTCACCGAATCCAGCTTGCGCCAGGCGGGCAGCGACTACCCCGACTGGGTCAAGACTCGCTATCTCGCTCTACCCGAAGAAGTGCCTCTGCGCGTGCACCAACTGGCCTACGACCTCACCGTCACCGCGCCCATGCCCTATGACCGCGCCCGCGCCATCGAATCCTACCTGCGCCTATTCCGCTACACGTTGGACTTGCCCGCCCCGCCCCCCGACCGCGACATTGCCGACTACTTCCTCTTCAGCCTCAAACGCGGCTACTGCGACTACTACGCCACTTCGATGGTGGTGCTGGCCCGCGCCGCCGGGCTGCCTGCCCGCCTCGTGGTAGGTTACGCCTCCGGCGCGTACGATGCCGCCAGCGCCCGCTACATCGTCACCGAGGCCGACGCGCATTCGTGGCCCGAAATTTATTTTCCGGGCTATGGCTGGGTGCAATTTGAACCGACCGCCGGCCAGCCGGCCATTGAGCGGCCCGGCGAAGCCGCGCTGCCGGTCATTCCCGATTCGACTGCGGCACTGGACGCCGCCGCCGCGTGGCGAGCCGGGCGCTGGCGTGTTGCAGGGCGCTGGCTGACGGGGGCCGCCGGGGTGCTGGCCCTGGGCGCGCTCGCAGCTTTTGCCATCGACCGCTGGCGGCTGGTGCGGCTGGCTCCGGCGGCGGCCATTGACCATGCCTATCACCGTTTGCAGGGGCACGCGCAGCGGCTGGCCGGCGCAAGCCAACCCGGCGACACTCCGTACGAATTCGCCGCTCACCTGCGCCACCGCCTCGCCGAACTCTCGCAGATCGTCGGCTTCGACGTGAGCACCCACGCCGGCGAAGACGTGCGCCAACTCGTCGAGCTATACGTCCGCGCCTTCTATAGCCCCGCCTCGCCCGGTCTTGCCGAGCGCGCGCAAGCCGTTACCCTGTGGCGACGGCTTCGCCAAAGGCTATGGCTGGCGTGGGCGCTCACCCGAGTGTGGCAGTTCACCGGCCTCGCCAACGCCGACCCGCAAACCGGCCTGCCTCGGTCGGCAAAAACGTAATTCCTCAGGCTGCTTATCCCCACCGGACTTCACGCCGTTTCCGTTACATCCGGCACTGTGCGATTTTAGCCAAAATTAGCATGATCTAATTACGGGCCATACGCTCCACCGTGCCCGGAAAGGAACTCGCAATGTTTAGCAAAATCCTGGTGCCGTTGGACGGATCCAAATTGGCCGAACGCGCTTTGGCGCCCGCCTTTACCCTGGGGCAACACGCCGAAAGTGAAATGATCGTGGCGCGGGTGCTCGTCGCCGAAAAAATACTGGTGCCGGATATGTACCTGTACGGCGGCTACGGCGTGCAGTGGCCCGATCAGGCCTTGGAAGAAGCCCGCGCCGAGGCGACGGAATATCTCCAGAACATCCAGGCAGCCCGCGGCAAGTCGCGGCTGGCCATCACCACCAAGGTACTCGAAGGCGACGTGGCCGATGCCATTGTGACCCTGGCCGCCAAGGACAAGGTCGATCTGATTGTCATGTCGTCGCACGGCTATTCGGGCCTGCCGCGCTGGATGCTGGGCAGTGTGGCCGAGCGCGTGCTGAGCATTGCCCCTTGCCCGGTGCTCGTCATCCGTTCCACCGCAACGCTGTCGAGCATTCTTGTGGCCCTCGACGGCTCCGAGCTTTCGGAGCGCGCGCTGGCCCCGGCGCTGGAAGTGGCGCGCGGGTTCCACAGCCAGGTGACGCTGCTGCGCGCCGTGCCTGAAGTGACCCCCAGGGATGCGCAGACTCTCGACGAGATTGAGCGCGGGCTGGGCATGCGACTGCAGGAAGAAATCCACGAAGACGCCGCGGCCTACCTCAACCGGCTGGCCGCCGCGGCGCGCGACACCGGGCTGGACGTTTCGACCATTGTGCTGCATGATTCCGCCGCCACGGGCATCCTCAACCACATCGACAACCATCCCGTCGATATGATCGCCATGTCCACTCACGGGCGCAGCGGCCTGCAACATTGGATCTACGGCAGCATCACCGAAAAAGTGCTGCGCAACACCACCCGCTCCATGCTGGTGGTGCGCCCCGGCAAGCTGCCCGCTCAGGACTGAGCAACTCAACGGAGAACGCCGCCATGACCAACCCAACCTTCAGCACCCTGCCCGACCTGCGCAATATCCCGGTCAACGCCTCGGATGAGGAGCGCATGCGCGCGCTCATCGAGGTGCTGAGCGCCTACATCGAGCATTTTCACGGCGGCGCGGTTGAAATGCTCTCGTTCGACGGGCGCACACTCAAAGTAAAAATGACCGGCGCGTGCGTCAACTGCCCGCTCTCGCCGGTCACGCTACACGGCTGGATCGAGGGCACCGTCAAGCCGTTCTTTCCCGATCTAAGAAAAGTGGAAGCCGCCTGAGACCGTGTCATGCTGAGTAACCCAAACGGCGGGGCCGCCTGCCTTGCGGCAGAAACTTGTAAGTCAAGTAGGTGTAGGATATTGGGTAGACGCCCGACAAGCTAAGACCGATCGCGCACTGGTGCGCATGAGCCCGTCGCTGAGT
>JACRBQ010000081.1 GCA_016213135.1 Chloroflexota bacterium | reverse complement strand
GGAGTCAGGAGTCAGGAGTCAGGAGTCAGGAGTCAGGAGTCAGGAGTCAGGAGTCAGGAGTCAGGAGTCAGGAGTCAGGAGTCAGGAGTCAGGAGTCAGGAGTCAGGAGTCAGGAGTCGGAATTCTGACTCCTGTATTCTGACTCCTGAAAACTTTAGAGGTATTTTCCGACAATCGGCTTCAACTGTTCTTTGGTTTCATCGGGGATGCGGGCGCGGTCGGTGATGAGGGCGTCGGCAAGGGCCGAGCCGCAGGCGCAGTTGCGCTCCCCCGCGAGCGACCCGGCCAGCCCGGCGATGGCGCGCTGGGCCGCTTGCGTGTTTTGCGCCAGCACGCGAATGACCATCTCCACCGTAACCGGCGCTTCCGAAACGTGCCACACGTCGTAATCGGTCACGTGGGCCATCACGGCATAGCACATCTCCGCCTCGCGGGCCAGGAAGGCTTCGGGGCTGGTGGTCATGCCCACGAGGCTCATGCCCCAACTGCGGAAGGCGTGGCTCTCGGCTTTGGTGCTGAAGCGCGGGCCTTCGATGGTGATGAATGCGCCGCCCCGATGCACGGTGGCGCCGGTGGCCTGCACTGCCGCGTACAGTTGCGCCGAGAGGTCGGGGCAGAAGGGGTCGGCCACGCTCACGTGCGACACCAGCCCGCGCCTGAAGAACGTGCGCTCGCGGTCTTTGGTGTTGTCGTACAGTTGATCGGGGATGACGATGTGGCCGGGGGCGTAGTCTTCGCGCAGCGAGCCGCAGGCGCTCACCGAGATGATGCGCTCCACGCCGAGCAGCTTGAGGGCGAAGATGTTGGCGCGGTAGTTCACCTCCGAGGGCGAAAAGCGATGGCCGCGCCCGTGCCGCGCCAGGAAGGCCACGCGCTGATTGTTTCCCGCCGCTTCGCTTGCGGGACTTCGCAGGGTTCCAACCACCACCGGGTCGCTGGGCTTGCCGAAAGGGGTGGTGAGGTCGTGTTCTTCAATGTCGGCCAGCCCGGCCATGTTGTACAGGCCGGAGCCGCCGATGATGGCGAGGGTGGGTTTATCCATCAGAGTCTCCCTATCATTGTTCATGGCCCTTCAATTTCCACCCTCACGCTCACCCTCCCCAGCCCGATCACATCACCCGCGCTGATGACGGTGGGGGCGGTGATGGGTTGGCCGTTGAGGCTGGTGCCGTTGCGCGAGCCCAGGTCTTCGAGCCACCACTTGCCGCTGCGCAGAGTCACCAGGGCGTGCTCCAGCGAGGCGGTGTCGTCGGGCAGGGCAATACTGTTGGTGGGGCCGCGCCCCAGCGAGGTGATGGGCAACAGCGGATACGACTCGCCCGCCGACGGCGAGGGCAGGGATGAGGCTACCACGACGAGCCGCCCCTGCGCCCGGTCGCGTTCCAGCGCTTCGGCTGCGGCGCGGCGCACGTCGCGCCACAGCAAATAGAACAGGCCGCCGATGAAAGCGTAAAGCAGGACGGCGAGCAATATGCGCAGGGCAAGCAGGGCGACGAAGGGAGACATGGGAAATGATGAGTGATGAATGATGAGTGATGAATGATGAATGCACAAGGCACAAGGCACACTACTGACCACCGACCACTAACCACTGCCCCCTGACCAGCGGCGATTCATCGTTCATCGTTCATCGTTCATCCTTCCGCCTTCATCCTTCAGCTTCGGCTCCGCGTCGGGCCGGGCGGGCAGGGGGCGAGTGGGGCCGGTGTCGTCGTTTTCGCCGCCCGTTGATTCTTCTTCGCCGTAAATCAACGGCACGCCGGACAGGGCGATTACGTCGCCGGGGCGCAGCACCCATTCCTCAACGCGCTGGTTGTTCACGTAGGTGCCACTGGCCGAGCCGAGGTCGTACACCACCCACCGCCCGAACCGCTGACGAATCTGGGCGTGATGGCGGGACACGCGAGGGTCATCGAGCGGAATGGTGTTATCCAATTTTCGGCCCAGCGTTGCCACGGGGCGGTCAAGGGCCACGTGCCGCTGGCCGTCGACGATGAGGTAGGCTTTGGGCGGGGTGGGCATGGGCGGCATATTCACCGCCGGCATGGGCTGTGTAGCGCCTCGCGCCGCCGGAAACGACGAGTCTACGGTGATGGCTTTGGGTTGCACGGCCTCGTCCGGTTCGAGGTGGATGACGGGGCGGTCAGTGAGCACTAAATCGAGTTCCCGGGCAATCACCACCAGTTCGTCGGCCAGGCTGGAGGCCAGGTCGGGCGAGGCGGCCAGCAGCGCGGCGCAATCGTCGGGGTGGAGGCGCACGCGATACTCGGAGGGGGCCAGCCGCGTGTCGCGCGGGCCGGGGAAGGCATTGTCCTCCATCGCGCGGGCCAGGCGCACGGCCACTTCGCGTGGTTGCAGCCGCCCGGCCAGCAGGCGCGAGAACGCGCCCTCCACCAATTGCTCGATCCGGGCTTCGAGGCGAGCCAGACGATCGTTCATGCGCGGATTATAGCATGGGGAAGTTATTGCAATGAACAATGAACAATGAGACAATGAACAATGAACAATGAGACAATGAAAAATGGGAAATGGGAAATGGGAAATGACGAATGGAAAATTGAAAATGGAAAATGGCAAACGACCGCTTTGCGTGACGAATGAGTAATCAGCAATCAGCAATCAACAATCAGCAATCGGGCCAGCAGCAATCGGGCAAGCAGGTGCGGTTGACCTCGCTGGCCTCGTGCGCGGGTTGAGCGGCTAAACTGGACCCCCAGGTGCTGGGGCAGGTGCTTCGCCCGTTGGGCGAGCTGTTTCAACCCAAAGATTATCCGGCGTTGCTGGTGGGCCTCGGCGCGCCCGACGACGCCGCCGTGTACCGCCTCAACGACACGCAGGCCATCGTGTCCACGGTTGATTTCTTCCCGCCGGTGGTGGATGACGGCTACGAGTTCGGTGCGATTGCCGCCGCCAACGCGCTCTCGGACGTGTACGCCATGGGCGGCGAGCCGCTGTTCGCCATCAACCTCGCGGCGTGGCCGGACGACGTGGATTCGGCCATTTTGTCGGAAGTGCTGCGCGGCGGAGCGGAGATGGTGAAAACGGCGGGCGCGGCCATTGCCGGGGGACACACCATCACCGACAAAGAACCGAAGTACGGATTGGCGGTCACCGGCCTGGTGCACCCCGACCGCATCTTCACCAAAGGCGGCGCCCAACCCGGCGACGCGCTGATCCTCACGAAACCCCTGGGCACCGGAACGATCACCACGGCCATCAAGCGCGGGCAAGCCGATGAGGCCGATGCCCGGGCTTGCGTGGCCGGCATGATGCGGCTAAACCGCGATGCCTCGCTGGCGGCGCGGGCCTTGGGCAGCGCCGTGCATGCCGTCACCGACATTACCGGCTTTGGGCTGGCGGGCCATGCGCACGAAATGGCGCACCTTTCGGGATGCGCGCTGCATTTGGAATATGAGGCCCTGCCCTGGCTGCCCGGCGCGCTACGTTACGCCGAGCAGTGGATCTTCCCCGGCGGCTCGGAGCGCAACGAGCACTACTACAGCCGGTGGGTGCAGTGGCAGCGTCCGCTCGTCGATTGGCAGCGCCGGTTGCTATTCGACCCGCAGACCAGCGGCGGGTTGCTGGTGGCAGTTGCCCCCGGCGAGGCCGCGTCCCTGCTGCAACAGGCTCCGGGCTGGATCATTGGCCGGGCGGCAGTTGGCGAAGCCGGGCAGCTCGTAGTATCCTGATCGCATGTTCGAGAAACGGCTCGATATGTTTTCTACCGTCGAAGAGTCGCCATGGATTTGAAAATCACGCAGGCCGGCTCACCCCAGACTGCCGCGCAGCCGCCGGACACGGTGGAGGCAGAACTCCGCGCGCTATTTGCGGCGATGGATGACCCGATCTTCGTGCTGGATGCGGAGGGGCGCTACCTGGATATTGCGCCCACCAACCCGCAGGGGCTGATGCGGCCTCGCGAAGAATTGATCGGCCACACTCTCCACGACATATTCCCCGCAGCGCGGGCCGACGAATTTGTAAGCTACATCCGGCAGGCCCTCGAAACGGGGCGGGTGGTGGCGGCGGAATATAGCTTGAACATCGGCGGCGAAGAGAAGTGGTTCTCGGCCTCCATCTCGCCGATGCCCAACAACCGCGCGGTGTGGGTGGCCCGCGACATCACCGCGCGCAAGTTGGCGGAGGCTGCCGAGCGCGAACAGCGCGAGCTGGCCGAGGCCTTGCGCGACAGCGGCGCCGTGCTTAGCGCCAGCCTTGACGTGAACACCGTGCTCGATAAGTTGCTGGACTTGATTGCCCGAGTGGTGCCTTACGATTCGGGCAACGTGATGCTGGTTGAGGAGGGCCGGGTGCGGCTTGCCCGTTTGCGCGGGTACGAGCGCTTCGGCGCAAACGTGGTTGAGGCGGTGCGCCAGATCAATTTTGAAATTGCCGCTACCGACAATTTGCGGCGCATGGTTGAAACCGGCAAGCCCTTTTCGGTGGGCGACACGGTGGCCTATCCCGGTTGGATCCCTGGTGTGCAAGGCGAGTACATTCGCTCGTGGCTGGGCGCGCCCATCGTGGCCCCCGGCGGCGACACGTTGGCGTTCTTTTCGCTGGACAAGACGGAGCCGAATTATTACCAGCCCAGGCACGCGGAATGGCTGGCGGCTTTTGCCGGGCAGGCCGGGCTGGCCTTGCAGAACGCCCGCCTGTTCGAGGAGTCGCAGCGGCAGACCAGGGAACTCGCCAGCCTCTACACCACTGCGGCGGCGCTCACGCGCGACACCATGGTCAACACGGATAAGGTGCTGTGGAGGCTGCACGAGCAGGTGCAACTGCTTATGCCGTCCGACTCTTTCGGGGTCATATTGTATGACGCCGAAACCGAGGAATTGGAACTGGCTCTGGCTATCGAGGACGGCAAAGCGCTGCCCCGCATTCGCGTGCCGCTGGCCGAAGGCGGATTGACGGGCTGGGTGGTGCGTACGCAACAGCCGCTGCTGGTGCGCGATCTGGAGCACGACTCGCTGCCAGCCCCCGTGCGCAACATCACCGAACGGCAGTCGCGGTCGTGGCTGGGCGTGCCGCTCATTGCCCGCGACCGGATCATCGGCGCGGTGTCGGTGCAATCATTCCGGCGCAACGCCTATAGTGAAGATAACCGGCGGCTGCTCGAGTCGCTGTCCTCGCAAATTGCCATCGTCATCGAAAACGCCCGACTGTTCGAGGCCACGCGCCGACAGTTGGAGGAATTGACGGTGCTGCACGCCGTGGCCGTGGCCGGCGCCGAGGCCGCCACTGAAGACGAATTGATCGAGCGGGCGACGCAAGTGATTGGCGACACGTTGTATCCCGACAATTTTGGCGTGCTGCTTGTGGACGAGGCCCGGCAGGCGCTGCGGGCGCATCCGTCTTACCAGATCCGCGCCGCCGATCGCAGCGGCGGCGTATTGCCGCTGGGAACGGGCGTTTCGGGGCAGGTGGTTCGTACGGGCAAACCGGTTTACGCGCCCGACGTGAGCCGCGCGCCGGAGTATTTTGCCGCCGACGCGCTCACGCGTTCGGAGTTGTGCGTGCCGCTCGTCATCGGCGGCCAGGTCGTGGGCGTGGTCAACGCCGAGAGCGCGCAGGCGGCGGCGTTCAACGCGGCCGACCGGCAACTGCTCGTGACGTTGTCGCGGCAATTGTCTACGGCCATGGCCAAGTTGCGACTGCTGGCTGCCGAACGCAGCGCGCGCGAACAGGCCGAAGCCCTGCGCGAAGTGGCTATGACCCTCAACGCCAGCCTGGATCGCGGCCAGCTCCTCGACATCATTCTCGAAACGCTCGCCCGTGTGGTGAACTACGATAGCGCCTCGCTCATGCTTATCTCCGGCGATGCGTTGCAGTTCGTGGCGCATCGGGGTTTCCAGACCGAGACACAGTTCTTTGACACTCTGCCGCTCGCCAGTTTGCAGCACGTGCAAGATGTGCTAACCAAAAGCCGGGCGGTAATTATCGCCGACACGGCCGCCGATCCGGGTTGGCGGCCAGTGGCCGAGGCCGACTACATCCGATGCTGGCTGGGCGTGCCGCTGGTGGTCAAGGGCCGGGTGATTGGCTTGCTGAACCTGGACAAAAACGAGCCTCGCTATTACACCCATGACGACGCGCGGCTGGCATCGGCCTTTGCCAGCCAGGCGGCCCTGGCCATCGAGAACGCGCGCCTGTTTGACGAAACTCGCCGAAGCGCCGACGAAATGAAAGTGGTGAGCGATGTGCTGCGGGCGCTTAATGCCGCGCCCGACGTGACCGAGGCCTTTGCCGACATCGCCGCCGGCATCAAGCAACTGACAGGGTGCGAACGGGTGAGCGTGGCGCTGTTCGACGAAAGGAATGAGAACTTCACTGTCACGGCGCTGGATCAGCCGCGACGGGAACTGGGAGTCGGCACGCGCATGCCGGTTTCAGCCACGGCGGCAGCCGGCGACGTGTCGGCAGGCCGCCCGCACCTCACCCCCGACCTGGCCGCCGAAACGGGCTTTGCGGCCGAGCGCGCCCTTTACATGGCCGGATTTCGTTCGAGGCTGAACGTGCCGTTGAGGGTGAATGAAAACGTGGTGGGCGCGCTCAATCTGGTATGGATGCACGAACTGGGCTACACCGGGACGAACATGCCCCTGTTGGGCCAGGTGGCCGATGCGATAGCTCTGGCGCTGGAGAAATCCAGGCTGTTCGACGAGACGCGCCGCCGCGACGCCATTTTGGAATCGCTCACCTTTGCCAGCGAACAGTTGCTAATGCCCGGCGATCTGGGCGAAGTGTTGCCTGGCGTGTTGGCTCAACTGGGCAGGGCGGTGGCCGTCAGCCGGGCTTACATTTTTCAAAATCACACTTCGGCTGAGGGCGCGCTCTTGCACAGCTCTCGTTACGAGTGGGTGGCTTCCGACGATTTGCGCGTGACCGGCGGCGATGATTGGGTGAACATTCCTTACGAAGCGGCGGGTTTTGCCCGGTGGCAAGAGATGCTCGCCGCCGGCCGCCCGTTCCATGGATTGGTGCGCGAGTTTCCGGCGGCCGAGCGCGCGGTGTTGGCCCGGCGGCGGGTGCGGTCGCTGGCGGTGGTGCCCATTTTTTGCGGCGGCGACTGGTGGGGATTCCTCGGCTTCGACGATTGCGCCCAGGACCGCCAGTGGCTGGGCGCCGAAATTGAAGCGCTCAAGGGCGCGGCGGGCGCGTTCGGCGCGGCCTTTGCCCGCCAGCGCAGCGAGATTGCCGAGCGCGAACACCGCACCCTCAACGAAGCGCTGCGCATCACCGCCACCGTGCTCAGCAGCACGCTCAATTTTGCCGAAGTGGTGGACCGGATTCTGGACAACGTGGGGCGTGTGGCGCCTCACGATGCCGCCAGTGTGCTGCTGGTTGATTCTGGCGCCGCCCGGCTGGTGGGCGCTCGCGGCTTTAAAGCTCCCGGTCGGGATTCGATCTTCATCGATCGCTTCCCTTTCAACACCGATCTGCCGTTCGCCGAACCGTTGAAGGCCGGGCGGCCGGTGCTGGTGCGCGATACGCGCCGGGCGCGGTACTGGACGGAGATTCAAGGCGCGGATTGGATCGGGTCGCACGTGAGCGCGGCGATGACCGCCAAGGGGCGGCTGATTGGGCTGATCAACCTGGAGAGCGCCACCCCGGATTTTTTCACCGAGACGCACGCCGAGCGTTTGCAGGCATTCGCCGGGCAGGCGTCCATCGCCATCGAAAACGCGCAGCTCTACGACGAACTGGCCGCGCTATATCGCGCCGCGTCGCAACTGTTCAACCCCGGCGGCGGCGTAGGCGGTATGGCCGAGCAAGTGGCGCAGGCCGTTGTCCGCGAATTCAATTGCATTCGTTGCGTGGTGGCTTTGCTGGACGATGGCGCGCAGACCTTGCGGGTGCTGGCTCAGGGCGGCCTCACGGGGGATCCGCTGCCTGCTGATATTCCGCTCGCTCCGCTCGCTGAACCCGGCCTCATGCCGCAAGTGGTGGCCAGCGGCGAAATGGTGTACTTGCCCGATCTCACCGAGGCCTCAGGCGCGGCGGGCGAGGGCACCCCGGCGCGATCCAGGCTGGTGTTGCCCATTCGTGTGGGCCGCCAGGTCACCGGGGTCATGAGTCTGGATAGTTCGGAACTGGACGGCTTCGGTGAGCGCACCCGGCGCATCATTACTGCTTTTGCCGAACACGCGGGCCTGGCTCTGCAAAACGCCCAACTGCTCACCCGGCTGGATTCCGCCCGCCGCGTGGCGGAAGAGGCCAGCGAACTGAAAAGCGTTTTCCTGGCTAACACGTCGCACGAGCTGCGCACCCCGCTCACCGGCATCATCGGTTCGCTGAGCATGGTGGTGGACAACCTGTGCACCACACCGCAGCAGGAGCGCGAGTTTGTTGAGATCGCCTATACGGCCTCCGGGCGTTTGCTGAGCATCATCAATGACCTGTTGGACATTGCCAAGATCGAAGCCGGGCGCATGGAGGTGTACCCCCAGCCGGTGCTCCTGGGCGAACTGTTCGCCGACATCCTTCCGCTGGCCCGTGTGCAAGCGCAAGACAAAGGCCTGATGCTGGAGATGCGCCCGCCGGCCGATCCGCAAATTGCCGCCTGGGCCGACCCGGACAAGCTGCGTCAGATTCTTTTGAATCTCATAGGCAATGCCATCAAATTCACCGAGCGCGGTCGGGTCACGGCCGGCGCGCACGTCGATTCGCGGGCCGGGCAGGTCAAGATCATGATTCAGGATACGGGCATCGGCATCCCGCCGGACAAACAGGCGAAGCTTTTCCAGCCGTTTGTGCAAGCCGACGGCAGTCCGACGCGGCAATATGGCGGCACGGGTCTCGGCCTGAGCATTTCGCGGCGGCTGGCAGAAATGATGGATGGCTCGCTTGGCCTTTTCAGCGCCGGCGCCGGGCAGGGGACGACGTTTACCCTCGCGCGGCCCATGGCCAGCGCCGATGCCGACCCCGCTCCTCCCCGAGGCGCATCGTGAATCTCTTCTGGCCGCTTGCGGTCATCGCCATCAGCGCAGTCAGCGCCGCCGTCATTGTCCGGCAGCGCCAACGCCTCACTGCGCTGGCCCAGGCCAATGAGACATTGCGAGCCGAACAGGCGGCGCAGAGCAGCATTCTCGCCTCGGCTCAGCAACAGGCTGTGGCCCTGGCCTTGCTGGATCGTGTGGGCACCGCGCTGTCGCGCGAAACGGATCTCTCCGTGTTGTTTCGCACCGTCGTGGAAGCTATTGCCGAAACGTTTGGCTATACGCTGGTTAGTCTTTACATCCTCGAAGACGACGCGCTGGTGTTGCAGCATCAAGTGGGTTACGACGACGTCTTCGCGCGCATTCCGGTCAGCGAGGGGGTGATGGGCCGCGTCCTCCGCTCCGGCCAGCCGGTGCTGCTGGAGGACGTGCGCAGCGACCCGGCGTTTATGGGCGCTTTCGAGGGCATTGTTTCCGAAATCTGTCTGCCATTGTTCGATGGCTCCCGGCCCGTCGGAGTGCTCAACATTGAAAGCACCAATCAAGTAGCGCTCTCCCGCGCCGATCTGCAACTCACCACTGCCATCGTCGGGCAACTCAATATCGGTATTGCGCGCGCCCGGCTGTACGCCGAGATCCAACGCCGCAACCGGATCATGACTGCGTTGTACGACACCGCTCTCGGCCTGATGAACCGCCTCGACCTGCCAGACCTGTTGCGGGCTATCATCGCTCACGCCGCGCAGTTTGGCGACACCGAAGATGGCTACGTGTACCTGCTGACCGATGACGGTCAGTCGATAGAGATGAAGGTGGGGCTGGGATTGCATACGCAACTCATTGGCGCGCGGCTGGGGCGGGGCGAAGGGCTGGCAGGAAAAGTTTGGGAGACCGGCGAGCCGCTGATCGTGGATGACTATGAGGTGTGGCCGGGGCGTTCGGCGCAGTTCCCGCGAGATTTTGTCCGCGCTGCCGTGGGCGTGCCGCTGACGTCGGGATCGCAGGTGATCGGCGTGCTGGGGATCGCGATGGTCGAGCCGGGGCGCAAGTTTGGCGAGAGCGAGGTGGAATTGCTGACCCGGCTGGCGCAACTGGCCTCCATTGCGCTGGACAACGCGCACCTGTACGCGGCGGCTCGGCACGAACTGGCCGACCGCAAGCGGGCCGAGACGGCCCTCGCCGCCGCCAATGCCGAACTGGAGCAGGCGGTGCTGAACGCCAATGAGCTGGCCGACGCCGCGCGGGCGGCCAGTCGCGCCAAGAGCGAATTCATCGCCAACATCAGCCACGAAATCCGCACGCCGCTCAACGCCGTGCAAGGCTTTGCCGAATTGTTGGCGGCTACGCCCCTCGGCGACGACCAGCAGCAGTATCTCAACCAGATTAACACCTCCAGCGAAGTGCTGCTGGAGTTGATCAATAGCTTGCTCGACTTTTCCAGGATAGAAGCCGGCAGGCTGGAATTGGAACGCGTGCCGTTTGACATCGCGGCGGTGCTCGCGCCCGTGACCTCCATGTTTGCGGCGCGCGCGGCCGGCAAAGGCCTGGGGTTCTCGACATCCATCGACGAACTGATCCCCACGCCGTTGGCGGGCGACCCGGGGCGTTTGCGCCAGGTGCTGATCAACCTTGTGGGCAATGCCGTCAAGTTCACCGAGCGCGGCACGGTGTCGTTGTCCGCGCGGGTGCAGGAGCAAAGCGCCCATCGGGTGACGCTGCTCTTTGAGGTCGCCGACACGGGCATCGGCATTGAGCCTGACAAGCAGAAAATAATCTTCGAGCCGTTCACCCAGGCCGACGGCTCGATTACTCGCCGTTACGGCGGCGCCGGGTTGGGGTTGACCATTTCCCAGCGGCTGGTCGAAAAACTCGGCGGCCAGTTGTGGGTCAACAGCCAGGTGGGTCAGGGCAGCGCTTTTAGCTTCACGGCCACATTCCAGTTGGCGCGGCCCGATGCGCCCTCGCCGCTGCCCGATGCGCCGCTGGACCTGCGCGTATTGGTCGCCGAAGACAACCTACTTAACCAACGGGTCATCGCGGGTATCCTGAAGTCGCGCGGCTGCGCCGTGACACTGGTGGAAAACGGGCGCGAGATGGTGGCGCGGGCGCGGCGCGAGAAATTCGATCTGATTGTGGTGGACGTGCAAATGCCGGAGTTGGATGGCCTGAGCGCCATCACCGAGATACGGGCTAGGGAGCGCCTGTCCGGCGGCCACGTGCCCGTGGTAGTGGTCACGGCCTACGCCATGGATCGCGACCGCGAGCGCAGTTTTGCCGCCGGCGCCGACTGCTACGTTGCGAAGCCGTTCAGAGCGTTTCAGCTTTATGAGGCGATCGATAGCGCCCTGCGCGCCGGCGTGCCGCAGGCGGCAAACGCGTAACGCACCCGGGCCTCGATTTCCCCATGGCATCTCAAACCAAGTCCGTTTCCGACATTGCGGCCCTGCGCGCCGCCGGTCAATTGGTGGCCGCCACCTTTGCGCGCATAGCCGATGCCATTCGCCCCGGCGTTTCGCTGGCCGAACTGGATCAACTGGCTTCCCGGTACTTGCAAAGCCGGGGCGCTCAACCGCTCTACAAAGGGTATCGCGGCAAGCCGCCCACGCATCCGCCGTTCCCCGGCGTGATCTGCGCTTCGGTCAATCGCGAAATTTGCCACGGTATCCCCGATGGCCGCGTGCTCGCCGATGGCGACATTGTTGCCATTGACATTGGACTCAAGTACAAAGGGTTTTGCGGCGACGCCTGCGTAACTTACCCCGTGGGCGCCGTGAGGCCACGGGCGGGGCGTTTGCTCAAGGTGACGCAGGAGTGTTTGCGCCTGGGCATTGCGGCGGCGCAACCGGGCCGCCGCCTCACCGACATTGGCGCGGCCATTCAGGCCCACGCCGAAGCCAACAGCTTCAGCGTGGTGCGCGAGTGGGGCGGCCACGGCATTGGCCGCAACCTGCACGAAGACCTTTCGGTGCCGCACGTCGGCCCGGCCGGGCAGGGGCCGGTGCTGCGCCCCGGCATGGTGTTCACCATCGAGCCGATGATCAATGCCGGGCGGCGCGAATGGAAATTGTTGGACGACGGCTGGACCGTGGTGACGGCGGACGGCTCGCTATCGGCGCAATTCGAGCACACCATCGCCATCACGGCGGACGGCCCGCAAATTTTGTCGGCCTTGTAGAAAAGCAAGGCCAGCGCAGGTGGTATAATCGCCCACGCCTCGCCCATGCGGCGCGGCGCACTCTTTCCACTCCTCGCAGGAGGCACTTTTTGAAACTCCACGAATATCAATCCAAACAGCTCTTCGCCCAACGGGGCATCCCTATCCCTCGCGGGCGTGTAGCTATGACGGCGGCGCAGGCGCGCGATATTGCCGCCGAACTGGGCGGGCCGGTCGTGATCAAGGCCCAGGTGCTGGTCGGCGGGCGTGGCAAGGCGGGGGGCATCAAGCTGGCCAAAACAGTTCACGACGCGGAAGAATACGCCGGGCAGATTCTAGCCATGACCATCAAAGGCCTGCCGGTGCGAAAAGTGTTGGTCGACGAAGCCTCGGTCATCAAGTCCGAAATCTATCTTGGCGTCATCAACGACCGCGCAGCGCGACGCCCGGTGATTATGGCTTCCATGGCCGGCGGCATGGATATTGAACAAGTGGCCGCCGAGACTCCGGAGAAAATCGCCCGTGAGCACATCAACCCCTTCCTGGGCCTGCGCGATTACGAGGCCCGCAATCTGGCCGCCGGCATCGGCTTGCCGCGCGAGCATTGGAAGGCTTTCGGGCAAATTGCCGCCTCGTTGTTTCAGGCTTACTGGGACACGGACGCCACACTGGCCGAAATCAATCCGCTGGTGATTAACGCCGGCAATCAATTGGCCGCGCTCGACGGCAAAGTGATCATCGACGACAACGCGTTGTTTCGCCATCCCGATTTGGCTGAGATGCGCGACATCGACGAGGAAGCGCCCGCCGAGACCGAGGCCCGGAAATATGGCCTGTCGTACGTGAAGCTGGACGGCGAGATTGGCTGCATGGTGAACGGCGCGGGCCTGGCGATGGGCACCATGGACATCATTAGCTACTTTGGCGGCACCCCGGCCAACTTCCTCGATGTGGGCGGCGGCGCGACCGCCGACAAAGTAGCTGCCGCGTTGCGCATCATCCTCTCCGACGCCAACGTCAAAGCGGTGCTCTTCAACATCTTCGGCGGCATCACGCGCTGCGACGAAGTGGCTCGCGGCATCCTCAAGGC
>JACRBQ010000005.1 GCA_016213135.1 Chloroflexota bacterium | reverse complement strand
GTCGTTCATGCTCGAAGGCGCCGAGGACGAGAACGCCGCGGAAATTGTGGCCCAGTTCATCACCCAGTTTTACGAGGAGGCCGCTTACGTGCCGCCCGAAGTGCTGCTGCCCAACGACATTGCCGAGGCCGAGATAGTGCAACAGTGGCTGCGCACCAAGCGCGGCGGCGATAAAGTGACCCTGGCCGTGCCCCGACGAGGCGCCAAGCGCGAACTGGTGGAGATGGCTGCCGAGAACGCAGCCGAGGCGCTGGTGGCGTTGCACGCGCAGCGCGAAGCGGAAGCCGGGCAGGAGCAAAAGGCCGTGGAGGGCATGGCCGAATTGCAGGGCGCGCTGGCCCTGCCGCGCCCGCCGGCGCGCATCGAGTGCTTTGACATCTCGCACATTCAGGGCACAGCCACGGTGGCCAGCATGGTGGTGTTTGCGCAGGGCGCGCCGGCCAAAAAACACTACCGCTCGTTCAACATCCGCACCGTGCAGGGCGTGGACGACTTTGCCGGCATGCGCGAGGCGCTCACGCGACGGTTTCGCCGCTGGCAGGACATTCAGGAGGCCAAAGCCGCGCCCGTGCCCGGCCAAAAAGCCGACGAGTCTTTTGCGCTGTTGCCCGATCTGCTTTTGATTGACGGCGGCAAAGGGCAGTTGGGGGTGGCCGTGCAAATGCTGGCCGAGTTCAAGCTGGCCGATCGTGTGCCGGTGGCCGCCCTGGCCAAACAACAAGAGGAGCTGTTCCTGCCGGGGCACGTCAACTCCATCATGCTGCCGCGCAGTTCGCAGGGGTTGTTCCTCGTTCAGCGCGTGCGCGACGAGGCCCACCGCTTCGCCATTACCCATCACCGCCGGCGTCGCGACAAAGCCGGGGTGGCCTCGCAACTGGATTCCATCCCCGGCATTGGGCCGGGTCGCCGCCGCAGTTTGCTGCGCCAGTTCGGCGACATCGAAGGCATCCGCGCGGCCACGGTGGAGCAGCTCCGCGCCGTGCCCGGCATTAGCGAGGAAGTGGCGCGGGCGATCAAAGATCATTTGTGAGTTAAAGCCAACCGCGCACCGGCCCGGGGAGAGGCTGATGCGCGGTAAGCAAGAGGAGAATGCAATAGTGATTCTACTCAGCGGCCTGAGCCGGGGATGAAATCAGGTTAAGAGTCTGATAAGCAGTTGGGGCTAACGGGTCGGGGGTTGCTGCCAGTCGGCGGGGAAGGCCACGTAAACGAAGCGGGTGTGCGAAGCGGCGCCGAAGGTGATGCTGGAGCCTTTGGGGATGAAGATGCAATCGCCGGGGCCGCCGCGCACCGAGTCGGGGCCACGGGTGATCACCAGTTCGCCTTCGAGGACGATGTCTATTTCGTCGTAGTTGAGCGTCCACGGAAATTCGCCGCGGTCGAGGGCCATGTATCCGGCGGCCATGGGCGAGCCGTGGGCGGCGGTGATGACGTCGGCGAGGCGGACGTTGACGCCGGGAGCGCCAGGAGCTTCGCCGAAGGGATTGAGCGTCACGGCTGAGCCGCGCACCACTTGCAGTGGCGGCAACGCAGCGGGGGCCGGCGAGGGGTGCGCCACTGGCGAGGATGGGGCGGGTTCGCGATACAGCCGCACGCCAGTTTCCCGGGCGACGTCAACGGCTTCCGGCGTAATGAGGTCTTGCGATCCCATTATCAACAGGCCGCTTTTTTGCTCGTAGGCCAGGCGGCGGATGTCGGCGGCGGTGAAGAGTTGGCGCGTCATTTTTTCTTGAGGACCAAAACCGTTTCGCTTATATTTTTGCGCGTGGCAGTGGCGCGGCGGGTGCGGAATTCTTCAATGTCAATAATGTCGTACGGCATGCCTTTTGCCTTGACCACGACGGCTAGCAGTTCAGCAGTTCTGATGGGAACTTGAAAGAAACTCATCTGGTCGCCGACAACGATCGCGGCCTGCGCTCCACGCCGCATGACTTGCTCAAGTTCGCGCAGGACCCGATACATGCCGCCAAAGTATTCTAGCACTACCCGATGATAAAGGCGCTCAAAGCCGGAGTCGGCGCCTTTTTCGGTGCGTCGGCGCTCAATCTCGTCGGCAATGGCGCGGATGTCGGAAATATCGGAAACGTATCGCGCATCGTCATCTTTGACAAATATGTTGCGCGTGTTTGAGCGCAACAGCCGGTTCTTCAACTGTCGCAAATCCTTTTTGTCTCGTATGAACCCGAGCAGAACCATTTCGAGCCGCGTGATTCGGGTGTAGTCTTTTTCGTTCGGATACGGCGGAGAGGTGACAACGGCGTCGATACCGGTGTTGACGAATTCCGTCAACTTGCGCGCATCGTCACAGAACACCTGAGAACGGGCGAAAGGTTTCAACGACTCTATTGCTCGCAGGTCAGTTTCAACGTGGCTCAAGCGATCAGACAGAAGTTGATAGACGTCGGCATCTTCGCGCTGTTTGGATACGTACACTTCCGGCCCGAATCCAAGATTGGAGATGCCGCCAACGGCGGCGGCGGCCAGCGCAAGCAAAAATAGATCGCGGATGTCGTCAGTAGGTTGATCGAGGATCGCGCTACGGGCAATCATCATCTTGGACAACGGCAAAGGGCTAATGGCCCCTTTGGGAATCAACGCCACGATTTCGTCGCTCGTCGTTCGGGCCGTTGATTCGTATCCCGATCTGGTTTCCCGTAGCCTCGTCAAATCTTCAAAACTCAACTGCACCATTTGGCCCGCCGGGAGCATTTCCAGCAAAGCAGGACGGATGCGTTTGAGTAACTCGTCTCGTCTTCGGCAAAACGAATCGAGATCAATATCCCATTGCGTTTTGACCCGACTGGCAAAAGCTGTTACCGGGTTGGCATCTATCCCAACGGAGTGAACGCCGCGCTTTTTGCATTCCACCAATGTCGTTCCCGTGCCGACGAAAGGATCGAGCACGGTGGCGCCGCGTTCAATTCCGAATTTGTCGAGATAGTTGGCGACGAGGTGGTCGGGGAAGGCGAGGACAAACCGATACCAGTTATGAATGGCTGCGTCTTCTAAATGGTTCGCCGTGTTGCCGTTGCGGGGAGTGGCCATTCGGTCAGACCTCTCGCGCAAGCTCATATCGCTTGTATCGTCGCGCGGCTATAGAATCGAGATCGGTTTGATCGTTGAATTCCACAAACAGAAGCGACCCATCGTTCAGTAGCGTGATGCCAAGAGGTCGAACTTTTAAGCCCGGAAATTGGTCCTTCACGGGAAGCGAGAGCGCGCGTATTTGAATGACGCCTAAACGCTCGTCGCCGACCTTGCCTTCAATGGGGATAGCGGCCCAGTTGCCATCTTCATCCACTCCCAAATACAGATCGTCAATTTCGACCTGTCCCAGGCCTTGAACGGTGGTGCGAAAATGGCCCTGCAATTGATAAGCGGTGAGGCCGATAAAGGTATCTACCAGGCGATTGTATCGAATGCGAGCTAACATAGCTTGCTCATCCCCGCTTTGATATTTGAGCACTACTTGGGGAGTGGCATCTAGGATAGCAACCTTCTCCATGTCTTCAGGCAGATCAAAATATGGCAAACGATTCAGTTTGACGAATATGTACTTTCCTTTGCCTGCGCCGTCAATTGCCCAATGACCGCGCTTGAGAATGTCTGCCGGCAATAGTGATCGTCCCGTCCGATACGTGTAAGCAATGTCTGGAATATTGCGAATGTCCAATTGTAGGTCTTCGACGACGCGCTCGATATCCTTTTTAGAAAAAGGTAGTTTCGTCTCATCCTGTTTGTAAAGACGGTCGAAGAGTTCGATAATGACTTGATCATACTCTTTGAGATCGTTGTTGTTGACGTCTGTGTCAGTAGAGGGTTTTGGCATAATGGGTTCCAAGGCTAGTTGAAGCTACCGCACTGAGGGCAGAATTGGGCTTTTGGGAAGGGTGAAAGAAAAACTGCTCCCTTTTCCGATCGCGCTTTCCACTTTTACTTTTCCGCCGTGTTGCTCCACGATGGATTTGACAATCGCCAGCCCGAGGCCGTTGCCTTCAATGTCTTTGGTCTGGGCCGACTGCACCCGGTAGAATTTGTCGAAGATATGCGGCAGGTCGGGCGGGGGGATGCCGATGCCGGTGTCGCGGATTTGTACCTGCACGGTGTCGCTGCCCACCTCGGCTGTAATGGCGATTTTGCCGCCGACGGGTGTGTATTTGATGGCGTTGCCAATGAGGTTGCGCAGCACCTGCCGCATCCGCGGGGTATCGGCCAGCACCTGCGGCCGGCCCTCAAAGGGCACGATCTCAAAGGTCTGTTGTTTGGCGCCGGCCTGAAGTTGGAACTCGTCGCCCACGCCGGCCAGCAGGTCGCGCATGTTGCAGGCTTCCAATTTGAGGTCCACCCCCATGTCGATGCGGGCCAGTTCCAGCAGATTTTGCACCAGGTCGTGCATCTGCTTGGCCGCTTTGTTCACCCGGCTCAGGTAGTCGTTCTGCTGGTGGTTAAGCGGCCCCACCTTGGCGATCAGTTGGCTGTAGCCGAAGATGGCGGTGATGGGGCCTTTGAGGTCGTGCGAGGCGGCAGCGATGAACTCGTTCTTGGCCCGTTCCAAATCCTTGAAGTGGCTCACATCGTGGAGGATGGCCACCTGCCCGCCTTCTTCAATGGGCGTCACCAGCCCCACGAAGGTGCGCCTGTCGGGCCAGACGATTTCGCTTTGCTCGTTGGAACGCGACTGCCGCGCGCGCTCAAACAGGCTGATCAGCCCGTCGTAGCCTCGGTCCGCCGGCAAAGGCTGGCCCAGTTTTGTTTCCACGTCGGTGAACAGCCGCTGGCCCGCCGGGTTGAGCAGTTGCAGGCTGCCCCGCGAATCGGTGACGAAAATGGCGTCGGCGGCCCCGGCCAACACGGCGGATAGCCGCTGCTGTTCCTGCTCCACAGATTCAAACAGGCGGATGCGTTCGAGGGCGCTGGCGATCTGGGCCGCCAGGTTCTCCAGCACCACGCGGTCGCTTTCCTGAAAAGCATTGGGGCGCGGACTGTGAATGGCGAGCACGCCGCTCACTTTGGTTTCCCAAAACAACGGCACGGCCACCGCCGACTGAGTGGGCGGCGTGCCCATGCCGCGCCGTCCGCCGCGTTCCTCGATGGCGCCTGAAAGGTGGGCCGGTTGGCCGCTGGAGGCGACCTGCTGCGGGGCGATGGACAGGATGGACGGGCGCAGCCCGCCCTCGGCCCCGGCCATGGCGCGCAACGCGGGCTGGTTGTCTTCGGTGAGCCAGATGGACACGATGGGGTAACCCAGCGTGTCGCGGATGAGTTTCGGGGTGCGCTCCAGCAATTCCGCAGAGCGCATAAACAGGCTCATCTCGCGAGTGAGCTGGTTGAGGGCCACCAGTTCGCTCACGCGCTTGCGCTCGAGCATGTAAAGCGTGGTCATGTCCGGCGGGGCGCCGGGCCGCTCGGCCGAGGTGCGGTAGCCGCTGATGCTTTGCTCGGCCTGCTTCACCCGCATTTTGGCGCGGATGCGGATGGCAAGCTCCTGCCAATCGAAGGGCTGAGTAATGTAATCGTCGGCCCCCA
The DNA here is from genome assembly GCA_016213135.1 of Chloroflexota bacterium. GTDB lineage: Bacteria > Chloroflexota > Anaerolineae > Anaerolineales > VGOW01 > VGOW01. The sequence goes on along the minus strand of JACRBQ010000005.1, from coordinate 21,097 downwards.
GGCTCAGGCCGTGCCGGATGTCTTGCGGTTCGATGCGCGCCGCGGTGATGATGATGACCGGGATGTGGGCGATGAGCGGGTTGGCGCGGATTTCGGTGAGCACCTCAAAGCCGCTCTTGTTGGGCATGTTCACGTCCAGCAACACCAGGTCCGGCAACTCCTTTAGAATCTTCGCCAGCGCTTCTTCGCCGCTGGTCGCCGTGCTAAAGGTGTAGCCTTCCTCGCGCATGCCGGTGGCCAACAGCAGCAGGTTGTCCGGATTGTCGTCGGCGATGAGGATTTTGAATTTCTGCGGCCCGGTCGGGGCGGCCGGTTCGGCGGCGGGCCGGCTCAGGCCGTCGAGCGCCTCTCTGACGATGGCGCGGATTCTCTCCGGCTGCACCGGTTTGACGAGGTAGTCGTTGACTTTGAGGCGGCGCGCGGTGGCGGCCAAACCGGGGCTGTCGTAGGCGGTGATCAAGATGATGTGCGCCAGCCGCTTCTCGCCCTGCAACCGCTCGATCAACTCCAGCCCGTTCATGCCGGGCATCATAAAATCGGTGATCAGCACGTCGATGCTGCCCTGGGCCACCTGGTCGAGCGCTTCCTGGCCGTTGCGCGCCGTGAGCACCTGGGCCGGAGTCTGGAACTGTCCGAGGGCGCGGGCCAGCATGGAGGCCGTGTTGGGATGGTCATCCACGATCAGGATTCGTGCCGGGGCAGTGGGCGGATTAGCCATGCTTCAATTATTGATCGATTCTGCGATAACGGGCGCCGGGACTTTGGTTTCAACGGGGCGCGGCGACTCACTGCCCTTTTACCGGCAACCAGACCTTGATCTCGGTGCCGCGGTTGTGCTGGCTGGAGATGTCGATGCGGCCGTTGTGGCGACTGATGATTTCGTAAGTGATGGCCAGGCCGAGGCCGGTGCCGTGTTCCTTGGTGGTAAAGAAGGGGTCGAACACGTTGGGCAAAATTTCGGCGTCGATGCCGGCGCCGGTGTCGCGGACGGTCAGCACCGCGAAGCCCGTATCCGGCTCGTAGCCGGTGCTAACGGACAATTGCCCGCCGTTGGGCATGGCTTCCACGGCGTTGAGGCACAGGTTGAGGATGACTTGTTTGAGGTGGTCGCGGATGCCGAGCACCAGCGGCATATCGGGATCGGGCGTGAAGTCGAGCGTCACGCCGTTCTGGCGCAGATGGGTGTTGATCAGTTTCTCGACCTCCCGCACCAATGTATTGAGCGACTCGGGCCGCAGGTCTTCGCCGGTCGTGGGGCGATAGGTTTCGCGCAGGCGGGCAATCAGCCCGGCCATGCGGTCGGCTTCGGCCAGCGCCGCTTGCAGGTCTTCGCGCGCTTGCCGGCCGAGGGCCGGCTCTTGCTTGACGAGGTAGAGCGCGTTTTGGATGGCTTGCAGCGGGTTGTTGAGTTCGTGCGCCACCGAGGCGATGAGGCGGCCCATGGCCGCCAGCTTTTCGGCTTGCACCAGTTGGTTGCGGATGGCCTTTTCGTGCGCCAGGGCTTGCGCGAGGTTGTTGTACAGGCGCACCTTTTCAATGGCGGTGGCCAACTGGCCGGCCAGCGTCACCAGCAGGCGCTCGTCGGTTTCGCTAAAGGCTTCGGGCCTGGTGCTCTCGGCGTTGATGACGCCGATGATCCGTTCGCCCACCCGCAGCGGCGCGCATAGCTCGGATCGGGTGAGAGGCTCGACGTTGATATACTCCGGGGCGCGGGTCACATCGCCCACCCGGCGCGATTGCCCGGAAGCTGCCACGGCGCCGATGATACCCTGCCCCAGCGGAATGTCGGGTTGACGGCCGCTGAGTTCGGTTTGACGGTAGGATGGATGCGTGCGCAGGAGTCCGGCGGCGGTGTCGAGCAGCAGGATGCCGAAATTGTCGGGGTAGAGGATGCCGCCGATAATGTGGGTGACGCGCTCGATGAGGGCATCTTCGCTGGTGGATTCAGCCCCGGCGGTGGCAACGGAGTGAAGAACGGTCAGTTCGTTGAGCTGGCGGCGGGTGTCTTCAAACAGCCGGGCGTTTTCGATAGCCAACCCGGTCTGAACGCCCAGAGTGACGAGCAACCGTTCGTCGTCCGACGAAAAGGCGTGGGGCGCGGCGCTGGTGATGCTGAGGGTGCCCAGGCGGCGCGCGCCGCTTTCCACCGGGGCCACCAGCAGCGAGCGCAGTTGCGGCCCGGCGCTGAGCGGCAGGTAGCGCGGGTCGGCGCGCGTGTCGGCCACGTTGATCACCGCACCTTCGGCCATCACCTGCCCGGCAATGCCTTCGCCGGGGCGCATCACAAAATCGGTGCGGTCCACTTCCACCAGGGTGGCCACCGCCGCCGCGCGCAGCACCAGCGCATTCTCGTCCTGCAGGTGAATCACGGCCCGGTCTACTTTGGGAATGATGTAGCGGGCGGCGTCCACAATGAGTTGCAGGATGTATTGCAGGTCGAGCGTTTCATTGAGCGCGCGGCTGATGGCGGCGATGACTTCGCTTTCCTGCAGTTGCCGCTGCGTGCGCTTGTGCTCGCGGGCGTTGCCTATGGCCAGCACGGCCCAGTTGGCTGCCGCCTCCAGCAGGCTCAGGTCATCGCCGGTAAAGGCTTGCGGCAGGCTGTGCACGGCCTCGATGACGCCAATGACCTCGCTGCCGAGGACGAGCGGCACGGCCAGCAGGGATTGGACATGCACGCCGCTGACCTTTTCGATGTCGCGATAAATTTTGGTTTGCCGCTGTTCGTCGGTGATTTGAACCGAGCGACCGGCGCGGGCCACTTCGCCGGCCACCCCCGCCGAGGCCGGAATGCGCTGCCCGATTAACTCACCGGCCCCGGCGCCCTTCGAGGCGGCAAATACCAATTCGTTTTCGCCCTCGCGCAGCAGGATGGAAACGCCTTCCGCTTGCAAAAACGGATACACCTCGTCGACCACTTTTTCCAGCACCCGGGCGAGGTCGAGGCTGGCCAGCACGGCCTGCCCAATGTGAGTGAGCGCCGCCATTTGCTGCACGTGGCGCGTCAGCTTGGCCTCGGCCAATTTGCGGTCGGTCAAGTCGATGCTCACGCCCAGAATGCCGTGGATGCGCGCGCCGTCGATGATGGGCGCGACAATATCGTAATAATACTTTCGCCCCTCGCGTTCGCCGCTATCCACTTCGTTGTGGACGATTTCGCCGCCCAGGGCGCGTTGGTTGACTTTGTGCCACTCGGCTAAGATGTGCCCGGGCACGCCGGTCTCCTCGGGCCGCTTGCCCAGCAGGTTTCCCCACTGTTTGATGGAAGCGCTGTTCTGTAAGATGTAGCGCCCCTCTTCGTCGCAGGCCCAAAAGTCAAAGGGCAGGCTTTCGGCGGCGGTGAGGAAACGCGCCTCGCTTTGGCGCAGGGCGTCTTCGGAGCGCTCGCGGGCCTGAAGCTCGCGGCGCAGGGCGATATACAGCAGGGTGGTGGAGCTGACCACAAACGCCCACCCCTGGATGCTATCCAGTCGCGCCAGAATATCGGGGTCGTGGAGGAAGGCAGTAAGGATGCGCCCGGCAAAGAGGAGCCACAGCGCGCCGAACAGCAGATACAGCAACGCCACTCTCAGGGCGAAGCGGGAGGAACGTTGCATTGGGCGCTACGCGCTCTTTCCGCCGAAGCTACCTTTGGTGTTTTGCGGCAGGATCATTGTCAGGGCTTCCTCAATGCACAATGCACAATGTGCCGTTGAGCGTTGAGCATTGAGCATTGAGCCTTGTGCTTTGTGCCTTCACTAATACTTGATCGGGTCCCTTGCCACTTCCAACACCGTTTCGCGGAAGGCGATGGCGGCGGCGCGGCAGGCCGATTGATCGCCGGCGAGCATGACGCCCATGTAGTTGGTTTCGGAGGGCGGCGCGGTGTACGTCACAATGCGCACGGCGGCGGCTTTGAGCGCGGCGTCGAGGGCGTACACGCCTTCGAGGGGCGGGGCGATGAGGTAGGCAATGGGGTCGCCCAGCGGGATGTTGCACACTCGGCTGAGATAGCTGCCGGTGCGCGAGATGACGTGCGGGAAGAAGGCGATGCTGCCCTCTTCGTTGGCGGAATACCACAGGGCTTCGTTTTTGAGATAGGTCAGGGCGGCGTTCAGCCCGGCGCGCACTTCGGCGGGGTTAGGCCCGGCCAGCAGGGCGATGATTTCGCCGGAGAGCAGGCCGGAGGAATGTTTGGCCCCGGCGTAAAACGAGTGGGCGTACACCACTTCCACATCGGCCATTTTGGTGGCCTCGTCAATGGAAACGTAGGTGGCGTCGTCGTTGTCGGCGGTGAGCAGGCCGAGGGACTTTTGCTCGGGCTTGAGCTTGAGCGTCTCGGCCAGGTTGGGGTCCACGTTCGGGATGAGACGGACGGCGAGGGGAGTGGTGTAGATGGGATCGAGGGTTGCCATGGGGACTCCGGGGAAATGAGGTGGGAGGTGGGAGGTGGAAGTCCGTGCTAGAAGTCAGAGTTGATTGAGGGTTTAGGAGGAATTGTATGCCAGTTTTCCATGAGCCGGTACAGCATTTTGCCGATGATGTTGTAGTCTTCCATCAACGTCTTGCAGGTCTCTGCTGGAGCATAGTGAAGTGCATTGGCGATCTCGATATGCACAATCATCTCATTTGCGGAACCGAGAGCCATAGCCAAGAAATGCTTGAAGTCTTTAGCCGATTTGCGTCGTCCGTAACCTTCGGCGATGTTTGCCGGCACAGATTTGCTTGCTCGTCGCAACTGATCTGCCAGCACGAAATGTTCATAATCGGGAAAGCTGAGCGTGATCTTGTGCACGGCCACTAATGCCTTCATTGAGCGTTGGTAAACTTCCAGATCATGATATGAGGTGATGCTCATCTGGCCTGCCTCTCACCTCTCATATCTCACCTCTCATCTCGCTTTTCACTTCGTCGCCAACTTCAACCTCACTCCGCTGGCCTGGTGCTTGATCATTTTCTGCGCGAGCTGGATGGTGAAGGCCGCGCCTTCGAGCGGGTTGGTGCCGCCGTTGTTGAAGATGTTGCACACCACGTCGCGGTCGGCGTCGGTGTCGCCGGGTTTGGGGCGGTAGGCCATGTAGGCGCTGAGCGATTCGGCGCGGCCCAGCCCGGGGCGCTCGCCGATGAGCAGGATGACCACGTCCGGCTTGAGCAGGTGGCCGATGTCGTTGAGCACGCCGACGCGGCAGTATTTGATGAAGAACGGCGTGCCCACGGTGAGGCCTGCCGACTTTGCGCCGTTGAGGATGACGGGGAACATTTCGCGCACGTTGGCTTCGACGGCGGCGGCGCTGAGGCCGTCGCCCACGACGAGCTGGATGTTGGGCGACGGGACGCACTTTTCGAGAATCGTCTTTTTGCCGTCGTCGCTGATCTGCCGCCCGAGGTCGGGGCGCAAAAGGTACTCTTGCTTGCCCCCCGATGGGGACGTTCCGCTTTTGATGTTGGTTTGCACGGTGAAGAGGCCGAGGTCGTCGAGCATCTTTGGGTCAACGTCGCGGTAGAGGGCATCCTGGGTGATGGCGTGGTCGGCCTGGAAGAGGAGGAGCGAGGCGGTGCGGTAGCGCGGCCCGGCGCGCCCCACGCCGACGCGGGCGGTGGTGGCGGCGATGAGGGCGGGGAGGGCGTCGGGGTTTTTGGCGCGCTGCACGCGCGGCTGGTAGCGGTGTTCGGGCAGGGCGGGGTCGGGCAGGTCAATGGCGAGGCCGCCGGGCGGTGTCGCGGGGGCGGCGGGTTGGGGGGCGGGGGCCGGCGAGGAGGCGGCCACTGGCTCTGCGGGCCGGGCGGGAGCAACGGCCTGCGCGGCGATCATTTCTTTGACGACTGCGTCAATGATGGCGTTGAGCTGGGCGTCGTCCATCAATCATCTCCGCAAAAAAAATGTGGGGTCGCCGGCGATGCCGGTGAGCACGCCGTTCTTCATCAGGCCGAGGTCTTCCATCCATTTTTCAAATTCGGGCGCGGGGCGCAGTTTAAAGAGCTGGCGCAACGCCGGCGCGTCGTGATAGCTGGTGGCCTGATACGAGAGCATGGAGTCGTCGCCCAGGGGCAGGCCCATGAAGTAGTTGCAGCCGGCGGCGGTGAGCATGACGGCGAGGTTCTCGATGGCGTTTTGGTCGGCGCGGGCGTGGTTGGTGTAGCAGGCATCGCAGCCCATGGGGATGCCGGTGAGTTTGCCCATGAAGTGATCTTCGAGTCCGGCGCGTTGGATCTGGCGGGCGTCGTAGAGGTATTCGGGGCCGATGAAGCCGACGACGGTGTTGACCTGGTAGGGGCTGTAGCGTTTGGCGAAACCGTAGCAGCGGGCTTCCATGACGAGTTGATCCCAGCCGTGATGCGCGTCGGCGGAGAGTTCGGAGCCTTGCCCGGTTTCAAAATACATGAAGTTGGGGCCGGAGGGGAAGCAGTATTTTTTGGCGAGGGCGTTGGCTTCGTCGATCATGCCGACGGAGATGCCGAAGGACTCGTTGCCTTTTTGCGAGCCGGCCAGCGATTGAAAGACGAGGCCGACGGGGACGCCGTTTTGCAAGCACTTCATTTGCGTGGTGACGTGCGAGAGGACGCAGTTCTGGGTGGGGATGGCCCACGTTTTGATGATGTCGTAAGTCATTTCGAGCAGGCGGGCGACGGAGGAGTACGAGTCGTCCACGGGGTTGATGCCGATGACGGAGTCGCCGGAACCGTAGGATAGGCCTTCGTAGATGGAGGCGCGGATGCCTTCGGGGGAGTCGGTGGGGTGGTTGGGCTGGTTGCGGCTGGAGAGGGTGCCGGGCAGGCCGATGGTGTTGTTGCAGTGGGTGCTGACGCGGATTTTGCTCGCGCCGTAGATCAGGTCCAGGTTGGACATGAGTTTGGCGACGGCGGCGATGATTTCGGCGGTGAGGCCGCTGGAGAGGCGGCGGATCATTTCGCCGCTGGTGGTGTCAGCCAGGAGCCATTCGCGGAATTGGCCGACGGTCCAGTCTTTGATTTCGTTGTAAATGGTTTCGTTGACGGCGTCCTGGATGACGCGGGTGATTTCGTCGCTCTCGTAGGGGGCGGCGGGGTTCTGGCGCAAGGCCCACAGGGGCACTTCAGCCAGGACGAATTTGGCGGCGGCGCGCTCGGCGGTGGTGTCGGCGGCCACCCCGGCGAGGCGGTCGCCGGATTTTTCCTCGTTGGCTTTGCCCATGAGCAGGCGCAGGTCGGGGAACTCGTAGGTTTTGCCGTGTAGTTTAGTGCGAAGGAGCATAGGGACTCGTTGGTCAACGGATGGAACGGACTAAGCGGATGGAAGCCGACGCGCCACGCTTTGAATGGAAACCGGAGATGATGACACTGGTATCTATGACCGCGCCAATCAGATCGGGTTGCCGTTCGTTGAGCATAAACTAAGACCGTTTGCGGTTGGGTTGACGCGCCCGGAGTGCTTTGCGAAGTGCCTCAGTCGCAGATTCAAAGCGTTCCCAGGCCTCAGATTCGGTCATCTGCAATGCCTCTTGCGCTGCTTCAATCTTGGCTTGCCGAACTAAGAACTCAGCCCGAGTGCGCGCCGAACTGACCTCTTTCTTCTCAACCACGATGGTCTGCCCAGACTGGCGGAGCACCAATGACTGACCATTGTTTAGGCGCAAAGCCTTGCGGAGTTTTTAGGGATGGCGATTGTGACGTCTTTAGAAAGTGTGACTGAGATGGTTGGCGCTGTCATGGCTTATCTTCCAAACAAGAATTATACAGCCTGCCTCAGTGATAAAAAATCAGCGTTTTCACGCTCAACGGCACCACGCGCCCGTCCATCAGCGGCAGGCCCACGTCGATGTAATCGCCCTCCTGCAAGCCGACCTGATCGATCACCAGCAGCGGCCGGTCGGGGAGCATGGCTTTGACGGTTTGCCCGAGGGCTTGCGCATAATCGCGCTCGATGATGGCGACGAGCGGGCGACCGGCGGGCAGGGTGCGGGCGTAATCGGCGAGGCCGGTGGCCAGTTGCAGGAGCAGAGTGTAATCCAGAGCCTTGTCCAATTCAAGCGCGATTGCCACGTTGTCGGTGGCGGGGTCCACATCCCAGCGGCGCACGGCCTCGGCGATGGCGGCGGCGATCTGTCGGGGCGAACCTGTGAGTTCGCCCTGGGTTGGGTCGACATGTAAATCGGCCCCTACGGAAATGGCGGGCCGCACGACCGGCACGTTCTTCATCGGCAGAGTTTCGCGCTCGGCCCAAATGGTGGAGCCGGAGAGGGTGACCGTTTGCGAACTGGCCCCCAGCACTGTGGCGCGCAGAGTCTCGGCGGGCTTCACCGTTTCGTACGTTTGCAGCACGGGATGTCCCCGCAGCGACTCGGCCAGCAGCGGGCCGACGTCGTCGTGCAGGGTGGCGTCGGCCACGGAGTGAATGGGCAGGGGGCTGTAAAAGTAGTGGCCGATGCCGCCGGAGAGCATGAGCACGGTGCCCTTGCCCGAAACGGGCGACGGCGGCGTGAGATACAGTTTTTGCGCCAGCGGCGAGGCCGTCCCTTCCGTCAGCTCCACGGTAAGGCCGGCCATGCGGTCGGTAAAACGCCGCAGGTCGGAAAGGGCGGGGGCGTCGCCCACGGCCAGCCGCAAGCCGAGGTCGTCGAGGATGGCGCGGGCCGGGTCGGCCAAATGCCGAACGCGGCCGGTGGCGTGGTCGATCTCCACAATGCGCCCGCCGTAGTTCATGGCCGCCGCCGTTACCAGCGCCCCGGCGTTGAACAGCGCCGAGTTGGCGCTGCCGCCGCCGATGTCGATGTTGGTGACTTTGCAGAAATACTTCTGTGAATACTGCGCCGCCCCCGCGCCGCGCCCGGCAATGAGCGATTCGAGATGCGGCCCGGCCACCGTCACCACAAACTCTCCGGCTAGCCCGCTGAGTGCGCGGAGAATTTCGTCGGCGTGTTTCTTTTTGGCCGTTTCGCCGGTGATGATCACCGCCCCGGTTTCAACCTGTGTGGGATCCACGCCCGCCGCCGCGTATTCGCGCTTCACCCAATCGGTGAGCTGCGCCACGTCAATGAGATCGCGGCCTGTGCTGAGCCCCGCCGAAGCATCGGCCAGCGGGGTGAAAGTGATGGGCGACTGGTAGAGGACGCTCTTGTCGGTGATGCCGATGCGCGGCACCTGGCCGGGGCGGGAGGTGTCGGCGAGGACGAGGCGCGAGAAGACGAGTTGGGTGGTGGTGGTGCCAACGTCAATGCCAACCGAGAGCATGGAACGGGAGTCGGGCATGGGTAAGGATCGCCGTGCGTCTCGGTGGCGTGTCGTTAGGGTGTGGGTTGGCGCTTTGCCAGTTCTTTAGTCACCGCGTCTGCGCCCACATGCGCCACGAGGTAATAAGCGATGGGCGCTTTCTGCCGAAGCTCGCTCAGGCCGGGCGTGGGCTGCGAAGATTTTTCCACGAAGTCCAAATCCTCCTGCGCCTTGAGCAGGGATTTGCTCATCGCCACAAGCTCCGCCACCGGCAGTTCAGCGAGTTTCTTAACCACGGCATCGGCGGTCGGGGCGGCGGCGGGGGCCGCGGCCCCCGATGGCGGGGTGGGAGCGGCCGGACCCGCGCCGCCTCCGCGCGCGCCCACCAGCAGTTCAATCAGTGAAACGCCGCCCAGCTCCAAAATCTTCAACCCCAGATCGGTGCGCGCCAATTCCGGCGATACTTTGGGATCGATGGTTTTCAGCAGGTCTTCCAGTTGCCGCCGCTCCTCGTCATCCGACAGCGTGGCCCGCGCCTTGATGGCGTACACCGCCGTCTGATACAGTTCCTGCACGGTGGAATAGCGCCCCAATAACCGATCGACTTGCATGCGCCGATAGGCCATCAATTCCAGATCGATCTGCTTTTTGCACAGCGACTGAAATTGCTCGTAGAGCCAGCCGATGTTGACGGTGAGGTCGTCCTTGCCGTCGCCGCCGAACTGTTTGGCAATGGTGTATTTGGTGCGGATGAGCGTGGGGAAGCCCGTGCCCACGGCGATGATCAGAATGATGCTGTTGGTTGAGGCGGGCGCGTAAATGCGCGCCACGAGATAGGCCAGCACGGCGGCCCCGGCGTTGAGCCACAGCGTGTATTGCCCCCACTGCGTGGCAATGGCCTCGCGGGGGTAATCGCTAAACGTGGACGACAACTCGGCCAGCCCAACAGCCGCCCCCAGCCCGGCCACCATGAGCAGGGGCGCCAGCAACTCGGCCCCGGCCCGGGCTTGAGCCTGCACATCAATGATCCATTGCGCCACGCTCCCCGCCGGAAACGGCACGGCCACAAACAGCGTCACCGCGGCGATGATGATCACCCACAGGCCAAAGCCAATCCGAAAGCGCTTGCGCAGGTCTGGGGCGTTCATGTTATTCGCCCCTCGTCTGCTTGAGCATGTCGTCTTTCTTGCCGGCTAATTTTTCCTCCAGCGATTTCATCGACATCGGAGCCGGAATCACCAGCGCCCCGTCGGCGCTGTCGGGGTCATCGCGAATGATCACCAGCCCCATCTCGGACAATTGGTTCAGCAAGCCCCACGTCTCCTGCGGCAGCATTTGCGTTTCGGCGGCCAACCGGCTGGGGCTGACCGCCCCGATTTTGTCGAGCCAGGCCAGCACCCGGCGAAGGTTGTCTTTGGACTCAGGCGTATTCATAGTGATCGAATCTCCTTCGGGCATTATAACGTCGAAACCTTCAGCGCTCCAAACGTTCGCGCAGCACCGCAACTGCAAACTGCGGCAACGCCAGCATCCGCCGCCAGCGCCACGGCTCACGGGCCAGCCGGTGCAGCCACTCCAGCCCCGCGCGCTGCATCCAGCGCGGCGCGCGCACCGCCGCCCCGGCCACAAAATCCAGCGCCCCGCCCACGCCCATCATCACCGGCACGCCCAGCCGCGCGCGGTTGCGCGCAATCCATTTATCCTGCGCGGGCGCGCCATAGGCTACAAACAAAATATGGGGATGGGCGGCGCGGATGCGGGCGACGATGGATTCTTCCTCGGCGGGATGCGGCGACCCGGCCCACACCCCGGTGACGCGCAGCCCCGGGTTGGCCGTTTGCAACGTGGCCGCCGCCTTGCCCGCCACCCCCTCCGCGGCCCCCAACAGAAATAAACCCCATCCCTGCCGGGACGCTTCGGCGGCCACCAGCGGCACCAGATCGGAGCCGGCCACGCGCTCGCGCAGCGGTTGCCCCAGCACCCGCGAAGCCCACAGCAAACCGGCGCCATCGGGCAGGCACAGGTCGGCGGCGCGCAGCACGGCCATGAACTCGGCATCGCGCCGGGCGGCCATCACAAATTCCGGGTTCACGGTGCAAAGCTGGTGCGGCCCGCCTTCGGCGATGAACGCGCCGATGCGGGCCACCGTTTCGGCGGTGGTGATGTTGTGAACGGGCACGGAGAGGAGGGGCATGAAATGGTGAAGGATGAATGATGAACGATGAATGACGAATGGAAAATGACGAACTCAAAACTCAAAATTCAAAACTCAAAATTCGTTATTTTGCGTTTTCAATGACCTTCAACGTTTGTTCGGCTGTGCGCTGCCACGAAAATCGTCCGGCGTTTCGGAAGCCTTGCATGATCATTGTGCGCCGCAGTTCATCGTCGTCTATCACCCGGCGAATGGCCTCCGCCATCGCCTGCGTGTCGCGGGCCGGGACGATGAGGGCGGCGTCACCGGCCACTTCGGGCAGGGAACCGCCATCGGAGCAAATCACGGGCGTGCCGCAGGCCATGGCTTCCAGCACGGTGAAGCCAAATCCCTCATAAAGCGACGGGGCCACGTATGCGGTTGCCATCGAATACAGCACGGCCAAATCGTCGTCGGCCACGTAGTCCAGAAACAGCGCGCCTTTGGCTTTCCCTTTTTCGTAGATGGAGTCGGCGAGCCAGCCGCGCCGCCCGGCGAACACCAGCGCAATGTCGGCGGGGTCGCAGGCCTCGATGAGCCGCTCCAGATTCTTGCGCGGCTGCACCGTGCCCACGTGCAGCAGAAATTTCTTGGGCAGGCCGTATTTCTCGGCCACGGCGGTGCGCGGCGCGGGATGGCGCACGGGCTTGAGCGCGGCGTCGAAGCCGGGATAGACGACGGTGATTTTTTCGGACGGGGCGCGGTAGTGCTCGATGAGGTCGCGGCGGGTGGCTTCGCTATCGGCGATGAGGGCGGTGGCGTAGCGGGCGCTGAAGCGGGTGGACCCATCGAGGTACAGCCGTTGGCGCAGCGGATGCGCTTGCGGAAAATGCAGATAGCCCAGGTCGTGAACGGTGACGACCGACGGACTTGGGTGGTAGAGGGGCAGCACGTGGGCGGGGATGAAGAGGCGATCGGGCGGGCGGCGAAGCAGCTCCCGCGAGAGGCCCACATGCGTCCACAACCGCCGGGGGCGCAGGAGGGTATGGGTGTATGGATGTGTGGGCGCAAGCAGGTCTGACGGCGGCTTGTCCCGAAAATACAATCGCCAATCGTGCGGCGAATCGAGATCGATCAGCGCGCGGATGATGGCGAGCGAGTAGGCTTCGGTTCCGGTGCGCTGCGCGGTGGTGGCGCGGCTGGCATCTATGCCGATGCGCATTAGTTATCGCGCGTGGCGAAACCGCTGAGCAGCAGCATCAACCCGCCGGCGATGAGGGCCAGCGGCCACAGTTGCCGGATCTGTTTTGCCACCGCCGGGTTGAGGAGGCCCAGCGTGGACGGCAAAAAGGCCAGACCCACTGCCAGCCCGATGAGCGCCGGGATGAGCAGCCCACGCCGCGAGGGCGCGACGGCCCATTGCGCCAAAAACGCCACGCCGCCAATGAGCGCGAACACCGGCCAATATTCTTCCATTTGCCCCCACGAGAGTCTGCCGAAGGTGAACAGGAAGAAGAATGCGCCCACCAGCGCGGCGGCAACGCCGACGAACACCTGGCCCGAGTCACGGCGGCCTTCCGTGAAGTAGCGGATGAAGGTGGCCACGCCGATGATCAGCGGGAAGGCGGGCCACATTTGGTCCATGCCGGGCAACGGCACGTGCAGGTTCTCAGCCAGCAGCCAGCCGCCGATGAGGATGAGAACGAGTCCGGGGATGAGCGAGCTACGGTAGCGAGTCATGGTGAGTCTCCTCCTTTGAACCAGCGAGAAAGATATTACCCCTATTTTACTTTGACTCCTCGCCGTTGACTAAAGTACAATAGGAGCATGCAAAACCACCCGGCCTTATTTGAGCGGTTTGCGGCCCGCCTCAATACCGCGCCCGAACAACTGGAGCGCGAAAGCTTGCGGCTTTACCTGGAGCGCAAGTTGAGGCTGGCGGAAAGCGAACTGCTGATACTGGCCCGGCAGTATGGCGTGCAGACGGTTTTTGAATTGGATGAGGCCGTCCAACGCGGGCGTTTTCACGAGCCGGAAGCGTTCGAGGATTATTTTCGTTTCGATTATCTCGAAAACGAACGCGATACCCTTCGTGAATTGTTGGCACAGTTGTGACGGTTTCCCTCGATGATCTCCGCCGCGTCGCCGAGGTGGAGTTTGCCGGTTTGGTCACTGATGCCCAACCTCTGGGCGAGAAGCTCCGCTTGTTTGTCTCCGATGGCAGTTACATTGACCTCTGGCTTTCGCGAAAGCTCTCTGAACGTTTTGGTTTTCACTGGGAGCGGCGGCATCTCGACGATACTTTCTACCGCTAAGATAACTTCCCCAATACAGAGTGGCGCGACGTTGATACTTTCCCCCGGCATTTCCACAACGGCTCACAGGAAAATGCAGAGAGCGCCCCATTCTCCGCCGATATTGTTACCGGTTTCCGCGAGCTCATGCGGTTTGTTGGAGCAAGGCTGAAATAAGAAATTCGTGATGCGTGATCCGCAGGGCCAATGTGCGCTATTGGCTGCGATTCACTATAGCGAAAATTGCCTCATCTGTCACCGGCCCGTGGCGCAGGATGGCCGGCGGGTTGGCCGTGCAATCGACCACGGTGGAGGGTTGCCCGCCGGGGCACGCGCCACCCAACAGCAGCAGGTCCACGTATCCGTCGAGTTGCGCCATCACATCTTCGGCGGTGAGGGGGTTGGGGCCGCCGGAGCGGTTGGCGCTGGTGACGGCCAGCGGGCCGGTGAGGCGCATCAATGCGCAGATGGAAGGATGGTCGGGCATGCGCGCGCCCACGGTGTTGCCCGAGGCCACTTCTTTGGGCAGGGCGCTATGCTTGGGCACGACGAGTGTGAGCGCGCCGGGCCAAAACGCCTGAGCCAGTTTTTTGGCGGCTTGCGGCAACGAGGCCGCCACTTTCGCAAGGTCGGTCAGTTGGCCCACCAGCACCGGGATGGATTTGTCGGTGGTCCGGCCTTTGATAATGTAGAGCCGTTGAACGGCTTGCGCGTCGAAGGCCATGGCCGCCAGGCCGTACACCGTGTCGGTGGGAAAGGCGATGACGCCGCCGGTGCGCAAAATTTCGGAGGCCCACACCAGCGCCACCGGCGACCGCAACGGAATGGTCTGGATCATGGGGCCGCGTACTTTTCCAGTGCGGCCGCCGCGCCGTCTTCGGCAACGGGCGGGGCCACCCAGTCGGCGGCGGCCAGCGCCACGGGGCTGCCCCCGCCCATGGCCACTCCCACGCCCGCCCAGGCCAGCATCTCGGCGTCGTTGTCGTTGTCGCCAACCGCCAGCACTTCCTCCTGCCTTATCCCCAAATGCCCGGCCAGCCACGCCAGCCCCATGCTTTTGTTGAGGCCCCGGGGTAAGCCTTCGACCAAAATGGGGTGCGAGGCCACCACCGTAATTTCGGCCAGCCGCTGATCGGCGGAGAACACCTGCCGCAGTTGCGCGGCCAACGCGTCGCGCTCGGCGCGGTTGTGCAGCGACACGATGAACTTGTGCGGCGTTTCGGGCAGATCGGTGAGGAAGTCCTCCACCCGCTTCCAGTTCGAGACGCGCAGCAACTCAAACAGTTCTTCGGGGTGGTTGGATTCGCGGGGCAGATAGATCATGTCGGGGCTTTCAAATTGCAGGTTCCACCCGTGCTCTTCGGCCAGCCGCACAATAAGCGGCACCACGGCCGGGTCGAGCCGGGTTTCGTGCAGCACGCGCCGCGCCCGGTAATCGTACACAATGCCGCCCTGAAAGCAAATGAGCGGCGCGGTGAGGCCCAGTTCGGCGGCCCACTGGTCGGTGGGCGATGGGCCGCGGCCGGTGGCGAGGGTGACCCGCATGCCGTTGGCCTGGGCGCGGGCCACGGCGGCCTTGACGCGCGGCGAGAGCACGAGGTCCGGCCCGAGCAGCGTGCCGTCGAGGTCAAATGCGGCGAGACGAATCATGATCAATACCAATCAGCGGTCGCCCTCAGCGAATCTCCATTGTTTCGCCGCCCGTTCAGCAGTGTGTATGGTGTGTTGCTCAATGGCGAGTTCAATCTTGAGCAGTTGCGTGAGCTGCTGGTGGCCTGTCAACCAGCCGAGAGCGAAACGATCGCCGGCTACGAAGTGTACGCCATCGATGCCACGGCCAACGAGCGCGTGGCTGTCGAGACCCTGCCAGACCGGGGCGCATTGAAGGCACAACCAAACGAGCCCGTGCGCTACGGGCATAAGTATTCGTGGCTGGTACGGTTGGTGCAATCCGGCGCCTCTTGGGCTGCGCCGATGGACGTGGAACGCATCAGCACGAAAAGCACAGACACTCGGGTGGCGGTTGAGCAAGTGCAAGCGTTGGCACAACAAAACCTACGGCTCAAAGTGATCACCGCCGACAGCCGCTATCGAGACCGCCACTTTTTGAGCATTTTTGCCCACTGTGGATGTGGCTATGCGCGTTGGCCTACTGGCAGTTATTGCTCATGCGAAACCTGGTAAGGCCCAACCGCCCCGCCTGGCGTCCACATCGCAAAGACGGACGGGAGCGCCCGTTGACTCCGGCGCAGGTACAACGCTCCGCTCCGGCATTTCTGCTGCAATCTGGCACACCGGCTAGAAACACCAGACCCGCAGGAAAAGGGCGAGGCCGACAATTGCATCTCTTGTTAAGGTTTAGTTCAATCAAGCGTAGTTCACTGCGCCCAGTTTGGCCTCTCTAAACTCAAGTGCTGCAGTTTTCTTTAAGAAACAGCCTCTAAGCTTTCGACTGCAACGAGCGCCCAACCTCCAGTTCTACGGCCTTTGCCCCCAGAGCACGGTGTTGCCTGTGGCAAAATATAGCTCTTTGTCGGGGCCGATGGCCATGGCCGTAATCGGCTCGGCGGGCCTGATCACATCGCGATACTGGCGCTGAAGCACCAGCTTGAGGCTCAACTGGTAGGCGCTGCCTTGCGCCCCGTCCAGCAAATAGAGCGAAGGCTCCGGCGGGGGATCGTAATAGAGCATCACCGGCAGTTGCAGGTCATCGAGCCGGCTGCCACCGGGGTGGCCGGTGCGCGAATCAGAGAACAGCACATTCTCCACACAGCCGTCTTCCAGCGTGTTGGCGTCGCGGGTGCAGAACATCAAGCTGCCATCGACCCGCCAGATGTACACCTCGCCCCCGGCAATGGCGAAATTCACCGCGTTCGACAAATCAAAAATGTGCGCCGTGAAATACGACTTGGGCCGCTCGGAAAACACGCCGCCAATCCGGTCGTAAAGCCAAATCTGATTTGCGCCGGGGTCAAATATGTATAAGCGGTCGGCGTAAATCTCCGCGGCGCGCGGCGACTTCCAGCCGCCGTCGGGCGTAATGAGTTGCGAGGCAACGGGCGCGGAGCCGTCGGGCTTGCAATACATCAGCGCCCCGTTGTCGTCCACCGCCAACAGCACGGGCTGGCCCTCCACATTGGGCGTGTTCAGCCACACAATATCCACAATGTTCTTCACCACAAACGAGCCGACCGGCCCGCCCTGGCACTGGAAGTTGCGGTCAATGCCGAACCTGCCGTCCTCGCTCAGCACCGCGCGATACACCGTTTGATGCGCCGTGTCGAGCGCATACACCTCGTTGCCGTTCACCACCAACTGCCCGATGCGCGCCGTGGGGCCAAAGCCTCCCGGCACCAGCGGCGCAAACGCCAGCCGCTGAATCCCCTCCAGCGCGTCCACCGATTGCTGCGCCTCGGCCCGCAACTGCGCGGCATCGGGCCGGCCCGGAAAAATCGTCTCGGCCTGATCCAGCGCCGACAGCACCGTGAGCCAGTGCGGCTTGGCCGCCAGCGCATCGGGCGCGGTGCGCGCCAGCCCGGCCTCCAGCCGCGCCGCCGAAAGATAATCGTTGAATTGCTGGTCGCGCCCGCGCTGGATGTACACCGCGCCCACCAGCGCTGCGATGATCACCGGCAATAACACCGCCACCGCCACCAGCGTCGAGTTGGAAATGCGCAGCGGCACATCGGGCCGCACCGCGCCCTCGGGCAACAGCCGCCGCAAGGCCACATCGCCCGAATCGGCAATCGAAGTGCCCAGCGTGGCCGAGCGGTCTTTCATCCACGAGTCGGCGCGATTGAGCGGCAAGCGGGTGAACCAGCGGATAAAAGATGACCGCGCCGACGCGAGCCATGCCCGCGCGTCGAATCCGCCGGGACGCGGCTCGGCCTCTTCATCTTCAATCGGCGGGGGCGCAGGCCACTCCGCCGCGTTGGGATCTTCCTCGAACTCGTAAACGTGATCGCCGATGAGCACCGGGGCCACGGGCGCATCGACAGGGGGGGCTTCTTCCGGCCGGGGCGGGGGAGTGGATGCGGCCACGGGAACCGGCGGCTTAGGCTCGGTCATCCGGTCGCCCATCGTCGGCGAGGCGCGCAACCGCGCTATAATCCCTGCCAGCGCCGAGCTATCGTCCGCCGGAACAGACTCCGGTTCATCCACCGCCACCGGGGACGGCATCGGAGGAGGCGCTGCTGCCGCAATGGGTTGCGGCTCGGCGGCTGGCGGCGCGGCGGTGATGGCGCGGCCTTTGGGCGCGGCGGCCTCGGGCGTGACGAACCGGGCCACCAGCGCTTGCGCGTTGGCCTGCGGCCCGGCCAACCGCGTGAGCCGGGCCACCGCGGACTCGAGGCCGGTGGTGTGCAAGGCTGCCAGCGCGGTGCTGTGCCACCCCATGGGGAACTGTTCGGCCAACAGCAACGTGTCGGCGGCGGCCAGCGTGGTGTGGAAGTATTGCACCTCCAGCGCCGATCGCTGCCCGAGAGGCGGCGCGGGGTCGCGCCCAATATCGGGAAAGCGTTCGGCGGCATCGGCGCGCAGCACGGCGCACTGCCCCGGCCCGGCCTGGGCAATGTACAGGTCGTCGGCGCGCAACACGGCGCAGGTGAGGCCGCACGTCACCAAGCCGCTAACCGGGGGGAAGCGATTGGTGTCGAGCAGTTTGGCATTCACTGCGCCCATGGCTTCGCGCGCGGCGGAGGTGACCGAACCGGGCGTGCCAAAATAAACGTTGGCCGCCAGTTCAACGAGGCTGACCGAGGAGGCCGTGCCGGCATAAACGGCCAGCACCAGCAAATCGCGGTCGCGACCGCGCGCGGCGCGGCGCGGGGCCGAGCGCACCATAAATCCGGACGGAACCTCGGGTTGGCGGATACCGTCGAGCAGGTGAACGTAGGCGATGTCGGCTTCTAGGGGCATTGACAGGATTCTAAATGCACAAGGCACAATATACAAGTGAAGCGCGCCGCCCGAAGCGGCCCGGCGGGCCGACGCGCTGGCACATCGTCGCGGTCATCCTCATCGCCGTGGTGGGGCTGAACGTGGGCATTGTGCTGACGCTCATTGGAATCTATTGGGTGTCGCGCGCCGCCCAACCACCCGCGCCCGGCCCGTTGGCCATGTTGCAAACGGTCATGCCCCCGTTGCCCACGGCGACGGAGGGCGGCCCCACACCCGAACCCACGGCCACCCTGCCGCCGCCCACCGGGGTGGTGAACATTTTGCTCATGGGCATTGACGAGCGCCCCGACGAATCCGGCCAGCCCAGCCGCACCGATACGATGATGGTGCTGCGGCTGGATTTCGACAACCGCACCGCCAGGTTGCTCTCGTTCCCGCGCGATGTGTGGCTGGCGCTGCCCAACCTGGAGCAGTACGGCCTCACCGAGGGGCGCATCAACACGGCGTATTACTACGGCGAGTTGTACGGCTTGCCGGGCGGCGGCCCCCAAGAGGCCATGGACACCGTGACGCTGAACTTCGGCATTCCGCTGGATCATTATGCGCTGGTGAACTTCGACGGTTTCACAAAATCGGTGGACGCCCTGGGCGGCATTGACATTGACGTGCCCGAGCGCATCTACGACGAGAACTTCCCCACCGACGATTACGGGTACATGACTCTGATCGTCGAGCCGGGGCTGCAGCACATGGATGGCGCGCAGGCTCTGCGCTATGCCCGCACGCGGCATCAGGACAGCGACACCGAGCGCATCCAACGGCAGCAGCTTGTGCTGCTTGCCATTCGCGACAAAGCCATCAGCCTCAATGCCATTACCCGCCTGCCGGAGTTGTACGCTGCCGTTTCCGGGTCCTACAAAACGGATATGGACTTGCGCACGCTGCTGACCTACGGCGTTGCCGGCCAGCAAATAGACCGCTCGCAGATTACCACGTTTGCGATTGACCAATCGTATTTGGCGGGCTGGACTACCGAGGGCGGCGCGAACGTCTGGATTCCACAGCGTGCAAGAATTGGGCCAGTGATCGAGGAGTTTTTGGCGAGGCCGTGAGCTGGTGCGGAACGTGGGGCGAGGGGCGCGGCGGACTTCAAGGCGGTATTGGGCGGCTCTTACTTGACGATCCCCCGGTCGTCCAGGAATTCGACTGGCTCTTCATTCTTTCCGCTTTCCCACATCAAAGAATAGAACCAGATACCACTCTCGCCAATCCAGAAATCTGCCGGCGTGAATCGCATCTGGACCCGGAAGGCTTCTTGCGGCGTTCCGGCGTATATTCGGCTTGCCAGCCAAAAATCTCACCCTGCCAGTGCGTCCCTGCGGCGTGAAGATGGTTGGCAAAAGACTTCACTTCAGCCGCATTTGGAATCGCCACCGGCAGGACTGGCATATGATTTCCTCGCGAATCATTTTAGCAAGTTGCCGTGGCTGTGGCGCGTGACGTGCCGTCGAACATGCGAAGCTTACTCATATTTCAAGGCGGTCACCGGCACCAGCGTGGCGGCGCGCAGGGCGGGGTATAGCCCGGAGAGCAAACCGATGAGCGTGGCGAAGGCGAGGGCGAACACCGGCAGCCACAGCGGGGTGTAAACCGCCACCGAGGGCGGCAGCCCGCCCGTTTGCGCCGCTTGCCCGGCCAAATAGGCCAACGCCACCACGTTGATGGCCTGCCCTCCGCCCCAGCCAACGGCCACGCCGCCCAGCCCGCCCACAAAGCCAATGCCCGCCGCCTCGCCGAGGAACACGCTGAGCACGTCGCGATTGGTTGCGCCCACCGCTTTCATCAGCCCGATTTCGCGGGTGCGCTCCAGGATAGCCATGGTCATCGTATTGGCGATGCCGATGGCCGCCACCAGCAGGGCAATGGCCCCCACGCCGCCGAACACCGCTTGCAGCACGATGAAAAAACTGTTGATGCCCTGCACGAACTCCTGTGGCGTGTAGGCCTGGTAGCCCAGCGTTTTGATCGCGTCGGTCACTTGCAGCGCCTGATCCACGCTGTCCACGCGCACCACCACTTGCGGATAACCGTCGCGGTTGCGGTTAACCCGCCGCCCCAAGAGCCACTGGTTCATGGATACGATGTCTTCCATCGGCACGTAAATCGAGAAGTCCGGCTCGCCGCGCGTTTCGGCAATGACGCCGGTGACGCGCGCCTGCAACGACTTGCGGATTTCCACGCCGTCCGAAGTGTATTTAATGAGCGTGAGTTTGATGTTCTGCCCCATGAGGTCGGGCGGGGCAGGGGGCTGTTGCCCGGCGCGCAGTTGCGGACTGTAAAAGCCCTGGGCCACGTTCATGCCCACCACCAGCGTGCCCTTCGCCAAGACCAGTGAGCCGCTCTGCGCCCTGAGGCCCAACTCCGAAAGATCGCGCACGCCAATGCCGATGAAGTTGCCGTAGCCCTGGAGCTTGCCCAGCGACAGGTTCACGCCGCCCTGCAAGCTGTCGCGGGGAAACACTTTGACCACCCCCGGCAGTGCGGCGAGGTCTTTGAGCGATTGATCGGTGAGCAGCGTTTGCGCGGGCGGCGGCCCGCCTCCGCC
>JACRBQ010000078.1 GCA_016213135.1 Chloroflexota bacterium | reverse complement strand
TCCAGCCCGATCAACGCCTTATCCAAAAACGTCATATTGCGGACGCTTTCCATGGGCGCCATGAAACGAGCGGGCAGCGCGGCTAGTTCGGCGGAGGGCCACATCGGCCCGGCGCCGGCAACTTTGGCTTTTTCCTCAGTGGTGCGGCGAACCCAAAATGCCAGCCCCGCGCCCACCACCACGATCCCACCGATGATGGCGGCCACGATGCCCCCGGCAATGAGCAGGAAGTACGGGAGTTCAAACGAACGCCCCAACGAAGCCAGGCCGCCGCGGGCGATCATTATCGCGAGCAGCAGCGCCAGCCCGATGACCGAGCCGATGAGCCACTGACGGGTCTCGGCGTTTTCGGGCGTGGCCTTGTACGAATACCACGGCACGTACGCGTTTGGCGTATCGGGCGAGGCCTTGGGGCCGCTGGACGCGCCGGCGTTATCCTTGCTCAATTGCGCCGTCACCCAGGTGGACGCAAAGGCCAGGCCGCCGCCCAGCGCCAGGGTCAGCACCACAATGGAAACAACGGCGCCGATGAGGATGGCGGTGAACAGCGGATCGGCGGGCAGTTGATCGGGCGTGTGGGCTTCGGCGAAGCCGCCGCCAATGGCATACGCCCCGATGCCAAACAAAACGATGATGAGAAGGATGGTGAGTATGCGTTGCACGGCAGTTCCTCCGCTAAAAAGTTAACAATATCCACAGCCAGATAGCCCCGGCAATGAGCAGCCCCGGCACTACCCACAGCGCCACGGTGAGCTTGCTGCGCGGCAGCGAACGCCACGCCAGCCAACTCCAGCCCGAGGCCAGCGCCAACAGCGCCCCGGCGGCCAGCGCCCCGGCGTAACGGTTCAGCCAGCCCACCGTGCGCACCGTCGCGCTCAGCGGCTCCCCGGCAGAACGCACCGCGCCATCCGGCCCAATCGAAAAGTCAAAGTTCAAATAGTCGGCGGCGTTGATTTTGAGCAACACCTCCCAACTGCCCTCGGCGCTGAAGTTTGCGCCGGTGGCCGAATACACGCCGCCGCCCACTTCGGCCAGAGGCAATTCCGAAACCACCGCCTCGGCGCTGCGCGGAAAAAACTGCGCGCTCACTTGCGCCCCGGCCATGGGCGCGCCCGCCGCATCCGTCAGTCGCGCCTGCACCGTGTTGACCCCTTGCCGCGCGGGCCACAGCGATAGCCGCGCCTGCGCGTCTGCGACAGAGACGACGCGCTCCAACCGTGTCGGCGCACCGAATGGGATTTGCCCGACGGCCGGCGGCAGATTGGTGAGCACCGCCGCGCAGGCAATCACCCCCAGCCCCAGCGCCGCTTCCAAAGTCACCAGTTGCCGGGTGGGCCGCAGGGCGTTGACCGCGCCCAACCCGAACGCCACGGCAGCCACGGCAAGTTTGATTAGCAGCGCGCGGCCATAGTCGGTGAGCAACAGCGCAGCCCACGAGCCAACCTGCTCCCGCCCCAGCCACAACCCCGTCACCGCCAGCACGCCCACCGCCGCCGATGCCAAAATGGAAAAGTCCGCCAGAAATTTTCGTTCGCCGTCGGCCAGGGCCAGCGCCGCGCACAGCGCCCCGCCCGACCACACCGAGGCGGCCAGCAAATGCGCCCAATCGGCGGCGACCCCCGCTGCCCCAAACCGGGCTGCGCTGTGGCTGGCGACCGAGGTGGTGAGCAGCAACAAGCCCCCGGCCAGCGCAGCCGCACCCCGGCTCTCGCCTCGCATCAGCCGGTGAATGCCACCAGCGATGAAGCCCACCAGCGCCGCGCGCGCCAGCCACACAGCGCCCCACTGCGTGCCCAACGTGGCAAGCAAGGGCGCGTCGAGCGCGCGCATTTGTTGATAAAGCGCCGCGATCAGCCCGAGGACGAGCGCGGCCCGCGCCGCCTGTGCGACCCAAAACAATCGGCGGCGGAAGCGGCGTTCGTCGTCCAGCCGGATAGCCCGGCGAAACATGATCACCCCGGCGAACAGCAGTTGCCCCCCCAGCGACAACAGCCGGGAGGCATCGGCCACGGGCGACCCGTGGGCCGCCACAGTTTGGGCCGGGTTGGCGGGCACGCCCACACCGAAGGAGTAGGTGCCACTTGTAGTGTGGCCGTCGCTTTGCGTAAACGCCTGCCACTGCACCGAGTAGCTGCCATCCGGCAAATGGGCGGGCAGGCTCACCACCAGCACCCGGCCGCCTTCCAGCCGTGAGTCGCCCAGATCCACCGGCACGTCGGACCCGGCGGGATACACCGACAGGCGGCTAAAGCCGGGCGCAATTGGTTCGGTGAACCACACCCGCACTTGCTCCGGGGCCGCTGCCACCGCCCCGCCCGCCGGCGGATCGGCCCTTTCGATCACCGCGTGGGCATACACCGGCAGGGCCACGCCGAGCGCCAGCGCCAGCAGCCCGGCGCAGATCAGTTTGAAAAGAGCTTGCGACTGTTTCGCCACGCCAGCCCCGAAGCCGGGATCACATCACTTCGAAGCCGAGGCCGCGCCCGACCCGCGCGCGGCCTGATACAGAATAGCCGACACCGCCCCCGCCAGCCCCAGCCCCACAAAAAAGTGGGCCACCAATTCGAAGCTCATGAAAAAGAAATCGCGGTCTACGTCCGACAGGCCGGCCAGCCAGCGCGCGTAGGACGGTAGCCACGCCGGCGACACAAAGTGCAGCGCCGCATCGGCCAGCGCGGCGGCAAGGGCCACCGCCGCCGAATAGAAAGCCACAGCCGGAATGCGGCGAAAGAATGCGATCATCTCCTGTGCCTGCGCCCATGCCTTTCGCGACTATGGCGCGAGCCGCGCGAACCCCAGCACCATCGCCAGCACAAACAGCACGCCGAGCGGCAGCGACACCAGCATCATCATCAAAAACCACTTGCTGTCGTAGCGCAGGTGCATGTAGTAAAGCGCCACCAGCACCGCTTTAGTGCCGGCCATCGCCAGCAGCACCGGGTACAGCACCTCGCGCGGCACAATGCTGTGCGGTATGTAGCCAACGGCGACTTCGACGGCAGTGATGCCGATGAGCCAGACGAAAATGGCGACGTAGTTGGGGGCTTTGTGCGTTGTTGCCAGTATATGAGAACTTTCCACAGCAATCTCCTTCAGAAGAGGTTGACTATTGCATCAGATAGATCAGCGTGAACAGCAAAATCCACACAATGTCGACGAAGTGCCAGTACAGGCCGAAGTTTTCCACGCCGCCGTAATGCCCCTTGCCGAACACGCCGCGCGCCGCGCCGCCGAGCACGCCCAGGCACCAAATGACGCCCACGATGACGTGCGTGCCGTGGAACCCGGTGAGGGTGAAAAACGCCGTGCCATAAGGGATGTTGGTCCACTGCAAGCCCTCGGCATACAGCCGGGTGTACTCGTATCCTTGCACGCTCACGAAGGCGGCGCCGAGGACGGCGGTGAGCGCCAAAAACAGAATCAGGCGGCTGCGGTTGCCCTTGACCGCCGAGTCGTGCGCCATCACCGCCGTCAGGCTGGAGGTGAGCAGCACGAAGGTGTTCAGCGCCGTGAGCGGGATATTGAGAGCGTGGGCCACGTCCGCCGGGGCGCGGGCGCGAATGAGCAGGAAGGTGGCGATGAGGCCGGTGAAGAACAACACTTCGGAGCCGAGGAACATCCAGATCGCCAGTTTGGAATCACCGGCCAGGGTCGGCCCGTGCATGCGCTCGCGGATGTTTCCGGTGAGCCAGCCGGCGACGCCCACGGCCAAAATGGCCGCCCCCACCGGGGCGATGATGAGGCGCATATCTTTGGATATCATGCCGGCCGCAAACACCAACATGCCAAACGCCAGCACCAACGGCCAGAAGCTCGGGCCGGGCATGTGGATTTCCTCGTGAATGGATTCGTGAGTCATTTCCGTCATTGAATGCTATCTCCTTGGGAGGCCGAGATTAGCGAACCGTTCTATCAATCACCATTGCCAGAAACAGCAACGCCAGATAATAGCTGGAGTATTTGTACATGCGCCACGCCTGCTTGTTGGTGCCGCCGCGCCACAGCACCCCGGCGTGGATGAGCAAAATGATTCCGAGCAGCGCCGCCGCGCCCAAATAAAACATCCCGGTCACTTGCGCCGGAGTGAGCAGCAGCGTAAGCGCAACCACAATAAGCGAGTACAAAAATATCTGCCGCCGGGTTTCTTCCTCGCCCCACACCACGGGCATCATGGGGATTTGCCCGCGCGTGTATTCGTGACGCTTGAGCAGAGCCAGCGCCCAGAAGTGCGGCGGGGTCCAGTAGAAAATGATGGCAAACAGGAACAGCGCGGCCACGTGGACACTGCCCGTGACCGCCGCCCAGCCCACCACCGGCGGAATGGCCCCAGCCGCCCCGCCGATCACGATGTTCTGCGGCGTGGCCCGTTTGAGCCCCAGCGAATAGAAGCCGACGTAATACAAGTTTCCCGCCAGCGCCAACAAGGCCGCCGCCCAGTTCACAAAAGCCGCGTACACCACAACCGACAGCACGCTGAGAATCAGCCCAAAGATGAGGGCGTGGCTCGGCGGGATGCGCCCCGCCGGGATGGGCCGCTTTGCCGTGCGCGCCATCTGCTTGTCGAGGTCGCGATCGATGTACTGATTGAGCGCGCTGGCTCCGCCGGCCGCCAGTGCGCCGCCCAACATGGTCCAACGCACCAACGCGGCGGGGGGCACGCCGTGCGCCGCCACAAACATCGCCGACAGCGTGGTAATGAGAAGCAGCACCGTAATAATCGGCTTCATCAGCGAAACGTAGTCCAGCAGGCGTTGCCGCATTGCCATCATGATCCCTGTAAAGCCAGCACTGCCAGCACCACACCGGCCCCCCACACCGCCGAGGCCAGCGCAATGTGCAACCCATTGACCAGCGCCGGGAACACCCACAGCACGTTCACCGCGCCCACGGCGATCTGCGCCAGCATGAGCGCCAGCAACGCCCCGGCAGCCGGGCGCAGGTCGCGGCGGGCAGGCCGTTGGCGAAGTACGGAGGCCACGGCCACAATCACCAGCAGGCCCACACCGCCGGCCATGTAACGATGAACCATGTGCACCACTTGCAACGGCGTGGCCGGGAACGGGCTGCCGTTGCACAGCGGCCACCCGGCGCACACGGCCTTGGTCCCGGTGGCGGCCACAAACGCGCCCGTGATCACCAGCGCATACACCGCCAGCGCAGTGGCCAGCAAAAGGCTCCCCAGCCGATCGTGGCCGCCCGCCGCCGGGAACCGCAAGCCCACGGGTCTGAAGGTGACAACGACCACGGTCAGCATCGCCGCAAAATAAGCCAGCGCAGTTGCCAAGTGCAGGGCTACCACCGTCGGCGACAAATCCATTTTGACGGTGATGGCCCCCAGCACTATCTGCCAGATGAGCAACGCGCCCGCTACCAGCAACGGGCGCATCACCGCGGCCAACGAACGATATTTCCACAGGGCCAGGGCCACGGTGGCCAGCATCAGCAGGCTCACCAGGCCGGCGGCCAGACGGTGCGACCATTCGATGAGCGTGGGCAGATCAAAGATCGGGACGAGATAGCCGTTGCACAACGGCCAGTGGTCGCCACACCCCAACCCCGACCCCGTGACGCGCACCACTGCGCCCGCCACGATCAGCACATAGGTCGCGGTCACGGCGCTCACGGCCAGCGCCCGCAGGCCGCGCCCCACCGTTTCAGGCATGGGGCTGTTCACCCGCATGGTGCTCGCCCGCCGCCCACAATGGGTTGAGGCCGTGCACCGTGGGAACAATATCGAAGTTATGCGCCGGGGGCGGCGAACTGGTGGACCATTCCAACGTGGCCCCCCCCCACGGGTCGTTGCCGCCCGCTTCGCCCGAGCGCATACTCACAACCCAGTTGATCATGAAGAGCAGCACCGACAGGGCGATGGTGAACGCGCCGATGGTCGAGATGAGGTTATATACTTCCCACCCCTGCCCCGAGGCATAGGTGTAGATGCGGCGCGGCATGCCCAGCAAGCCCACCATGTGCATGCCGAAGAAAGCCAGGTTGAAGCCCAGAGTGTGAATCCAGAAGTGCCACTTGCCGAGGCGCTCGTTCAGCTTGCGCCCGAACATCTTGGGCGCCCAATAGTACAGGCCGGAGAAGATGCCGAACACCGAGCCGCCGAACAGCACGTAATGGATGTGAGCGACGACGAAGTAAGTGTCGTGCGTCTGCCAGTTGACCGGCACGGCGGCCAGCGCCACGCCGCTGAGGCCGCCGATGATAAACATGGAGATGAAGCCAATGGCGAACAGCATGGGCGTGGTGAGCTTCACCGCACCCTGATAGAGGGTGCTGATCCAGTTGAAGATTTTGATGCCGGTGGGCACGGCGATGACCATGCTGGCGGCGGCGAAGAAGCTATCCACCGAGAGCGGCGACCCCACTTGAAACATGTGGTGGGCCCACACCGCGAACCCGAGCACGGCAATGAACACCGACGACCAGGCAATGAACTGATGCCCGAACAGCGGCTTGCGCGAGAACACCGGCAGCACTTCGGAAATGATGCCCATGGCCGGCAGGATCATGATATAGACCGCCGGGTGCGAATAGAACCAGAACAGATTCTGCCAGATCAGCGGGTCGCCGCCGCCGGCCACCGAAAAGTAAAGCGTCCCGAAGTTGCGGTCGAGGAACAGCACAATGAGCGCCACCGTGATCATCGGAGTGGCAAATAGCACCATGGCCGAGGTGACCATCATGCTCCACACGAACATGGGCATCTCGGTCAGCTTCATGCCGGGGCAGCGCATGGTGAGGATGGTGACGAGGAAGTTGATGGCGCCAATAGTGGACGAGATGCCCACCAGCAGCAGGCCGAAGATCCAAAAGTCGATGGCCGAGCCTGTCGAATACACCGTGGTCGAGAGCGGCGCATAGCTGGTCCAGCCGGCGTTGGGCGCGCCGCCCAACACGAACGACGAGTTGAGCACCAGCCCGCCGAACAGCAGCAGCCAGAACGATAGCATGTTCAATTTGGGGAAAGCCATGTCGCGCGCGCCGATAAGCAGCGGCACAAAGTAGTTGCCGAAACCGGCCAGTATGGGGATGACGAACAGGAAGATCATCGTCGTGCCGTGCATGGTGAAGACCTGGTTGTACACATCCGGCCCGATGAACTTGAGGTTGGACCACGTAAGCTGCGCGCGCACGGTCAGCGCCTCCAGCCCGCCCACGATGAAAAAGAAAAACGTGGTGTACAGGTACAGGATGCCGATCCGCTTGTGATCAACCGTGGTAATCCAGCTCATAAAACCCGAGGCCGGGCGCGAAGCCGGAAGAGTGGAAGCTGCAGTCGCCATAGATAATGTCTCCGAGAGCTTTACGCTAACCGTTATTTCAGCGTGCTCAAATATGCGGCAATGTCGCTCACCGTGTCGGGAGCCAGCCCGAGGTTGGGCATGAGAGCTCCGGCCTTAATAGCTTGCGGATTCTGGATCCACAGTTTGAGGTTGTCTTCGGTGAGATAGAGAACGCCGCCGGCAATGAAGTTCCGGCTGGCCAGGTGGGTGAGGTTGGGGCCGATTTTGCCCGCCGCCGACGTGCCGCCAATGGTGTGGCAGCTCACGCACGCGCCGCCCATAAACGCTTTTTGGCCGCGCGCGGCTGCGTCGCCGCCGGGCGCGGGAGCAGGCTGCTGCTGGTTGGCGGCCCAGGCCTGAAACTCAGCCGCCGACACGCCCACCACCGAGAACCGCATTTGCGCATGCTCCTCGCCGCAGAACTGCGTGCACTGGCCGCCGTATTCGCCGGCGGAGTTCACGGTGAAGTGCATGCGGTTGGTGTGAGCCGGAACGGCATCCATTTTGCCGAACAACTGCGGCACCCAGAAGCCGTGCTGCACATCCCTGGAGTGCAGTTCCACTTCCACCGGCGTGCCCACCGGCACCAACAGTTGATTGGCGGTGATGATGCCCAGTTCAGGGTATTGGAACTCCCACCACCACTGGTGGCCAATGACGACCACTTTGATCGAGTCCCCGGAGACCGGCGCGCGGACGACGGCCATGGTGCGCAAAGTAAACCCGAGCAGCATCGCCAGGATCACCCCCGGCACGGCCGTCCACGCGATCTCCAATTTGGTGTTGCCATGGATCTGCACCGCCTCGCCGGCCGGGCGGTTGCGGAACCGCCAGACTGTGAGGATGAGCGCCCCCTCCACCAACACAAAGACTGCTCCGGCCATCACCAGAATGAAGTCGAACAGCTTGTTGATTTCGATCATGGTCGGAGAGTGCGGGTCGAGCGTGGACGGCCCGGTGAACGATACCGGGCACGTGGGGCAGTCGTCTCCGTTTTGGGCCAGAGCCGGCATCACAGCGACAACCAGCGCGGCGGCCAGGACTAGTCCGGCGAGAAATAAAGTGCGGCGTGTGTTCACAGGGCCTACGTCTCCTCTATTTGATTTCCCGATAGCCAGCATTCAACTCGATTACTGCGGGCGGGCGGATTATATGCTATCGACCCATTTGCGTCAAATTGCACAGAATATATCCTCTTTGATAATCGCCTTTGCGTGTCAACCGAAAGAAAACGCCGACCCGCGCTCGCTGCAGATCGGCATTTCGAATCACCGGTTCACGTCATCGCTCGCCTCAGGCACAGGGCTAAGCCTCGGCGCCGGCATGATCCTTTTTGGCGTTGGCAATGACCGTCTGCGCCACGTGGTTTGGCAGCACCTCGTGCCGCAAATACGCCATCGAGTATAGGCCTCGCCCCTGCGTAATGGAGCGCAGGTCGGTGCTGTAGCGCAACATTTCGGCTTGCGGCACTTCGGCCGTTACAATGCTCTTGCCCGGTTCCTGGGCCATGCCCTGCACCCGCGCGCGGCGCGTGTTCAGGTCGCTCAGCACGTCGCCCATGTTGCTTTCGGGCACGGTAATGGTCACCTGCATAATCGGCTCCAACAACACCGGCCCGGCAGTGCTCACGGCCAGCTTGAAGGCCTCGCGCCCGGCAATTTCAAACGCGATAGGCTTCGAGTCCACCTCGTGCATCTTGCCATCGTAGACGATCACCTTTACGTTGCCCATGGGGTAGCCGGCGATCACGCCCGATTCCATGGTTGCCCGGATGCCTTTTTCAATCGGCGGCAGATACGAGCGCGCAAGGTTCATGCCCGTCAGTTCATCGGTAAACTCGAAATCGGACTCGCGCAGCGGCTCGATCCGCAAGTGCACTTCGCCGAACTGCCCCGCCCCGCCGGTTTGCTTCTTGTGGCGATACTGCCCCGCGCTCGGCTTGGTGATCGACTCGCGGTAAGGCACCTTGGGTATTTCGGTGACGATAGCTGTGCCGAATTTTGCCTCGGCCCGGCGCACGGCCACATCCAGATGCTGATCGCCCATCCCTTCCAGCAACGTCTGCTTGGTGGTGCCTTCCTGCCGCCAGTGCAGCGTGGAGTCTTCCTCGCACAATTTGGTCAACGTGGGACCCAGCTTGGTGGCGTCGGTTTGGGTTTTGGGGTGCACAGCCACTGTGTACAGGGCGGCGGGATATTTGGGCGCTGGGAAAAGAATCGGGTGGGTCCTGGCGCCAAGCGTATCGCCCGTCACCGTGGAATTGAGCTTGGCTACCGTGCCAATATCGCCGGCGTGCAGATTCTTCACTGCAATTTGCTCTTTGCCGCGCATGACGTGCAGCGTGCCAACGCGCTCTTCCGCTTCGCGGGTGTGATTCCACACCCGGGTGTCGGAGGGCAACGACCCGGAGAACACGCGCAGGTAAGTCATCTTGCCCACAAACGGATCCGCCGTGGTTTTGAAAGCGTAAGCCGCCAGCGGCCCGGTGTCGGTAGCCACCACCTCTTCCTCGCCAACCTTGCCTTGCCCATGCGGCACCGGAATCTCGGTGGGCGAAGGCAGGTAGCGCGTCACCCCTTCGAGGATGGGGGTGATGGCAATGTTGCCCGTAGCCGAGGCCACAAACACCGGCACAAAGGTGCCGTTGTCCACCGCGCGCTTGAAGCCGTGCTTGATCTCCTCGTTAGTCAGCTCCTCGCCGCCCAGGTATTTCTCCAGCAGCGCGTCCTCGCCTTCGGCGGCGGCTTCCATCATGAGCAAGTGGCCTTTGCGCGCCGCATCGGCGTACTCCGCCGGAATGTCGACGAGGTCGCCCTTGCCTCCCATGCGGCCTTTCATCGACAGCAGTCCGATGACGCCTTTGAAATCCTGCTTCTCACCCCACGGCAGTTGCACCGGCACCAGCTTCACGGTCTTCGATAGCCCCTGCACGGAATCCAGCGTCCGCTGAAAGTTGGCGTTGTCGCGGTCCATCTTGTTGATGACCACAAAACGCGGCAGCTTGTGTTCGTCGCAATACTGCCACACCAGTTCGGTGCCTACCTCCACGCCCGACACGGCGTCCACCATAATGATGGCCGCATCGGCCACGCGCAGCGCCGACAGCACCTCGCCCACGAAATCGTTGAACCCCGGCGTGTCCAGCAGGTTGATCTTGTACCCTTCAAATTCAACGGCCACCATCGAAGTGGTAACGGAAATCTTGCGGCGGCGCTCCTCATCCTCAAAGTCCGACGCCGTCGTGCCGTCTTCGATCTTTCCCAGGCGGGTAATCACGCCCGTGTCGTACAACAGTGCTTCCACCAGCGATGTCTTGCCAGACCCGAGATGCCCTACGAGAGCCACGTTGCGAATAAAATCGGTTCCATATTCTTTCATGATTACCGCGCAAGCCTCCAGATATTGGGAATGTAGGTTGAAACAGTGATAAGATTGTAGTCGAGAGAGTCAGGGCCGTCAAACGGATTCCCATTCCCCATGTCTCAACGTCGTATCGTATTCGCCATTCTCGCCGCGACGGCGCTGCTCATTGCGGCCGTCTCGGCGGGCCAAATGATCTCGGTAGCCAACGGCCTTAACGCCGCTGCCGCCTACGCCGCATCCCATCCGCCGGAGGCCCCCACCCCGCTGGATGGCGCCACTCTCATCGAACCGCCCACCACGGCCAATCCCGTGGCCCGTTATGGCGCTGCCGTGGAAGTGCAGATCACCCGCCGTTACCAGACTCTGCGCCATGTCGAAGTGAAGTTTGCCGTCACCTATTTCTACGGCCCCACGGGCGCCGGCTGGGAGCAGCTTCCTTACCCATCCTCATTCTGGGGCGAGTCGCAGATCACCGCCGGCGAACACCTCACCATCGCCCACCCGCAGCGCGTCGCCAAACTGGCGAAGAATCTCCAATCCGTCGCCGATGCCGCACTGGCCGCCGCCTGCGCTCGCTGGCAGTGCCCCGCCGATGCCCTGCCCATCACCTTCACTTTCTCCACCGACCCCGCCGCGCCTCCCACGCTGCTCGCGCAACCCGCCCCGCAGTACACGGGCGTGCCCATGACCCAGGAGGCCAACGACGACTATCTCTCCTCCCTCAGCGCCGACACCGTAATGGCCCTGGCCGAGCAACTCGGCGGGCACTCACCATTTGCCCGCGCCTTTGGCTGGCGCGAGATCGCCGCGCAGAATCTTTACGCCGCCTCGCCTGATGCTTCCGCGCTCCGCCGGGACACCGCCCCGCCCCTGGCCGAGGTGTGGGCCGTGAGCGCCGACCCCGCCCGCCGCGGTTCAGGCGTGCCCGACGCCGCCGCTCTTTCGTTTGTCAACTTCATCCTGGCTCAACAGCCGGGCCGTGAGCCTGCCGCCATGCAAGCCCTGCTTCTCAGCCAATCATTTGAAGATTGGTGCGCCCGCGCCGCCCTCGGTGACGCCCAGGCCCTGGACTCCGCGTGGCGAGCCACTTTGCCCTGACCCGACTCGTGTCTCGTTGGGCGCTGGTCGCTGGTCATTTGCCATTTTCCATTCGTCATTTTCCATTCGTCATTTTCCATTTTCCCCCACCATGATCATCGACCCTTCCACTCTCGGCCCGCGCGAATGCTACCGCCTGCTCATTTCCACCATTGCCCCCCGGCCCGTGGCCTGGGTATCCACCCGTGGCGTGGACGGCTCGCTCAACCTGGCCCCGTTTTCGTTTTTTCAGGCCGTCAGCGGCGCGCCGCCGCTCGTCGTCATCTCCGTGGGCCAACGCGCCGGGGCATCCAAAGACACCCTGCGCAACATTGAAGACACCGGTGAGTTTGCCATTAACCTCGTCACCGAAGAACTGGCCGAGCGCATGAACCTCACCTCCGGCGACTGGCCGCCCACCACCAGCGAATTCGCCCTCACCGGCCTCACCCCGGCCTCGTGCGAAGTCGTGGCCGCGCCTCGCGTGGCCGAAAGCCCGGTGAGCCTCGAAGCCAAACTCGCCCAACTCATCCCCCTGCCCGACTCCACATACACATTGGTCATCGGGCAAATTGTGCGCTGGCACATTGCCGAAGGCTACCTTGCGCCCGACGGCTTGGTGGACATTGCCCGCGTGCGCCCCATTGCCCGTCTGGCGCGCGACGAGTACGTGAAATTCGGCGAAGTCTTTGAAATGAAACGCCCGAAAGCTTAACCATTGCCTCGCGTGAAACGGTGTTTTGAGTTTTGAGTTTTGAGTTTACCTATGCTCTTCATCAACCGCTACTCTTTCCTCATCACCGCTGTCGTCGTCCTCGCTGCGACCGCCGCCGTGCTGCTGCGTGACGGCCTCAGCCGCCGCGACGCGCTGGCGTTGGCGGCCATTGCGGGCGCGTTCATCCTCTCGTGGCTGTTCATCCGCCCCGGCCCCAGCACACTGGCGCAAACTGCCGCCGTCGAGGCCGCCCTGCAATCCGGGCAGCCCACGCTCATCGAGTTTCAATCCGACTATTGACTGGGCTGCGTCGCCATTCGCCCTGTCGTGGACAGGCTTGACGCCGAGCTTGGCAAACAAATGCAGATCATCCGCCTCAACATTCAGGACGCCGCCGGTCGCGATTTCGCCCGGCGCTACGCCATCTCCATCACACCGTCGTTTGTCATGTTCGACGCTCACGGGGACGAAGCCTGGCGCAGTGTGGGCGCATTGGACCCGGCGCGCGTCCGCGCCGCACTACTGCCCTGAGATGCGAAAACTGATCTTCGATTTTGCCTATTGGTTCACCCGCCCGCGCTGGGATACGCGCATCACTCCCCCCGAAGTGGTGGCCTTCGTCGAAGGCCACAGGCCGCCGGGTCGCGCGCTGGACCTCGGCTGCGGCACGGGCACCAATGTCATTTATCTGGCACAGCACGGCTGGCAGGCCGTGGGGGTAGACTTTGTGGGCAAGGCCATAGCCACCGCGCGACGAAGGGCGCGCGCCGCCGGGGTGGCGGCCCAATTCATTCAAGGCGATGTGACCCGGCTCGATTCTTTGCAGCCGCCTTTCGACTACACCCTCGACATTGGCTGCTTCCACGGTCTGGGGCCTGAACAGCGTTTGGCTTATACGGCCGGGTTGAGCCGCCTTCTCCGCTCCGGCGGCTCGTACATGCTCTTCGCGCGCAAGCCGGAGGCCGGCTACGACGGCATCACCATCGAGGAAACCCTGGCCGTGTTCGGCGGCAGTTTCATCAGCCAAAAAGTGGAGCACGGCACGGGGCGAATGCCCGCGGCATGGTACTGGTTTGAGAGAAAATAGACATTTCATGCGCCACATCCTTTTCCTTTTTCTCGACGGTGTGGGCCTCGGCGACGACGACCCGGCCACGAACCCGCTGGCCCGCGCCGGCCTGCCCGCGCTGCACGGCCTGCTCGGCGGTCGGCGTTTGCTGCGCGACACCCCGGCCATCGAGACCAACCGCGCCACGTTCATCCCCACCGACGCCGCGATGGGCATCGCCGGACCGCCGCAATCGGCCACCGGGCAGGCGACGATACTCACCGGCCTCAACGTGCCGGCGCTGGTGGGCGGCCACTGGGGGCCGAAGCCAAGCGAGGCCGTGGCCGATGTGCTGCGCCACCGCCCGGAGAATATTTTCAGAGCACTCACCGCGCGCGGCCTCACGGCAGCGCTCATCAACGCCTACCCTCAGCGATACTTCGAGGCGGTGAAATCGGGCCGCCGGATGTATTCGGCCATTCCCATGGCTGTGGCTGCCGCCGGCCTCCCGTTGATGACCGCCGATGATTTGCGCGCCGGGCAGGCTTTCTCGGCCGATTTCACCGGCGAGGGCTGGCGCACCGAACTCAAATATGCGGACACTCCCGTTTACACGCTGCCGGAGGCCGGAGCCAGGCTGGCCGAGGTGAGCCGCCAACGGTCATTCACCTTTTTCGAGCATTGGGTCACCGATGTGGCGGGGCATCGCGGCACGGTGGACGAGGGTGTGGCGGTGATGGAACGGCTGGACGCGATGCTCGGCGGGTTGCTGGCCCATTGGGACGACGAGGAGGGGATTGTTATCATCACCTCCGACCATGGCAATTTGGAAGACCACTCGCACACGCACCACACCCTCAACCGGGTACCCACCGTGATCGTCGGGCGACAGCGGAACGCCATTGCCCGCGACCTCACCGACCTCACCGGCTTCGCCCCGGCCATCCTGCGCTACCTCACCGAGTGAGTCGATCCTTCGGTTGCACCGTTCAGACCGACGCGGTTTCGCGCAGCGAACCGCGTCAGTCTTGGCCTGAAGCGGAGTACAATTGGAGGCATGGTATCAGCGGATATTTTGAGAGATGCAATGAGGGCGTGGGCCACCGGGGTGACAGTTCTGGCAACCGAGGCCCACGGCGAACGGCACGGCATGACGGCCAGCTCTTTCACATCGGTGTCGCTGGAGCCGCCGTTGGTGCTGGTGTGCGCCGAGAACAACATGCGCACGCTGCGGCTGATTCAAGAGGCCGGGGTCTTTGCCGTGTCGGTGTTGCGCGCCGGGCAAGTGGAATGGTCGGATCGGTTCGCGGGCCGCATTCCCGATGCGGCGGATCGGTTTGCCGGCATTCCGGTTCGCGCCGCCATCACCGGCGCGCCGATTTTGGAGAACGCGCTGGCTTATTTCGATTGCCAGTTGGAAACGCTGTATCCCACGGCCACTCACACGATCGTGATCGGGCGCGTAGTGGCCGCCGGACGCGTGGAAGGCGAGCCGTTGTTGTATTGGAACAGAGGGTATAGGGCAATGAACAATGAACAATGATCCGCCACGCGAAGCGGTCATTTGCCACTTGTCATTTGCCATTTGCCATTTGCCATTCCCATGCTTTCCCCCGCCGACCGATCCACCCTGCTCACCATCGCCCGCGAGTCTATCGTAGCCGCGACGGCGGGCCGCAAACTGCCGCCGCTGGATGCGGACGCGCTGGCCGGGCCGTTGCGCGAGCACCGGGCCAGCTTCGTGACGCTGACTTCAGACGGCGGACTGCGCGGTTGCATTGGCGGCCTTGAGCCGCTGATGCCGCTAGCACTGGATGTGCAGGAACACGCCATCGGCGCCGCGCTGGACGACCCGCGCTTCCCACCCGTCGTCCCCGCCGAAGTGCCGAGGCTGCACATCGAGATTTCGGTGCTCACCGTGCCTGCGCTTGTGCCACACCGCACCCCTGAGGAATTGCTGGCCGCGCTGCGCCCGCACGTCGATGGCGTGGTGTTGCGGCAAGGCTACCGGCGCGCGACGTTCTTGCCGCAAGTGTGGGAAAAAGTGCCCGACCCGGTGACCTTTTTGGAAATGCTGAGCGAAAAAATGGGCGCCAGCCTCGACGCGTGGCGTTCGCCTTCGGTTGAAGTGTTGCGCTATGAGGTTGAAGAGTTCAGCGAATAGCCTCTCCCCTTGCCGCGGCGGACGATGGAGCGTGATCGTCCGTCGTGTGCTGTCTGCCGTTTGGATTCCCCTGCTGGCTCTCACCGCTTGCGCCGCGCCCGTACCGCCCGTGGCTCCGCCATTGGTAGTCACCGTGGTGGTCACCCCCACCGGGTTCGCCCCGGCCCTTGCCGCCCAAACGCCCGCCGCCGTGGCGGCCAATGGCTACCCGCCCCCCGTGGCGACTAACGTCACGGCAGTGTATCAGTCGTTCGAGCACGGCTTTATGATTTATCTTTCGGATCGGCAGGCGATCTGGGTATTTGCCGACTTGCCAGTGGCGGCCTCCACCGCGCCGACGGGCGCATGGTTCGCCTATGCCGATGCGTTTACGGAGGGTGAGCCGGAAACCGACCCGGCCATTGTGGCCCTGGCGGACTTGCAGCAACCCAGGCGCGGCTTTGGCAAAGTGTGGCGCGAGCAGCCGGGCGTGCGCGAGGCGCTGGGCTGGGCCAGGGATTTCGAGCGGCCCTATGCCGCCATCGTGGTCGATTACTCCATTGGCGCATTCGACCCGACCGGCGCTTACACGGCGCAATCGTTCATTCACACCGTCACCATCGCCGACGGATCACTCGTTCACATCGACGAAGCGGCGCGCATCTGGAGCAGACCGTGAGGAGTTTTGAGTTTTGAGTTTTGAGTTTTGAGTTTTGAGTTTTGAGTTTTGAGTTTTGAGTTTTGAGTTTTGAGTTTTGAATTCATCATTTCCTCATGCGCCTCACCCAAGCCGACCCCCTCTCCCTGCGCCTCGCCGCCGACGCGCGCTTTGGCCCCACCGATTACGGCGACGACCAGATCTGGTCGCTGAGCCTTGCCGGGGGCGACCCGCCGGCGCTGGCCCTGCACACCACTTACGGCCTGCGCGCGCGCGATATGCGGCTCTTTCCCGCCTTTGCCGAGGGCGAGGCGCAGGTGACCGACCCCGAACAGTTCGCCGCCCCGCCCGCCGTTCACCACTTCACCGTCAACCGATTGCAGTTTTCTTTCAGCCCCCTGCCCGGCTTGCGCGTCCACGCCGATTACTGGGCGCCCGATTCGCATTCGGTGGCCGGGCAATTCACCGTCGTCAACGAAAGCGCCAACGCGCGCGCCTGCCGCCTGCGCCTCTGCGCCGTGCTGCACCCGTTGGAAGGCGGCGTCGTATTCGGCCCGCCGTCCAGCGGCGCGCAACTTCACCTGCAGGCGCAGACCGGCAACCTCTCGCCGGTGGTCGTCCTCGAGCAGGGCAACGTGGCCGACGCTTCCGCGTGGCCGGCGCTGGCCCGGTCACTCGATCTCGCCCCCGGCGAATCGCAAACCGTGCGCTGGGCGCAAGCCGCCCGGCCCACCGCGCAAGCCGGGCTTGACTTGTGTCACGAACTGCTGGCGCGCGGCTGGGCCGCCGACCTCCAAAAAATCAAAGCCCTCGCCGCCGACGTGCCGGAGATTGAAACCGGCGACCCCGATTGGGATGCGGCCTTTGCCTTGGCCTACAAAGTGGCCCTGCAATCGTACGTCGGCCCCACAACTCACCTGCCCTACCCCTCCTTCATCTTCACCCGCAACATCAACAAGGGCTACTCGCCGCGCGGCGACGGCGCCGACCACACCTGGCAATGGGACGGGCAAGTGGCTACCGAAGCCTACGTGAACCTGCCGCAAATCGCGCAGGCCGCGCCCGAACTAGCCAAGGGCATCATCCGCAACTACCTCGCCATCCAGCAACCCGACGGCTTCATCGATTGGAAGCCCGGCCTCGCCGGTCAGCGCAACCGCGCCCTGTGCATCCCGCTGCTCGCCACGTTGTCGTGGCTCATCTACGAATACACCGAAGACCACGACTTCATTGCCGAGGTCTACCGCGGCCTCAAACGGTTTGTGGAAATGTGGTTCACCGAGCGCTACGACCGCGACGGCGACGGGTTGCCCGAATGGAGCCACACCATCCAAAGCGCGTTTGACGACTGTCCCAGCTTTGTGCGCTGGCAGCGATGGGGACAAGCCGCCGACATCACCCTGGCCGAAGCGCCCGACCTTGCCGCCTACCTGTATCGCGAATGCAACTCTCTCATCCGCATGGCGCAGTTGCTCGGCGGCGAGGCCGAGGGCGACGTGCCCCCGCTGGCTGCCCGCGCCGAAATGATCCGCATCGCCGTCGATGCGATGTGGCGCGACGACACGGCCTCGTATCATTACGTGGACATTGAAACGCACGAGTCGCCGGTGGGCGTTGAACTAGGGCGCAGCGAAGGCGACATGGCGCTGCCCATTGGCCGCCGGTTCGCCAGCCCGGCCCGGGTGCTGGTGCGCGTGTTTGGCGAACGCGATGCCCCACCGCCCGCCGTGAACATTGCCATTGCCGGGCGCGGGCGGCGCGGGCGGCGCCGCGTCGAAAAGATTCCCTCACGACGCGTGACGTGGTATTGGGGCTTGGGTTCAGTGACCAGCGACAAGCTTTATTCGGAAGTGGAACGGGTGGACGTGACCGGCGTGCCGCCGGGGTGGCAGGTGTGGGTGGGTACCGTGGATTACACGCGGCAAGATCAGACTTTACTGTTGCCGGTGTGGGCCGGGCTGCCCACCGGGGAACGGCTGGAAGCCCTGGTGCGCCGCACCATTACCGACCCGGCCCGATACTGGCGGCCCTACGGCATCCCCAACTGCTCGGCCCTCGACCCGGCCTACAAGCCCGACAACCGCGAGGGCAGCGGCGGCGTGTGGCTGATGTGGAACACGATGATTGGCGAAGGGCTGGCCGACCACGGCTACCCCGCCGAAGCCGCCGAACTGATCCGGCGCATGATGGCCGCGATGCTCCACACCCTCAAAACCGAAAAGGCGTTTCGCGAAGCGTACAACTGCGACGTGCTGGAGGGGTTGGGCGAGCGCGACTATCTGTGGGGCGCGGCCCCGGTGCATCTGTTTTTGCGAACCGTGGGCGTGCGGATTGTGTCGCCGCGCAAAGTGTGGTTGTGGGGGCGCAACCCGTTTCCGTGGCCGGTCACCGTGCGCTGGCGCGGGGTGACGGTGACCAAGTTCGACGAGGGGGCGCGGGTCAGGTTTCCATCGGGAAAAGAAGTGATCGTGCCCGGCGACTCGGAACAGATGGTGGAGGATTGACTCAGCCCGCCAACTCCCTCAAGTTATCCACGATGATGAACACGCCCAACGCAATCACGCCCACCACCAATAACGGCAGCGCAAACTGATATATCAGCACCGCCACCGCCGCCACGCTCAACCACACCGCCGCGCGCTGAATCAATTCGTTGGCCTCGCGCCGGAAGAGGGCTTCCATAAACGAAATGAAGGCGACAAGACTCACCAGCCCGTTGGCCCAGAAGTGCGGCGCAACCAACATGACTACAATGAAACCGAGAATGAGCAAGCCCAGGCTGAGCGCGGCCCACGCTTCGGCCAGCCGCCCCAGTTGCTCGGTGGCTTCCGAGGTGGGCTGGTGCGCCAGCGTGATGTGGCTGCGAGCCGGCAGGCGCCGGCCCTGCGCCAACCGGTCGCCGTAGCGCTGCAACGCTTCCAGCAAAGCGTAGTCCACAGCCGTTTGGTCGTGCAAGCGCCCGATCTCTTTCGATAGTTCCGCCATTAGCTTGAGGTGCGCTGCGTGAACTGATTTGAAGTGCGGCGCATCGACCATCGCTGCGGCGTCGAGTTCCATGGCCCGGAGTTGCGCGGTCCTGGCGGCAATGTCGGTTTGCGCTGCAGCCAGCCGCGCCTCAATGGCAGTGCGGCGCTCAGCCAGAGCGGGCAGCGCCTCGTCGGGCGGGCTTACCTTGTCCAGCCCGGCCCATCCGAGCGGATCGATCCACGA
Source organism: Chloroflexota bacterium (assembly GCA_016213135.1). Taxonomy (GTDB): domain Bacteria; phylum Chloroflexota; class Anaerolineae; order Anaerolineales; family VGOW01; genus VGOW01. The sequence continues at coordinate 3,558 of JACRBQ010000078.1, read as the reverse complement.
ACGGCGCACCGAGCCATCGCGGTTGTATTTCGGTCCGGCGGGGGCGTTTTCGCCGGCGATGGGGTCACGGGCGAAAAGGCCCCACAGGCCACGGTAATGATGCGCCCACGCTTGAGGATGATCGGGGGAGGCATCATGTATCCCTGGGAGCAGCCTCGCCTCCCATGCTTTGTTCCCGCCGGGGCCGATCGTCAGCCCGTCACCCCTCGCATAATCCACAAACGGCACCACCAGCATGGCCGAAGGCGGCCGTTGATGATCGTCGTCTTCATCCACGTCGCCCTGCTTGAGCGTGTCGCGCCAGAATTTTTCGACGACGCGCAGGGCGCGGGTGAGCGGCCCGCTGAAGGGCAGGGCCACTTCGTGCATGTATTCGCCGGAGGCAAAGTACGAGGCGTGCGATCCGGCTCCGGCAAAGATGATCGGGTGCTCGTCGGCGCGATGCAGCTCGGGGTCGTCCCAACGGCGGCGCAGGTTGTCGCCGCTGAAGTCGTGCGAGGCGTAGGCCACCCACTGCGGGGTCAAGTCTTCGGAGAGGTAGATCATCACCTGCTCCCAATCCGCCTCGTGATCGTTGACGCCGTGAAAACTGGAGCGCCAGTCGTTCATGCAATAGAAGAACGTGTAGTGCAGGCAAATGAATCCGTTTTGGCGCACCACCCGGCCGTAATACACGTAGCGCTCGTCAGCCTGCTGAAAGCGGCCATAAGCATCGGCGGCGGCGGCGGCGGTGCCGCCCGGCACGCGCCCGCGCAGAATGAGGGTAATGGAGAACAGGGCATCGACGACGCGCGAGGCCAGCCCCACGCGAGCCAGCCGCCCGCGCGAGCGGCGAAAGGTGCGCTCGTGCCGGGCCAAAAACCGGGCCGCTTCGAGCGGGGTGAGTGATTCCACAAACCGCAGGTAGTGCACCGTGCCGTGCGGCGCGGGGCGCGGGGCGATGAGTTGGGCCAGGTCAAGTTGCTGTTCGAGCACCTGCCGCACGGGCGGCTGGTCGGGGCGGACTTCCCAGAGCGAGCTTTCGGCCACGTAGCGATCCACATCCATGGGAAAGAAGTGCTCGCCCTGCGCGTATTTAACCACAGGCTCAAAGCGGCGCAGCAGAGTCAGATCATCCATGGTCCCTCCACCACTTGTCACGATCCCGAATGGCCCCAAGCAGCTCGTCGTGAGCGCGATAAAAAGTTTGGGTTTCGCGCAGGTTGAGCATGAACACCACCACGGCAGCCACGGCCATGGCCGAGTACATCAGCGCGTTGGCGCGGCGGTTGAAATAGGCTTCCAGCGCCAGCCCCAACATTGCGCCCTCAAGAATCAACGCGGCCGACCACGCCCAGGTGTGGCTGCGCCGCAGGGCCACGCCCACGACGACCGACATCAGCCCCAGCACCAGCCACGTGCCGATGAGCAGGAACAGCGACACCACGCCTTGCGGCCCGCGCCGGCCGTGCAGCATTTCTACGACGAGAAAATCCAGCCGGTCGGCGGTGTTGATGGCGTATAGCCCAAAGTAAGTGAGGAACATCGCCGCCTGACCGAATACCAACAACCGCAAGAGCATCACGATTCGAGGACGTTTCATACGAGCCTCCGACTGCCGGGTATCTTAGCCCAGCCGCGCCGGGAGGGCAAATGGCGGGCAGGCCGATAAGGACGATGCAATGCAACGTTTCTCCGCGACTGCGCCGCCCAACAAAAAAGGACTCCCGGCGAGCGGGAGTCCTTTTTGGGTTAGTGAGTGGAGGCTACTTCAGCGCCGTCACCACAACGTCGTCGAAGTGCACTTCGCCATCAGCCGTGACGTCGGTCCAGCCAAACAACCCCACGTCGCCGGTCGTGTAGGTCGTGTCGGTGGCCGTATCGATCACCTCCCCGTCCACGTACAGCGTCAGCTTGCCATCGCTGCCGCAGTCGGCGCCCAGCCGGTAGGAGGCGGCGTCTGTCTCGATCTTGTCCGACTGCCCCCACTGGTCGTTATTGGTGAGGAAAGTTTCCGCGGCGCCTTCGGTCTTGGCAATGGCGTAGTTGCCCTGCGTGTCGATGCCCATGTAATAGTAATGGGTATCGTCGGCGTAGTTGCACATGATGCCAAAGGACAGGTCGCCCACCCCGGAGGTGTTCTTGGCGGTTACTTCGACGTGAACGTTAGATAGCGTTGTCTCGCCGGGGTTGCCCCACACAAACCACTTGTCTCGAGCGATCGTCATCACATATTCACCGCCGGCGTAGCCCACCGAGGCGTTGGTGCTGGAGAACGTACTCCAGCCGCTGTCGGACTTGGCAAAATCGTCTTTGAACAGCGCGCTAGTGGCTGCCGTCCCCCCGGGCAGATTGCAGGCCAGCGCGGCCAGCGCCAACAACAAAATAGGGATCACCACAATTTTGTGCCGCATGTGCATTCTCCTGTTGATAATGAACAATTTCGACATGCTATAATCGCCCGCATGTCACCCTGGCCGGGAATTGTCGCATATTACCGTGAATATCTCAAGATTGATCGGCACGCACCGGCGATCACGCTGCTGGAGGGCAACACCCCGCTGATCCCCGCGCCCCGCCTGGCCGCGGAAATCGCGCCAGGCTTCGAGCTGTATCTCAAATATGAAGGACTGAACCCCACCGGCTCGTTCAAAGATCGCGGCATGACGGCAGCCATTACGCAGGCCGCGCACGCAGGAGCCACGGTGACCATGTGCGCCAGCACCGGCAACACGGCGGCGGCGGCGGCGGCCTATTCCAGCCGCGCCGGGATGCGCTGCATTGTGCTGGTGCCGCAGGGCAAAGTGGCTGCCGGGAAGATCGCCGGGGCGCTGGCCTACGGCGCGGAAGTGATTGCCATTCGCGGCTCGTTCGACGACGCGCTAACGATGGTGCGCGAGATTTCGAGTCTGCGCCCGATTGCGCTGGTGAACTCGGTGAACCCCTACCGGCTCGAAGGGCAAAAAACGGCGGCGTTTGAAATCTGCGATGCGCTCGGGCGCGCGCCTCACTGGCTGTGTTTGCCGGTGGGCAACGCGGGCAACATCACCGCCTATTGGATGGGGTTCAAACAGTATCACGCGGCCGGGCGTTCAGCCACTTTGCCACACCTGCTGGGGGCACAGGCCGCAGGGGCGGCACCGTTGGTGCTGGGGCACGCGGTGGACAACCCCGAAACCGTGGCCACGGCCATCCGCATTGGGCGGCCGGCGCGCGGCGAGCAAGCGCTGGAGGCTGCCGAAGAATCCGGCGGGCGGATTATTGCCGTGAGCGACGATGAGATTCTGGCGATGTGGCGGCGGCTGGCCCGCGAGGGTGTGTTTGTGGAACCGGCCTCGGCGGCCGGGCTGGCCGGGTTTGCCCACGAAGTGCGCCAAGGGCGCATGGCCCCCACGGGGCAGACCGTGGTCGCCATCCTCACCGGCCACGGCCTCAAAGACCCCGACGCCGTCACCAGCCGGGCCGGGGAAATGAAGGTCATTCCGGCGGATGTGAGGGCGCTGGACGAGTTGATTCGATGAATATGAATACCCAATACAAAATACCCAATACCCAATATTGAGTATTTTGTATTGGGTA
>JACRBQ010000075.1 GCA_016213135.1 Chloroflexota bacterium | reverse complement strand
AGGGCAGGGGGCTACTCGTTGAAAATCTCGTGGTAGCCTTTGTCGAGATCGTCGTCCGACAAATGCGCGTATCGCTGCGTGATGGCGATGTTTTTGTGTCGCGCCAACTCCTGCGCCAGCTTCAGATTTCCCCCCGAAGAGCGCAACACAATTGTGACGAAATAGTGGCGGAAGGAATGAGGCGTGATCGTTCCCTTGGCCTCGCGGCCCAGCGCGCCCACAACGGCCCGATTTACAATTTGCCTCGCGCCGATAGTGTTCAGTCGCAGCACTTTGGAACCTGCGCCGTCGTCGTGTCGGGAGAAGATGGGTAGTGAAGCTAGCGATCGGCCCGTAGCGCCGTCCAGTTGAGCGCGGGCGCTCAGGTACGTTTTTATGGCAGCCAGCGCCCGCGCCGAAAACCGCACTACGCTTTCGCGCCCGCCTTTTATGGTGACAATAGCCCGCGACTCCGTCCAATCGATGTGGCCCCGCGTGAGGCGGCACGCTTCGGAAATGCGGAGGCCGGTATCGGCGAGGGTGAAGACGAAGGCGCGGTCACGCAGCCCCCGCAAGTGCGCCCGTTCGTCCTCTGCTGGTGAGGCAGCCTTTTGATTGACATAATCCATAACCAATTCAATTTGCTCTCGCGGAAATTGGGGCAATCGCGGTGTGGTCTTTCGCTGGCGGCGCTTGAGCATGGATTTGATTTGGGTGAGGTTGATGGCTGAGTTTTCCTCGGCGACCAGGTATTCGTAAAAGCCGAGGAGCGCAGTTAGGAAAAGGGCTTCCGTTGCCGGGGCGTATGGCTTGAGCAGGGTCACGTACCAGCCCGCAGTGTCCACAGTGAGCGCAGCCACAGCCGCCGTAGCCGGGTTGATGCCGCGCTTCTCTAACATCTTGAGGAACTTGGCGATGGCCTGGGCATAGGTGCGATGTGTATTGGCGCTGCGGCTATCGCTCACAAGGCTTAGATAACGCTCGGCGGCCTGTTGCAGGGAAGACGAAGGCATTGATGGCTCCGGTTATGTGATATGTATAAGATAACTTATCACTATCACAATGATGATACACCAAGGCCTCACGGCTGTCAATGATATACTTACGCCCTGCTGCAAAGTTAGTTCGTGGTAACGTGGGAAAGCGATCGTAGGCTGATGAGCGTTGCCGGGGCCGTTTGCGCTTGCGCCCTGCTCTGATATCGGACGGCCTTCGCTGCAACTCAAGGCAAACGGAAAGAGGCAAGTGAAGAAGCTTATCAGAGTCCTTTTGATTGCTTGCGGTACAGTTTGTGTGGCGTTGGGTATTTTGGGTATATTCGTGCCCGTGCTGCCTACCACTCCCTTCTTGCTGCTGGCCGCTATTTGCTATGCTCGGAGTTCAGAACGATTCTATTATTGACTCCACTGCAAAAAGCCGTTCTTTAGTAACCAAATTTCGGTCTGAAAACCAGCCGCGACCATAGCCAGCGCACCGAAAAAACAAAAAAAGAAACCACAGCGGCGATTGCCGCCTCGCCTTGCGGGCTTTTTGTGGCTTCCACTTGCTTCATTTTTGCCATCAGGTAGCGTTGGATGCGCCGCACGTTGGTGATGGTGGCGGATGCAATCATCAGGCAGGCAATGCGGAATTTCCCGCGCACGGGCAGCTGGCCTGCTGGGAAGGGATGTTTCACCGAACGCACAGTGGCTTCCACGGCCGAGCGCAAATTGTGGCTGACGCCTGTGTGCGCCAGATAGTCTTGGCGCCGTTTGGCGCTCCGAATTTCCGGCGTGGTGAAGGTCAACAGGTAACGCGGGTCGCGCTTTTGCGGTTGGGTGCGACAATGTCCATCCAGTTGGAACGGGCAATTGGAACAGAGGGCGGGGTCGAAGCGAGCCTGCCAGCCCGTCGTGCGTCCGGGAACGACGGGAACCGTTTGCCCCTGCGGGCAGGTCAGCGTGGCGGGATCGCCCTTTTCATCCTGCTGGATGCCAAAGTCGGAGAGGCTGAATTTGTTGGGGTCTGGCTGTGCGCCGCGAATGGCGGTCTGAATGAGCGTGACGTTTTGGTCTTGCAAGGCGTTGTCACTGGCTTCGCCGCCAAAGCCGCCATCGGTCACCAGGGTATCCACTGCGGTGCGCTCTTTCAGGTTGGGCAGGGCTTCGGCCAGCAGTTGGCTGTCGTCCACGTTGTTGGGAGCCACCTGCACTTTGGTAATGAGTTGGATCTCATTCTCAGGGTCACAGGTTTCTGTAATGTTGGCGACGTAACCTTTGTAATGCCCTGTGCCTTTGGTGCGATAAGTGGCTTCGAGGTCATCCACCGATTGCAGGCAGGAGGAGGTAATCTCGGTGTTCTCTTTGGCACGCACGCCACTGTCCAGTAGGTGAAAGTTTTCAGCGAAGATGCGTTCCAGAACCTGATAGGCAGTCTCGGCAGCGTAGCCACTTTTCAAATCCTGCAAAAGCGCATGGATGGTTTGTCCAATCTTCTGCAGGTGTTCCTGCACGGCTTCCTTGCCTTTCACGCGGTAGGTGTAATGCCCGGCGCTGTCTTTGGTGTAGGGCGCAAAGGTTTCTGTCAGGCGGGTTCGATCCGATTCATTCAGGAGGCACTCGACCCGTTGCACGGCTTCCACCAGGAGTTGCAGGCGGCTGGCCGAGACGATGTTGCTGGCGATTTGGGTCGAGTCCATACGCTGCATGCCAGTGCGAATTTTCAAGTCCACGATTTGGGCATCGGTGATTTGCTCGAAGGCTTTTTCCAGCAGGTTGATGCCTTGCTCGGCATTGTATTTGCCCAGGCGTTCTCGAAAATAGTACAGCGAGCGGATTTCAAAGTCGCCATCGCCCAGTCGGTCGTATCCCAAGGCGTAGCGCACTTGCAGGTCGTAGCAAAAGTGCTCGTACAGTTCCTGGTCGCTCCAGCCAAAGCCTGCTTTCAGCGCTTCCAAGCCGATCAGCACATTCACCGCCACGTTCGGGCGCGAGGGGAGGTCGGAGTACAGAACCGCAAAGGCTTCCTCGTTGAGGCGGCGGAAGAATTCACGATAGAATGTGCCTGCCCACGAATTCGCAAGTCGGGTGCGTTGCTTTTCGGGCAGTTCGCTGGCGGCGCTGATCAGCGCGGGTTGCTGGTGTTTGGTGTTTTTTCTGAACATGCGCCCATTATATTAAACTTTTGCCGTTTTGAGGAGGGTTGGCTACCCTTTTTGCAGTGGAGTCATTATTGGCTCCTGAATAATCAGTGGTTTGGAGAATACATCAAGAACTATCGAGAAGGCCGAGGTCTTCCGCTCCGGGAAAAGACCCTTTCGCTTATAGTGTTGTGGCTCACGATTGGCTTTACTACGTTGTTTGTCGTAACAGCCTGGTGGGGCCGCCTTATCTTGTTGAGCGTTGCGGTGGGGGTTACCATTCATTTGGTCAAGATAAAGACGTTCAAACGCGACGTAAGCGCCCCGTTGGTGAAGGACGTTATCTCGTCTGATAAATCGGGGTAGGTATAAATGTTGATTACACCTTGATCTGGTTGGTGTTCCTTTGTAGGAATTATTCAAGCGGATTTGGGTTTATGAAGGGGTTAATGCCTACGCGCATCTCGCGTCGTGAGTTCCTCCGACTGGCATCCATTGGCCTGATCGGCTCGGCTACCAAACTAAACCCGACAGGCGATCCAGATAAACCGATCTTCTACGGACGCGCGCTGTTTGTCTACGTCACCGTCTACAGCCGGCCCTCGGTGTTTGGGCGCACGGTCCGACTCATCGGCTATCAAGCCATCGAGCCGATATATGCAAAAACGCAAAGCCGCGAATCGGGCACACAAAACCCGACGTGGTATCAGACGAGTGACGGGTATATTCATTCATCCAACGTCCAGCCGGTTCAAGACCAGCCCAACCGGCCGGTCGACGTTGCGGCCCCCCACCCCGGTCAAGTGACCATCCCTTTTGTTGATGTCTACACGCAGCCGCAATTGTCATCCCACGTCCTTTATCGCCTCTACTACAGCTCCATCCATTGGGTACAGCGACTCGTTCGCGACTCATCCGGGCAGGCGTGGTACGAGCTGTGGGACGATCGATTCAATTCAACCTACTACGCCCCGGCCCGCGCGCTGCGCCTCATCCCGGCGTCCGAGTTCGCGCCCATTGCCCCGGACATTGCCGACAAGCGAATCGAAATTGACACTACCGCCCAAGCGCTCACGGCGCTGGAAAACGGCCGGCCCGTGTACAGTGCGCGCATTTCTTCCGGCGGCAAATTCGCCGGCCCCGGGGGAACCGTGAAAGACTTTCGCACCCCGCTCGGCAACTACGTCATCGACCGCAAGCGGCCCTCGCGGCACATGGCCGCCGGAGATGGCGCTGCGGACGACGCCTACGACCTGCCCGGCGTGCCCTGGGTGTGCTACTTCAACGGCGGCATCGCCATCCACGGCACCTATTGGCACAACGACTACGGCCGACCGTGGAGCCACGGCTGCATCAATGCGGCCCCACTGGACGCCCGGTGGCTCTACCGGTGGACGCTTCCCTCGGCCTCCGTCGACCAGCCACTGGCTACCGGCCCGGGCACGCCAGTGGTGGTTGTATAGCCAAACCCGACTGCTTATAGCAAAAGAAAGGATGGGCTTCCCATGACTCACACGGCAGACATCATCATTATCGGCGCGGGGGTGCACGGCGCCAGCCTGGCCTCTCATCTGGCACGGCGCGGCGCCACGGTTATTGTGCTGGAAAAGAAATTCGTCGCCGCGGGCGCAACCGGGCGTTCGAGCGGGCTGGTGCGCATGCATTACGACGTGAAGCAGGATGCGGAACTGGCCTGGGCCTCTTTTCCATATTTCCGGGACTGGGGGCAGATCGTCGGCGGCGACTGCGGGTTCACGCGCACGGGCTTCATCGAGCTGGTCGGCCCCGAGCACACCGACGACCTGCGCGCCAACGTCGCCATGCACCAGCAGATTGGCATCCCCAGCCTGCTCATCGGCGCAGATGACGTTCGCCGCCTGGCCCCGCATTTCAAGACGGACGACATCGAGCTTGCGGCTTACGAGCCGGAATCGGGCTACGCCGACCCGACCAGTACGGCCAGCGCCTTTCTCAACGCGGCGCGCGCGCTGGGCGCGCAACTCGTCCAGGATTGCGCGGTGACAGAGATAGTGGTCACAGGCGGCAGAGTCACCGGGGTTGAGACCACTCAGGGAAATTTCGCCGCCCCGGTGGTGGTCAACGCGGCGGGCGCGTGGGCGGGCGCACTCAACCGCCTGGCCGGGTTGGATTTGCCCTACGACACCTGGCGTCACGACACCATGTTCATCGGCCTGCCCCGCGAGATCGGGTCAACCCATCCTGCGGTCATTGACGATGCCAAGCAAATGTACTTCCGCCCCGAAGGCAGGTTGACGCTGGTCGGATTGGAGGACGGCAACCCGATCGGCGAATCGCCGGAGGGCGACACCGACCACGCCCGGGCCGGCTTTGTCGAACGGGCCATCGAGCGCATCTGTCAGCGAATGCCCGTGATGGAAGCCGCTCACTTGCACAGCGCCCACGGCGGCTACGATGGCATCACCCCCGACCAGCACCCGATGCTCGGCCCGGCCGGCCCCGACGGTTTCTATTTGGACTGCGGCTTCAGCGGCACGGGATTCAAGATTTCGCCCGCGGTGGGGCTTTGCATGAGCGAATTGATATTGGATGGCCGGGCCAAAACTGTTGATATTTCAATCTACAGACCCCAGCGCTTTGCGGAGGGCAAGCGCGTGGTGGGCGAGCACTCGTACAGCAGTATTTGGCGGTGATATGCGCCAAAAAAACTCGCGCCTGGATGTTACCCTCTATATCTTGATTGCGGTTCTGATGACGGCGGGCGCATTCGCGTCCGGCTATTTCACCAGAGCGATCGCCGAGCGCCGCGAGGACAATTACCCGTTGCTGACAGAGTCTCGGTCGTTGCTCGAAACAATATACCTGGGCCAGTTGCCGCCGGGCGCCCAATTGCAGTACGGCGCGGTGCGCGGGTTGGTGTCCGCCGTGGGCGACCCCTACACGGTGTTTCTGGAGCCGCCGGCACAGGAACTCGAGTCGCAATCGTTGGCGGGCGAATTCGGCGGCATCGGCGTGGTGCTCAACCGCAACGAGGCGGGAGACGTTGTGCTCACGGTCTACCCGGACCTGCCGGCAGCCCGCGCCGGGGTGCAGAGCGGCGACTTGCTGATCGAGATAAGCGGGGCGCCCGTGGAGCGCGGCGAATCGCCCGACGACATATCAGCCCGGATACGCGGCCCGGTCGGCAGCAAAGTAACCATCGCGGTGCGGCGAGGCGGCAACGCCAATGCGTTGCACTTCACGTTGATACGCGAAGCGATCGAACTGCCCTCGGTCACCGGTAGTCTGCTCAAACAACATCCGACGATTGGACTGGTGACCATCAGCCGGTTCAGCGAAAAGACTCCGTCCGAAGTGAGGCAGACCGCACAGGACCTAAAGTCGCAAGGCGCAACCATGCTGATACTCGACCTGCGCGGCAACGGCGGCGGCCTGCTGCAGTCGGCCATCGACACCGCCGGGCTATTCCTCGACGGCGGCGTGATCATGCACGAAAAGCGGCGCGGCGAGGACGAGAAGACCTTCACCGCCCCGGCATCCGGGCCGCTGGCCGATATGAAGCTCGTCATTCTGGTGAATCACGGAACCGCCAGCGCGGCCGAGATTCTGGCGGGCGCATTGCGCGACCGTGGGCGCGGCCCGCTGATTGGGCAACAGACGTACGGCAAGGGGTCGGTGCAATTGGTGTTCACTCTATCGGATAATTCCTCTGTGCACGTCACGAACGCGCGCTGGTATACTCCAGACCATACCGCCATCGACGGTGGTGTGGGCCTCGAACCCGATATAGAATTACAGCCGGGAACGGACGGCTCCGATCCCGAACTGGCCCGAGCGATTACTTATTTGGAGTCTCTTCCGTAACATGGCCGACGAAAAACCCCTGGCTTCGAACCGTAAAGCCGCGCACGACTACTATATCGAAGACCAGTTCGAAGCCGGCATCGTCCTGCGAGGCAGCGAGATCAAGTCGATCCGCGCGGGAAAGGTGCAACTGCGCGAGGCCTACGTGCGGGTGGAGGCCAATGCCGTGTGGCTGATCAATGCCCACATCAGCCCGTACGATCCCGCGGCGCGGGAGAACCACGATCCGTTGCGAGCGAGGAAGCTTCTACTTCACCGCCGGGAAATCGGCAAACTGCTGGATAAGGTCAAGCTCAAAGGCTATACCATCGTCCCTCTGGACATCCACCAGAGCAAGGGACGCGCCAAAGTGACCATTGCCCTGGCCAAGGGCAAGCAGTTGCACGACAAGCGGCAGGCCATGGCCGAGCGCGACAGCGAGCGGGAGATGGCCCGCGCGCTGGGCCAAAGGGGCCGGCGATGACAACGGGCGAAGGCCGCGCGCAAACGGTCGCCGGGTTGAATGCGCTGCCCCACGCGGAGCGCTTGGAGTATATGCGGGTGCTGGTGCCCCCTGCCCTGCGCGAGCGGTTCCACATTTCGAGCGAGTTTATGGATCCGGCCGGCCGGCTATTACTCCATTGGACGGGCAAGGAAAACTCCAACACCGTGGAGATCGCCCTGTTCCATGAGGTTGGCGCGCCCGACCCCCTGCTCTACTTCCATCTCACCGACACCCTCAACCAGCAGATTCACGTCCTGCTCACGGTTCTCAACGACCCGCAAAGTCCGCGATTCAATGTGGACAAGATGCCGGACGGCGGCAGAACACACTTTGGCGTGTTCAAGCGCAACGTGGCGGCGGAAGTGGCCGCCATGCAAGCCGGACTGGCGCCGGGGCAAATCCACAAAGGCCTGCGCGCGCTGACGCCGTTGACCGAGGCCTTCGAGGCCTTTGTGCAACGGCTGGGCCACTCCATGTATTTTGTGGAGCCGTTGTTCTATCACAACGCTGTGATCTTTGAGCGAAACGGCTTTGCCTACCAGCAGGGGCTACGCTGGATGCTAAGCCTGAACACGCGGTTTTCGCCGGGCGGCGATTTACCTCCCCGGCTCGACGGTTCCACACCGTTTCGCATGGCCGAAGCCGCGCACAGCATTCGGGGCCGCAGTTGGGCGATCCACGACGGCATTTTGGGCGAGCCTTTCACCGGCGTAACCATGTACAAGCGCATCGGCCAGCCCGCCGGCATCTCCACGTTTCCCGACGGCAACTGGTAGCGGCCAGTGTATGGTAAAATAGTGGCACAATCTGGGGATGACAGGCTTCGACGGATGAGGCTGGCATCAGATTGCAAGCCGAGAGACTCCGAACTCGATAAATCAGAGTACAAGCTTAAGTGCCAACCGCACCCATGCTTACGCGGCTCTTCCGCTCGCCGCCTAATCCCGGCGAACGACTAGCCTGACCCTGTGAACCAGGGCCCACTTGCCCCGAGCGCCTCCGACCGCGCGGCCAGCAGGTGACACAAAAGCCGGAGTGCCACCGGGCCATGCCCCTAACTCGGTGAAAGCGGGACTCTCGGGTCTCAGGAGCACGGCGCTCTGATATCCCTGTCGGCACGGGGATCAGACGCTAAGGATAAATAGGCCGACTAAGCTTGTAGACATCTGTTGTCGATTCATTCGGACGCGGGTTCGAGTCCCGCCATCTCCACCAAAACAAAAACGCCGACGAGAACTCGTCGGCGTTTTTGTTTGCCAATGCGAAGACCTGTCTGGCGATTCCAGGTCAGATCGAAACTCAATAAGCGCCCTGCCCGGCAATCACTACCGGGATGGTGCGCAACAAAATGGCAATGTCCTTCCACAGCGTGTAATGCTCAATGTATTCCAACTCCAGGCGCACACGCTCATCCAACGACAACTGGCCGCGGCCATTGACCTGCATCGGCCCGCTCAGCCCCGGCTTCACGGCCAACCGCCGCCGGTGCCAATCCGAATACCCGGCCACCACTTGCGCCTCTTCGGGGCGCGGCCCCACCAGGCTCATCTCGCCCACCAGCACATTCCAGAATTGAGGAACTTCATCCAGACTCCACCGGCGGAGGAACCTGCCGATGCGCGTCACTCGCGGATCCTCGGGGCGCTTGCCACCCGGACCCGGGCCTACACCCGGCTTCACCATTTTGTCGGCCCCCTGCACCATCGATCGCAGCTTGACGATGCGGAACTTGCGCCCGTTTAGGCCGACTCTCTCTTGCAAAAAAAACACCGGCCCGGGCGAGTCCAGTTTTATCAGCGCCGACAAAAGCACTAGCGCGGGCGCCGAGACTACCAGCGCCAGCGCAGCGCCGATGACGTCCATGGCACGCTTGATAGCCCGTGCGCTCCACGACAGCGCCGGCTTTCGCGGCGATGGGCGCGCACTCAGCCCCACCATCCCGGCCGCCAAACCCGCCCCCAGCGCCGCCGCGCGGCAGACCAGCATGGCCGGGGCAATGGCGGCGACCGGCGCATCACGGCGGACGATTCTCACCACAAATGGCAGCGCAGAAACGAAGAACACGCCCAGCCCCACCGCGGCCACCCACCATGCTCCCAGGCGAACGGGTTCCAACAACCAACCCAGCGCGCCCAGGCCGAAGGCCAGCGCAAAAGCAGCCAATTGAACGCGCTGCGTCAGCGGCGTATGAGAATCGGCCAGCGTCTTTTCGGGGTGCCACCGAAGCAGGAACGCCTTCCAGTAGCCGATCCAGAATTTGCGCCGGATGTAGTCGCCGGGCGTGGCGTCGTGCAGGTGAAACACCGCAGCGCGCGAGGCAAACGTCAAGCGGTATCCCTTCTCGGCCAGCCGGAACGACAGTTCCTGGTCTTCCACCGACGGAATCGGAAAGGCCTCTTCGAAACCGCCGTTCTCAACAAACACCGCGCGCCGGTAACCCGCGGAATAGGTGTCAATGAAATCCACCGCAGTCTGCCGCGCCGTGTGATCGTATTTGTCCTGGTATTCCTGCTGGACGAACCGGGGAACCAGCCCGCGCTGGCGCGTGCGGTATACGCCCCTGGCGCCCATCACTTCGTCGTCGTCAAATGCGGCCCGCATCTGCTCCACCCAATCGGAGGCGGGCATGCAATCGGCATCGGTAAAAAGGACGAGGCGGCCCTGCGCCTGAGCCACCCCACGGTTGCGGGCAATGGCCGGGCCGGCGTGGGGGAGCTGCAGGCAACGCGCGCCGTGGGCGCGCGCCACCAGCGCAGTAGCATCCGTGGAACCGTCGTCGACGACGATGACTTCGTAACAATCCCGGCCAACCGTTTGGCGGTCCAGAGCCTCAAGGCACTGATCCAGCGTGCCGGCTGCATTGAGCGCCGGGATGATGATGGATATCATCTGGACTCGCTGAAGTGAATCAGGGTGATGGCAGAATCACAAGCAAATGTGTCGCCACCCACCCCGCGACGCCGTTTTCATCGCGTATCTGCACCCACGTGAGGCCATCGAGCACGCGGCTGGGCTGCTTCAATAGTTGCACGGTGGCGCCACCCGGAATGGCCTCGATGATGTCGCCTCCCGGCACGGCGCGCAATCGAGCCGAAGCGCCATCTGTAAGGTTGATGATAGCCAGAGCGCGGACATCAGCCGGCAACGTGGCAAACGGCGTGACGGTGACGTTGGGTGTGGCCAACGGTTTGATGGTTGGCGGCGCTGCGGGCGTGTCGGTGGCCGGGGCCGGCGTGCCCGATTGAGCTGTTGCAGTCTGCGACCTGGCTGGCTGAAGGTCGGACAGTTCCAACGATTTAGGGCTGGTTACCAGGACAATGACCACGCCGGCCACAACGGCCAGCACGGCGACGACCACGATCACTGCTCTTATCTGCAATTGAGTCTGATACATCGAATTGATTCACCTTGCTGAACTAACGCTGCAATCCCGTCACGAACCGCCGCTGCACATTTGAATGTACGCCGTTAGTGTCACATGGTTTTCCAAAAGCTGTTGGGCCAATGACCCCGCGTATCGAAAGTGCCACGGCTCCCAATGGCAATCATCTGGACTCGCTGCAGTGAATCAGGGCGATGGCAGAATCAAAAGCAAGTCTGAAGCCACCCATCCCACGACGCCGTTTTCATCGCGTATCTGCACCCACGTGATACCGTCGAGCTCACGGCTGGGCTTCTTCAAAAGTTGCACCGTGGCCCCGCCGGGAATAGCCGCGATGATGTCGCCCCCCGGCACGGCGCGCAATCGAGCCGAACCGCCATCCGTAATATTGATGATAGCCAGGGCGCGGACATCAGCCGGCAACGTGGCAAGCGGCGTGATGGTGGCGGTGGGCGTGGCCGACGGTATGCGCGTGCGCGTGGGCGTAGCCGAAGGGGGCCGCGGCGTGCGCGTGGCCAACGGTGTCATGCTCGGTCGCGCCGTGGGCGTGTCGGCGTCGGCGGGCGCGGCCGTCGGCTCCACAGACGGGGGTGCCGTCCCCAATTGAGCGGTAGCGGTCGGCGATCGGGCCGGCTCAAGGTTGGACAACTCCAACGATTTAGGGCTGGTCACCAGCACAATGACCACGCCGGCCACAACGGCCAGCACGGCGACGATCACGAGCATGATTGTTATTTGCGATTGAGTCTGATACATCGAATTGATTCACCTTGCTGAATTATTGCTGTAATCCATCACGAGCCGCCGTTGCACTTTTGAATGTACTCCGTCAGTGTCACATGGTTTTCCAAGAGCTGTTGGGCTAATGACCCCACGAATCGAAAGTGCCACGGTTCCCATTCGTAACCCGTGACATCCTCAGCCCATTGCGGGTACGACAATGTGAACCCGTAATAGGCCGCTTGCTTGGTCAGCCACAGGCCCTCCGCGGTGTCGGCAAAACTCTTGCTAAAGTAATCCCCGTACTGATCCTTCATATACGGCGTGCTGAAGTCAATGGCTGTGCCCAACTGGTGCTCGCTGTGGCCGGGCACCGCGCTCAATTGGGGCGCCCGATCCGGAAACAGCCTCAACCACTGCTCATAAGCCAGGGTTTGATCGGCAAAGGATCGATAGCCCGAAATTACGATGGTCTTCAGCCCGGCCTGGTTCATGGCATCCAGCATATCGAGCAGCGGCTGCTGAACGATTTTGCGCATTTGGACCGAGCCGTAGAACACGTTGCCCGGATTAAGCGGCATCACTTGAAGATCCTCGGGCAGGTAATCGCGAGGCAATAACACATCCCGGTCTACACGCGTCAGCAGCAGCCGTTGCACGTCAGTATACTGCGCGCACTGCCGGGCAATCGCCGTCAATACAACGGGCGGTACCGGCGAGGGCGTGGGCGTGGGCTGCCGCGTGGCCGTGGGCGTGGGCACGGTGGCTGTGAACGTCGCCGCGGGGCTGGGCGGCGGCAACGTGTGGGTGGCAGTCGGCTCAACGGTTGCGGTTGCCGTAGCGGTTGCCGTGCTAGTCGCGGCAACTACCGCGGCCCCGTTATTGGGGGGCGCATACGCTTCGCGCCCCTGCAAAGCGGGCCTGTTTTCAACAACAATCGCCACACCGATAATGACCGCCAACAGGGCCACGCTGGCTACTGTAATGTGCAACGGCTGAATTGTAAACGGAGGGGCGTTTTTAGGGCGTCGCCGCCGCCGACGCCGGTGCGGTATCGCCTCGGGTGTCGGTTCAGTCATACACTGTTCGCATTCGGTGCTGGGGCGCTAAGGGTGAGGGGTGCATATCTGGAGGTATTCGATTAACGTGATGTGGCGCTCCGCCAGTTGCTGAGCCAGTATGCCAACGTAGCGAAAATGCCACGGCTCCCACTCGTATCCGGTCACGTCAACTGCCCATGCCGGGTACGACAAAGTGAAGCCGTAGTAAGCCGCCTGCCTGGTGAGCCATTGTCCTTCGGGCGTGGCGGCAAAGCCCTTGTGGAAATAATCCTGATACAGATCGTTCATCGTCGGCGTGCTGAAATCGATGGCCGTGCCCAACTGGTGCTCGCTGTGCCCCGGCATCGCGCTCAATTGTGACGCCCGATCCGGGTACTCCACCGTCCATTTTTCGAACACCTCGGCCTGAGCGCTATAAGACCGAAACCCCGACATGACCCACGGGTGTAACCCAGCCTGGTTCATCGCATCGAGCATATCCAGCAACGGCTGATGAATCGGCTGGCGCAATAATATCGTCGCGTAGTACGCATTGCGAGCGTTAAGGGGCGCCGACGCCAAATCGGGCGGCTGGTAGTCGCGCGGCAGTTCCACGTCGCGGTCCACGCGGGTGAGCAGATCCTGTGGAATCTGGCTGTACAACGAGCACTGCTCAAGGTAGACCGCAGTTTGCACAGCCGGCGGCACAGGAGTGGGAGGCAGGGTGGGCTGTGGCGTGGCCGTCACCGGGCCTGGGCGCGTGACCGTGAGCTTTGGTGCCAGCGTAACGCTAATGGCTACCGGCGGCTCGGGGGTGGCGGTGTACGCCGCCACTTCCTGGGCTATGGCAATAGTTCGTACCCCCAGCCGCGCCAGCACGCCGAGGATGGCCAGAGCTGTCAGGCCGTAAAGCCCCCACCGCGTCACACGCGCCGAAGCAGGCTGCGCCAAATAGCCACGATCGTTAGACATTGAACTGTTTGACTCCTCAAAGTTAGGCGACGGGTGAGAGCGACGCGCAACTTATGGTTGAAACACCAGCAATTCTTCAGCGATCCAGCCGGTCAAGCCCGTGGCATCCCGGACTTGAATCCAGTTGATATTATCAACGATCTCCCGTCCTTTCAAGACCTCAACCCGCGAGTCCCTGGGCACTGCGGCAATGACGACGCCCCCGGGAGTGGCGCGCAACCGGGCCGACGAGGTGCCTTCCTTCACCGATACCACGGCGTAACCGATGACGCCCTCGGGCAGCGTGGGCAATGGCGCGACGGTGAGGGTGGGCGTGAACGTGGCCGTGGCCGTGGGCGGCACGGTAGGCGCTGCGGTCTGGGTTTGAGTGGGTTCGGGCGTGGCGGTGCTGACCACGATGGGTACTTGCGTGGAGGGCAACGTGGGTTGCAACGTGGGACGTAAAACGGCGGAAGGGCTGATCACTGCCACCGCCTGAGTTGACGCCGCCGTGCCGGTGACCGGGGGAGGCGCGCCGACGCCCGCGCCCACAAGCAACGCCACGCCGACGCCACCCACCACCATAACGGTCGCAACTAGCGCCATCGCCTTTGCGGCTGACGGAAGTTCATGCCATTTCGCCAGCCAACCGGCGCCGGCGGCCGCAGAGGCGACGGGCTGTGGCTTTGCCACGGGCGCCGGTGCGCGCGACGATACGGTTGCCACTGCCGGCGCAGCCGCAAGCGGATGGGCTGTGGGGGTTGCAACCTCCGGCCTGGCCAGCGGTGCGGCAACCTGGGTCGCGGTGGCAGCAGCTGCCACTGGGGCGATGGCGGCCGGCGCCGCCTCGGGCGGTGGCGCCATCATCCCTTCCAATTCCCGCGCTTGCGCGTGGAAAGTCTGATGCAATTCGCTGTTGCGCAGCAAGGCAGCCACTTGATTGGCGGCGGCCGTAATCAACGGCAATTGCTCCACCCCAAACGCGCCCTCTCGCCTGGACAGGAACAACAACGCCCCCAGCGTGCGCCCGGCGGTACTAAGCGGCGCTACTGCGCCGCTTAGATACTCCTCGCTGCCGGGAAGCGGATTCGACCTCCATCGTTCATCGGCAACAAGATTGGGAACAAAGATCGGCCGGCGCTCGCGGATGGCCGCACCGACGAGGCCGCGCCGCCCGCCCAGGGGCGCCTCTTTGCCGCCCGTCGGCAACAACTCCACCGGCCCCAAGACCGCGCGGAAAAGCATCTCCGACGCCGACTTGTTGGCCACCAGCACCGCGCCGTATTCAGCGCCCAGCGCGGTGTTGGCTAGAAGCAGTTCGCGGTTGAGCATATTGTCCAACTCAGACCCCGACACAAAGTCCTCGGCAGACTTGGCAAGGGACGCGGCTTGCCGATGCCATTGGGTATTCACCCGCGCCTGTTCATAAAGCTCGCGCACCGTCGCCGCATCGGTCTGTTGCTCCCCCGGCGCGGCTGGCGTCATTTGTTGGCTCACTAGTTGTTGCAGCCGGGCATACGCGCTACGCGCCTCTTCGTGCAGGGCCTGCGCACTCGCCAACTCTGCGGTGAGAGCGGCCAAGCGAGTCCCAGTCTCTTGCTCCGCCCCGCGCTCTGCCAACTCCTGCGCCAACCCCTGCGCCAATTGCTGCGCTGCCGAGTGCTGTTGCCGGGCCTCGCCCAAAGCCGACTCGGTGTCCGCCAGTCGGCGCTCCAGCGCCTCCGACCCTCGTTGCGCCTGCGCGTGCAGCTCCTTCAGAGCTGCCAGCTCCGCTTCGCGCTCCGCCAGGTAGCGCTCCGCCGCCGCCGTGGCATCCGCTGCCTGGGCATACTGCCGCTGTAAACTTGCCAGCTCGGCTTCCCGCGTGGCAACCCGATTCTCCAAATCCCTGGCAAGGTGCTCCATCTGCCCATGCTTGCCCCGCCACTCGGTCAACTGCGCCGCGCGTTCCCGCAACTGCTCATTCAAATCGTCGCTGAAACGTCGCCTCTGCTCGAACTTGCGCACCGTGTCCACCGCCACGGCCAGCGGAGCGGCAAACGCCGTCAGCATTCGTTCATGCCGCTCATCAAACGCCATCGGCCGGGTCGCATCGGCCACGGTCAGCACGCCAATTACTTTGTCGTCGATCACCAAAGGCACGCCAATTAGCGAACCGGCGTTCGTCGTGCCATCGCCGTTCGTGTTAGCCTCGGTCGCAGGTTCCAGTTGATTGAAGATCAACGCGCGACGGCTTCGGGCGATTTGTTGAACGGGAACCGCCGCACCGGCGGCCACTTGGTCCTGCCCGTCACCGACCATCGCCAACTCTACCGTCGAGTCCCCCACCGTCGGCTGCAATTGAGTCTTCACCGTTTGCAGCAATTGCTCGAAGGTGGTGGCCCGGCCCACCGCAGCGCCGAACCGGGCCACCGCCTCCTGCTCGCGTTGTGCGCGCTGCGCGCTGGCGAGCTGCCGCGCATTGTCCAGCGCCGCCGAAATTTGCGCGGCCAGCGCCGCCACCAGATCCATTTCCGCGAGACTAAACGCCCCGGCGTTGGCCGCCCGGCCGACCACGGCCACACCGGCCAGCACATCGGCCACCATCAGCGGCGCCACCAACGCCGAATGAATATCCGGGGCGACCCACGCCACATGCTCCGGCTTCACCACCTCGTGCGCGGCCACGTCATCCACAGCCAGCGGCGCCAGTGTTTCACTTAGATGCCGAGTCAGCGAACTATCCAACGGCAAGGTTTCCCGTGGATCAATCGTTGCGGACGCGCTCGTGTACGCCAAAGCGCCCTGACCCGGCGCATCGGGGTACACCACCACGCCAGACACGGACGAGGGCACAGCCCCGGCCAAATGCTGCGCCGCGACGCGAAGCACGTCATCCGCCGACAACGAGCCGTGTAATTCGGCGAAAGCCCGTTTCAATTGCTCCAGCCGGTCGGCCCGCGTTTGCAACTCGCCGTTGAGCTGAGTCTGTTGCTCAAACACCTGCGCATGGCCCAGGGCTACAGCCAGCTGACGGGCAAAGGCCAGAGCGGTCATCTCATGCAACGCCGTGAAATGGGCCGGCTCGGCCTTCTCCAGCGTTAAAACTCCTTCCGCCTCGTCCTGATTAGCCAGTGGCACGCCCAGCCACGACCGCATGCCTGCCGTTGCCGCGCCGGAGCCAACGAGCGCCGCGCTCTGGTTGGCATCAGCCACATTGATCGCCAGGGCTTTGTCGGCCAACCTGGCGAACACGGCATTGTCGGCGGCTACCGGCTTCGTCTCGGCGGCTGCGGTTCCTGCCTCACAAACCCAATCCCCGTCCGGCAAGGGGCGCCGCCACAACCGGATTGAATCGGCAGAAATAAACCGTGGCAGTTGCGCCAGCGCCGCCGCCACGACTTCCGACCTGCGCGATTGAGCGGTCACTTGCGCGCCGGCATCGCTCATGGTCTCCAGCACTTGCGCCCATTCCCTGGATTCGCGCGCGACGCGGCGGGCGTGATCCAACTGCGCGATTGTTTCCAGACTGGCGGCAATGGCCGGCGCGGCCGCCGAGAGAATTCGCAAGTGCCCGCCGTCAATGGCGTCGGGGCGCTGCGAATTGGCAACGGCCAGCACGCCGTACACGCGGCCGCTGATCGTCAGCGGCACACCCAGGAAGCATTTAGCCGAGATGGCCGTGCCCCACGCGCCGTAGCTGTTCACGCCCAGGTCGCGCGCGGTCTTGGCGACGTTGCCGTTAAGTTGCAGCGGTTGTTGAGTCTGAAGCACGTAGCCCACCAGGCCTTCAGGCACGCGCGCGCCGCCCTCCGTGTGGGCGCCGTTCACCATTGTCATCGGGAAAGATAGCAGGTTTCGCGGCTCGTCGTAAACGGCCAGGCAAGCCAGATCGGCGCTGAGCATGCCACCCAATTGAGTTTGAACTGTGTTGCAAAGGGCCTTCAGTTCGTTGATATGCGACACGGCCCGGCTGAACTGGTTGGCCGCCGAAAGCTCGTGCATGCGTTTCTGCGCCCGGCCATATAACCGGGCATTGTGGGCCGCAGCGGCCATGTGGTCGGCAATGGCTCCGGCCAGTTTCACATCCTCTTCGGTGTACCGGCGCCTGGCGCTTCGCGAGATGTAGCCGAGGCCTACGACACCCACCGCCGTATCCTGCGCCCGCAACGGCAGCAGCAGCGACGGCTTGACGCCCCGCCCCAACCACTCGAAGTGATCGGCCCTGGCAAGTTTATCGCCGTCAGCGTCTTCAGTCACAATGGGCGAATGCGCCTCGCGCAACTGCATCAGAACCGGGTTGCCGGCCACCGTCCACGGCGCCTCGGCCCGGGGGCCTGTTTCGGGGAATTGCGCCCCGGCCGTCACTCGGTCAGGCTCGCCGTCGTCAAACACCAGGGCCACCGACTGTTCGGCGCTCAGCGCCTCGGTCAGCTCTTTTAATCCGGCCGCCAGCACCTGCGGCAGATCCAAAGTTGCGCCCACCTCCAACGAAACATGATTGACGATGCCGAGTTGGCGCGATTGCTCCTCGGCCGCTTGCGCATGGCGGACGCTTTCGCCGTACAGCCGCGCATTCTCGCAGGACACCGCCACGCGATTGGCAAAGGCCAACGCCAGGGTGCTGAAGTTGGAATTGTAAAAATCGGCCTCGGCTTTTTCCAGCGCGAGAATGGCTATCACCTGCCCTTGTGCCACCAGGGGCACGGCCAGCCACGACCGCATGGCCCGGCCCACATAGACCATGCCCGGAATGGGGAAGCGCGGGTCTTGTTTCAGGTCGGGGACAAGGATCGTGCTGTGCGCGGTGATGATTTCTGCAAACAATGGATTGACAGCCCGGCCCGAGTCCCGGGCTTCGGCAGACTCGGTCGTTTCGCGTTGCGGGTCGCTGAGCAGTTTACGGCTGGCGGCCACCACCAGCCGGTCGGTTGCGGGATCGCGCCGCCAGAATGCGGCCCCGTCGTAAGGAACAATGCGCCGCAATTGCTCCAACGCCTCAGCCGGGATTTCTTCCAGCCGCAGGCTGCCGGTAGCCACGGCCGTGGCCTCGCTGAAGGCTTCCAACTGCGTGACGCGATTTTGAGTATCGTTGGCATGCTCGCGCGCGCCGAACAGCATCCGCGCGTTGTCCACTACGGCCATAGCCTGAGCGGCGAACGATTCCGCGATTTGCAGTTGTGGGGCCGGCGGCTCGCGCCACTCGCGCGCGCTGTACAGGCAGAAAACTCCGGCTACGTTTCCTGCCGCATCCAGCAATGGGGTGAGCGCCAATGCGCCCGGCGATGGGTTCTTGGACTCGGGAGCGTTGGAAGTGACGACTTGCTGAATGCCAAGCGATTGGACCACCTCCACCACGTTTTCAGCAGGGATCAGATAGGTGCCGTCGTGCCGAATTTCCTCGCGCATCCAGCGGCGCGCCGTTTCCACGTGGACGCGAACTTGCATGAGCTGCCACTGCCACGGCGAATCGGCAGGCAGCCCGGCGGCGGCCACGTACTCTAACTGGGTGTCGCCCGGCGGCACCAACCCCACGAGCACCACGCTCGCCGCGGTGGCTTCACGCACGGCGCCGGCAATCGATTCCAAATTGGCGACCAGTGCCCGGTCGGCGCGGGTGACTAGGGCCACATCGGTCAACATACGCAACTGGTTCGAGCGCCGACTGAGCAGATCAACCCGATGCACCTGCTCGGCGTAACGGCGGGCGTTGTGCAGGGCCACGGCGGCGTGATCCGTCACCGTTTCCACAAACCGCACCATGGCTCCGTCAAAAGCCCCCAGCCGCCCGTGATGCAGGTGGACGAGGCCCACCACGGTTCGCTCGAATACCAACGGCACTAAGAGCGCCGTGCCAATGCCCCGATGCGCGGGTTTTTCCGCGGAAACGTCCTCGGCGGTGTATTCCACAATCCGGCCGTGGGCCGAGGCCACCACGCCCTGTTCCACCGGCCACAAGTTTCCGTCGGCGTCGGCGTCGCCCACGCGAAAAGCCGCACGGGCCACAGTGGAGTCAAGCTCCAGCGAGAAAGTGGTTCCGCATTCCGCGCCCGTGAGCTGCAACAGTTCGTCGTGCAGGCGCAAAATAATCTTGGTCGGTTCGTTCAATTCCTGGAATTCGCGAGCGAGGCGGGCCAGTTCTGAGGCTTGCCGTTGGGCCGAGAGTTTGCGCGCCGGCTGTGGCCTGCCGCTGTTGTGCCAAATGGCCCACGCCACCAGCAGGCCTGCGCCCAGGCCGCTGACCGCGCCGGCCAACAACCCGCCGTTCACCCTGGCGACGTCGAGCAGGAACGGCCCGGCCGCCGCCGGGCAATACCAGCACGCGCGGGCGGCATCCAGCCTGGCGCGATCAATCGTCAACGCCGTGGTCTGATCCATGAACGCGCCGATGTTCGACCCGAGCACCAGACCCAGCACGCCGAGAATGGCGGCCAAATATCGCAGTGACCTTTTTTGATTCACGCTGTTCTCTCCGTCAACTTCTATTCACAACAAAAACCTGTCAGGCCCGAGGGTCCTGGCAGGTGTGCTTGGCAAATCCCGCCAAATGTCTGTGCGCATGCCAGGGGAGCGCCGGCCGACAAATAAGGCGGAGACGCCGGCTCAGCATTTCCCCGCGTTCAGCCTGCCCATTGAATTGCCGGGCCTGTTCAATTGCGGTTTGGGGAGGCGTGGGTGGCCCATTGCAGACAACGGACACAATACACCCGGCTCGCTGATGTCGGCGGAAAGTTCGACGCGAACCCGGAATACACCAAGGGCATATTCTTCAGGCCCGGCAGATTGCCGGACCTGAAGGTGGAGTGCAGGAGTTGATTTACTGCGATCGAGTCTTATCGTTGGCCGCCGGAATTTTCACGCTGGGGAACTTGGTCTTGCTGAAAAGCTTTGCGAGGTTGCCCCAGAATTTTCCGTTGGTCGCCTTGGCCGGTTTCGCGCTCTCGCCGTAGTAGTAATACGACGAATAGTAGGCATAGTAGCCGCCGGCGTTTGCATCAATGCGATTGATAACCGAGCCAAGCACTTTGGCATTCACCGCGTCCAGGTTTTCTTTGGCGCGCTTGGCCGCCTGGCGATGGGTGTTCTGGCCGTCCAATACCAACAGCACGCCATCCGTCCAGCGGCTGAGCACGGCGGCATCGGTCACCGTGACGCACGGCGGACTGTCCACGATGACAATCTCCGCCAACTGCGTCGCTTCTTCGAGGAAGTCGCGCATGCGAGTGGACCCCAGCACTTCGGCGGGGTTGGGCGGCAGCGGGCCACTGGTGACCACGCGCAAACCGGGCACCCGCGTGGTTTGCACGAACGACTCCAGCGGCCCCGACGACGAGGGGGCTGCATCGGTCCAGAAGCGGGTGCCGGCCAATGCGCGCACATCCTTTTGGCCGACGAGCCAACTGGTGAGGCCGGTGTGGTTTTCGAGGCCGAATATCTTGTGAATCACCGACCGGCGCAGGTCGGCATCCACCAGAATAACCGGCACCCCGGCGCGGGCCATGATGACGGCCAGGTTGGCAGCGGTGACGCTTTTGCCTTCGCCCGGGCCGGAACTGGTGACGAGGATGGTTCGCAACGGCGCATCCAGCGCCAGGAATTGCAGGTTGGTGCGCAAGGCGCGATACGACTCGGTCAGCGGCGAACGCGTGTCCAATTCAGCGATGAGCTTGGACGGGTAACCCTCGCCTTCGATTTTGCCGATGGTGGTGAGGATGGGCGCGCCGATCAGGGCGCGCACTTCCTCGGGCGAGCGGATGGTGTCGTCGAGATATTCCAGCAGGAATGCGGCCGCGACCGATAACGTGAGGCCAATCGCTGCAGCCAACATCACGTTAAGGCTGATCTTTGGGCTGATGGGCGTGCGGGGAATCACCGCCGGCTCAATGATGGTGACGTAGTTGACGCTGCCCTTGCCGAGAGTGGCGGTCAGTTGGGCATAGGTGGATTGCCACTGGTTGATCTGGGCCTGAAGAATAGCCTGTTGTTGCTGGGCGTCCTGGATCTGCTTGGCGCTGGTGGCGCTGGCGGCGACCCGGTCCAGTTCGACGATTTTGTCTTTCGCATCCTTGATTTTCTTTTCCAACTCGGGAAGTTGAGCCTGGACAAAGGCTAACCGGTCTAATTCGTCGGCAGAAGGGGTGGTAGGGCTTTGCAGAATCAACTGCCGCGCTATTTCATCGGCAATGGCCTTGGCGCGCTGGGGAGAGGTGTCCAACACGCTGACTTCGAGCAACTGGGTGCCCTGCACCAGCGTGGCCGCCACCTGCCCGCGCAATGATTGCCAGTCCTGATCAAGCCCCAGCGATGAAATTGTTGCCGTAAGAATAGGCTCGCGGGCGACCAACTGGACATATGTTTGCGCCAATTGCTGGCCGGTAAAAAAGTCGCTGGCCACGGGGTTGGCGGCCTGCGTGAACTGCCCGATCATCACCGTGGTGGTTGTTTTGTACACCGGCACGGCCACCAGGCTGGCGATTAAGCTGGTGCCGGAGGCGAGAGTCACAGCCAGCACAATGAGCCAGATCCATTTGCGGACAACTTCCAAGTAACGATAGAGTTCCATTGGTTTCAGATACCTTGTGCGGCCTGCAACTCATTCTCGCGGAAATATGCCACCGTAGCTTGCAGGCCATCGTGCAAGCCCACCGTGGGCGCCCAATTGAGCGCGGCCCTGGCCCGGCGGCTGTCCAGATAGATCTTCGAGGTTTCGCCGAGTTTTGCCGGGCCGTACTGCGCCTCGCGCGAGTAGACAATAATATGCTTTAGTTCCGAAAAAATCAAGTTCACGGTAGTGCCCACGCCACAACCAAGATTGAAAATGCCGGAGACCGGCATGGTGGCGGCCAGTAGATTGGCGCTGGCACAGTCGGCCACATACACAAAATCGCGCTCTTGTGCGCCGCTGCCGTTGATCGTGACGGGTTGGTCGGCCATCATTCTGCCGGTAAAAATGGCGATCACTCCTGCCTCGCCGTGCGGGTTCTGGCGCGGGCCATACACATTCGGGTATCGCAGCACGGCGTAGTCCAGCCCGTACAGCGCCTTGTATACGTACAGGTAATGCTCCGCCACGTGCTTGCTTACGCCATACTGACACACCGGGTTAATGGGGTGATCCTCATCGCACGGCAGATACTCCGGTTCGCCATACACCGCCCCGCCGGTGGAAATGTATACCACTTTCTGGACGCCATAGGTGCGGCTGCACTCCAGCAGATTGATCGTGCCACGCACGTTGACGTCGGCGTCAAATAGTGGATCGGCCACCGACCTGCGCACGTCCATTTGCGCCGCATGGTGATCTACAATTTCCGGTTGCTCGCGCTCAAACACGTCGGCCAGTTTGGCATCGCGGATGTCCAACTTGTAGAATCTGGCTCGCGGGTTCAAATTCGACTCCCGGCCCGTCGACAGATCGTCCACCACCACCACTTCGTGCCCGCCGGCAACGAACGCATCCACCACATGCGAACCGATAAACCCTGCCCCGCCGGTGACCAATACTTTCATTATTTAGTAAGCACCCTTTCCACTCAGCACAACCGGTATAGTTCTGAAAATCAGCTGTAGATCCAGCCAGATACTGTAGTTGCGGACATAGAACATATCCAGCCGCACCCGTTCCTCATACGTCACGTCCGAACGGCCCGACACCTGCCACAGCCCGGTGATGCCGGGGCGCACGGTGAGCAAGTTCGTGGCCCACTGCCCGTACTGTTTCAACTCCGGCGGCGATATCATGCGCGGGCCGACCAGGCTCATATCGCCCCGAATCACATTGAACAGTTGCGGCAATTCGTCGAGGCTGTATTTGCGCAATACCCAGCCCACGCGAGTGATACGCGGGTCGCCCTTGAGTTTGTGCGTGGTGGCCAGCTCGTCCATGAGTTCGGGGTTGGCGGCCAGAATGGCATCCCCGTTGATGTGCATGGTTCGGAATTTCAATGCCCCGAACTGCCGTCCGTTCAGCCCCATGACCTGGCGGCGGTACAGCACCGGGCCGGACGAATCCAGCTTCACCAGAATAGCCACTACCAGCATCACCGGCGCCAGCGCCAGCAACGCCGCCAGCGCCAGGCCGACATCAAGCAGTTTCTTCAGGGCCACATCGGTGCCGGTGAGGCGCACGCGGTTAACCCCGATCAGCGGCACCGAGGCCAGCTCTTTAATGTGTAATCCCGTGCTCAGCAATTCAAACAGGCCCGACGACAGGCGCAGTTGCACCCCGGGAGCCATCCCGTATCGGCGGAAAATATCCAGCAACACATCGTGCTCAATGGCGCTGGCGGCCAGAATAAACTCCTCGACCTGGTACTTGCTCACAAACTCATCCAGCCGATCCAGGCGGCCCAGCGAATACAAACTGCCGCACACGCGCGTGCCGGGCGGCAGGTCGTCGTCGAGGTAGCCAACCACATCTACACCAGAGGTGGGCCAGGCCAGCAACTGCGCGCCCAGCAACCGGCCTTCCTCATTGGCCCCGAGGATGAGAGCCGACGACACCAAATAGCCGCGCTGCCGCGCCGCATAAGCCAGCCGCCGCAAAAAAAAGCGGCCACAGAAAACGAAAACAAACGTCAGCCCGCACGTCAGGCCCACCCATCCGCGCGCGATTTCGAGATCCTTAATCGCAAACTGCCCCAGCGCAATCAGCACCGCCCCGGCCACGCAGGCATGAAACACGGCGGCATATTCCTGTGTACCGCCGAGCAGCTTTTCCCAGTCGTACAGCCCGTACAGCCAGAACAGCGCCACCCACACCGGAACCAACGCGATGCTCAATCCGATGTACAGAAAGCGCTGCGGTGTCTGGATAACCTGGAAGACGGGCAACTGGACGTCGAAACGGACAATGTAAGCCGCAGCGAACGCCGCCCCCAGCAACAAACAGTCGGCAACAACGAGGCCGGCGATAAACAGGTTACGCTGCGCGCGCGACGACAGCCGACCGGCGCTGCGTCGCCGTTGCACTTCCAACCCCAGATCCGCCACCGCATCAATGTGCTGCGTCGACATAGTCCTGATAAATGCCCTCCAATCGAGTCGCGATCCGGTCCCAATTGTGGTGTTCGACGACGTAACCGCGCCCATTCTGCCCCACCTTGTGGCGCAACGCCGCATCATCCAACAGCCGCAGGATTTCGCCCGCCATCCCGCTATTCGAGTCGGCTACCAGCAAATCACTCCCCGCCCGCACTTCGAGCGCCGCCGTCGCTTGCGGCGTCGCCACCACCGGCGTGGCGCAAGCCATCGCTTCCAGAATCTTGTTTTGAACCCCCGCCCCATACGCCATCGGCGCAACGGCAACCGTGGCCGCGCACAGGTACGGCGGGACGTGATCAACGTGCCCGGTCACACTGACCCGGGGCGCCAGCCGCGATGCCAGCGCCGCAAGCTCCCGCGGCGGCGAGTTGCCCACGATCTCAACTCGGGTGTCGGGCCGACTGCGCCACACCAGCGGCATGATATCTTTGACGAGAGACAACGCGGCCGTAGTATTGGCATGATAACTCATCTTTCCGGTGAATACAACCGTCTCCGCAGCCCGCGTCTCCCCTCGGGACTGGAAATAGTCCAAATCCACCCCGTTGGATAAAACATCAACGGCGCTGCCGAAGGCCGCTTCCGCCGGGCCCCCGCCCGCGCCGCCATCCCGGGCCAGTTGCTGCAGAGCCGCTGCGTCTTCCGCCGAGGTGGCCAGCACCCGCCGGAACATCCTCACCAGCCTGCCTTCGTAGCGGCGCGTGCGCGCAAGCTCCAGCCGCGGTATCCAGCGGCCAAACAGACTCCGGCTGGTGCGCCTGGCCCGCTCGAACAGCATCGTAATACAGTCTACGCTATCCCACACCACCGGCGCGCCGACCTGCTTCAACTGCACCGCATACTCACTGCCGCGCAGGTGCTCCACGTGGCACACGTCGAACCGGGCGACCGCCAGACGCTCGCGAATCTGCGCCCACAGCTCCGGGTGCCAGCAGTATAGGGCTTGCACCGGTCTGGGCGTGGGCAGCGTGCGCAGCACGTTCAGCAACGACCGGCGCTTGGTCAGCGGCGCAGCAATCACCTGCAACCCCGCTTCGCGCCATTCCGCCAACGCCCGGCGCTCATCGGGAGTCTCCCACACCGTAGCCAGCGTCACCGAGTGACCACGCCGCGCCAACGCGCGCAACAGATTGTATGGGCGAGTTCGGATGGGCGTAGGCGTATACGGGCAAACGAAAAGAATGTTCACTCGAAATTTCGCAACGTCAGGTTCGCCGGCCACGGGAGTCCGAAGCGCGCCCACAGCGAGAATAGCCCGTAACCGGCAAAGATCAGCATCACTGCATCGACCGGCAGGCGATAGCGAATGAGCGTCCACGATAGCAGGTGCACCGCGCTATAGGTGAGCGCAAACAACGCCAGCAGCAGCGCCAGCGACCGGCCCCGGCCCGGCCGGGACAACCAGAGCACGAGGCCCAGCAGAATCAGCGGCAGGGCCACCCCGAACGAGGCCACGCGCACAAGGTTGCTGAGCAACCCCGACTCGGATGACGGCCAGAACATGAAATATACCGGGAGGCGGCTGATCGACAGGCGAAGATACCGGCCCGGATCGTCCAGCACAAATTGCAGACCACGCTCGAGCAAGGCGCTATCGAGCGCAGCCTCGTCCAAACTACGCAACTCGGCGGGCACCAGCTGGTCGTAGCCCGGCATGTCCGAAGTCAGAAGCGGCACAAAGTGATCGCCATAGATCGGATGGTTGGCCCAGAAAAACGCGAAACCGGCATTGCTGTTGAGCAGCACGAAGCGGCCAAAGCGGCTGTAATTGTATATCGTGGCCGGGGCGATCAACAGCGCAGTGGCCACTCCGGTAACCAGCACCCCGCCGACCAAGGCCCGCAGGCAGGCGGCGGTGAGATTCTTGCCGTACCCCAGCGCAGCCCATGCCAGCCACAGCAACAGCACCGGCACAAACACCAAAATCACCTGCCGCAGCAGCGCGGTCAGCCCAATGGCAACGCCCAGCTCCAGCCAGTGCCAGCCCGTGGCCGTGTCATCATTCAACGCCTCGGCCACGCGCGCGGCGCAATCCAACATCCACAGAATGCCCAGAATGTAAAACGTCTCGGTCATCAGCGCACCTGCGTAATAAACCAAATAGCCGTATACCGCCACCCATGCTGCGCCCACCATTCCGGCGCTATCGCCAAACGCCCGCCGCCCGATGCGCCACACGAGCCACGGCATCATCGCCCCGGCCACGGTTGCCTGCAGCATTCGCGCCACCAACGGATGCACACCGAACACCGAATAAACGGCCGTGAGGAACAACGTGTAGATATATGACCAGTGCGCCGTGGGCGCGCCCGCTTTGGTGAGCGGCCACCAATCTACCGCAAACGTAAAGCCGTAGCCGTCGAGCACTCGCGTTGCCAGAGTTTGATACGACAGCTGATCGAAAATTCCCGGTAACGGCACCACGCGGTCGCCCAGCGTCAGCGCCGAAGCCAGCCGCACAGCCACGGCCATCACGATGATAATGAGCAGTGCGCTACGTCGATTCATAGATTTCGTCCCAGGCTGAATATACCGTGCGCCAATCGTACCTGGCGCGCACCGTCCGCAGTCCCTCGCGCGATAGCCGCTCGTGCAAAGCGGCATCCGACAGCACCGCCGCCACCGCTTCGGCAAAAGCCTGCGGCGTGTCGGCAATCATAATGTCTTCGCCGGGGCGGCACACAATGCCTTCAGCGCCAACGGTCGTCGACACCACCGGCACGCCCCTGCTCCACGCATCCAGAATCTTCACCCGCATTCCGCCGCCCGCTCGCAGCGGCACCACGAATACCCCGCTCCGATCCCAATAACTCTGCGCGTCATCCACGTAGCCCGGCGCAACAATCGGCAGGCCCGCCGGCAGGTCGGTCGGGGCGTCGCGGCCCACGGCAAAAAATGTCGCCCCCGGCGCCCGGCGTCCCACCTCCGGCAGCATCTCGCGGGCAAACCACCGCACCCCGTCGGCGTTGGGCGGCCAATGCATCCCGCCCAAAAAAAGTATCCCCGCCTCCCCGGCGCGCCGGGGCGCAACTGCCGCGTCGGCCTCAATGCAAATAGGAATCACCGGGAACGACGCCGGGCGCAAGCCGTTGCGATACAAACCCAACAGCGCCTCGCGATCTTCAGCCGTCACCGCCACCACCCGGTCGAACCGGGCGCAGCACTGCGCCTCATAGGCGGCCATGCGCCCCGCCTCGCGCTTGAGTCCGGCGCGCGTCAACCCATTGCCTGCCGATAAAGCCATGCGCTGCGGGATCAAATGCACTGCGTTGTGTTGATCCAGCACCAGCCGGGGATTGTCCCCGTGACGCCGCGCCTCAGCCCGAGCCGCCAGCGCATAGGGCGCCATCCACAACTGATCGGTGTGGACGGCCTCATACCGTTGTTGTGCCATGAGTCCCCGAACCGCCCGATACATCTCCGGCACGCTATCGCGGGCAATCAAAAACGGCTCCCCGGTCGCTGCGCTCCGCGCCAACGCCCAGCCGTCGCGCAGCCGCGAGCGCCGCATGGGCACGGTTTCCACGCGCGCGCAAACGGCCTTCAACGCCTCGATGGACTCGGCGCAATCCGAGTCGCGGACAAACGACAGCAGCGTCACGCCATGCCGCTCGGCCAAATGGCGCAGCGTGTAATAAGCGCGCACCTTAGCCCCGGCATCGAGCGGATAGGGCAACACCTGCGTGAGAAACAGGATATTCATGAGCTACTGCGCCGCCGCGCTCGAATACACGGCCAGCGTTTCGCGCGCCGTGCGCTCCCACGAAAAACGCGCCGCTTGCTCGCGGCCTTTGTGGCGCAAGGCTTCGGCCAACCCAGCCTCAGTCAGCACCGCCTCCAGCGCGCGGGCCAGCGCGCGCACCTCCTGCGGATCCACGAGCAATGCGGCCGGGCCGGTTATTTCGGGAATAGACGTGGTGTTGGAGGTGATCACGGGCGTGCCACAGGCCATGGCTTCCAGCGGCGGCATGCCGAACCCCTCGTAGAGAGTCGGAAACACAAACACCGCCGCCGCCGCGTATATTTTTTGCATGGCTGTGCGCGGCTGGTTGACCAACATGGTGGCTTCCCCGGCGATGCCCAGCTCCGTGAGCAGGCGCTCCATCGCCGGCCGCAAAGCCTCATGCGCCAGCACCACAACCAGCCGGCGCCCGTGCCTCACCGCTTCGGGCAGCGCCGCATAAGCGCGGGCCGAGGCAGTTACGTTCTTGCGCGGATCGGCAGAGCCGAGGG
Organism: Chloroflexota bacterium; assembly: GCA_016213135.1. Lineage (GTDB taxonomy): Bacteria > Chloroflexota > Anaerolineae > Anaerolineales > VGOW01 > VGOW01. Next base: position 35,454 of record JACRBQ010000075.1, on the reverse strand, counting down.
CGAGCACATAATCGGCGGGCAAGCCCCACTGGCTCTGCACGTACGCCGCCGCCTCGGCCCGCTCCGCCCGATAAAAAATTGAATTGGCCGCCAGCGGAATGGCATGCACGCGCCCGTTAGTGCGGGGGAACCGCTGGACGATTTCTTTGGCAGAGAAATCAGAATCGGTAATGATGGCATTCGCAGTGCGGGCGGCCCACAGCAGGAACAGCCGGTTGTATTGGTTCATCAGCCGGTGGTGCAACGTGGCCGAGGCCCGCGCCGGGGCGGCCCCATCGCGCAACAGGATCAGATCGTGAATGGTGACGACGCGTTTGCCGCGCGCCCACAAAGGGGCGGTGTTGTACGGGAAGTGCGCCACATCCACCCCTCTGCTTGCCATATCCAACGGCATGGCAACCTGCTCGCGCCAGCCCGCACCGATGAGCTTGAGGTTCGCAGGGACGACTCTGAAGTTGAAGTTTGCCGGACGCCGCGCGGAGAACTGATAGGGCCGATCGGTGTATACCCAAAACGTGTGCGGCGACTCGAGCGCGGCCAACCCCTCCAACAACCCCTCGGCGTACGTTTTGAACCCGCCCGTTTGCGTATTGGAAGCGGCCCGCGCATCAATAGCGATCTGCATCTTTGACGACTTCCAACTCGTACTCAATGAGATGCCGCGGCAGAATGAATGCCAGCCGCCGCTCATAAAAATCGCCGTAGCGGTTGATCAACTTGAACACGGCCCTTTTGAGCGGCCCGGCATCGTCCGGGGGCGGGAAGGCCACGCGCGCCAATCGGTACTCGGAGTCGGAGTAGTGAAACTGGTGCACCGGCGTCCCCGAGATGAAATAATCGAACGAATGCCGCCCGAACGGGTGCTTGTGCGTGGGGTCCGAGTAATAGTACACACTGGAAAAATGAGGCACCCGCACAACCACTTTTGCGCCCGGCCGCCCCAGCCGGTGCAGTTCGTCCATCACCTTGATCACATCCTCAAGATGCTCCAGCACGTGCTCGCACAGAATCTGATCGAACGAGTTTGCGATGAACGGGTACGGGCATTGATCCAAATTGTAGAGCACATCGGCCTGTGACCGGGGGTTGACATCGATGCCGATGGCCCCCGGAAACTTGGCCTGCCCGCACCCGAGATGCAATATCCTCATGAGAAGCGGCCTTAGCGAAAACCTTCCAGCGCCAGCGTAAGATTCGCCACGGCCTTGTCGCGCCAATAGCCGCGCCGCGCATGGTGGGCCAGCGCCAGCGCGGCGAACACCGCAGCCTTGGCAATGCCCAACACCCCGGCCCCGGCGCGGAATGCGGCCGCAGGAACGGCGCCGCGATGCTTTTTCATAAAACGATGCGTGGCGGCCACGAGTCGGGCCGGCGTGATGCGGCTGACCTGTGCACTGCTCTGGCCGCCCCAATGGGCGCATTTGGCCGTGGGCAGCGAGAACACGCCCCAACCCGCTTGACGCATGCGGTAGCACCAGTCCATCTCCTCCGCATACATGAAGTAGCCTTCATCGAGCGGCCCCACCGCGGCAATCGCCTGCCGCCGCGCCATGAGGCACGCCCCGCCCACCCAGTCGGCGGGGATGGCGCCCTGCGACGCAACCGGCGCGTGACTCGGGAAATAGGGGCCGTAGAACCCGCGAGCCAGCCCGGCCACATTCAGCAATGCAGAAACGAGGGTCGGGTAGTCGCCGTGGGAGGCCTGGAAACTTCCATCGGGATTCATGAGCGTGCCGCCCACAATTCCCGCTTCCGGGTGGGCTTCCATCCACTGCACCAATTCGGTCAGCATGCCCGGCAAGGCCACAGTGTCGGAATTGAGCAGCAGCACGTAGTCGCCGTTCGATTGGGCCATGGCCTGATTGTTGGCCCGGGCAAAGCCGGCATTGGAGTCGTTCTCGATCAGCCGCACGCGGGGATATTTATCGCGCACGAGTGCGGCGCTCTGATCTTGCGACGCGTTGTCCACCACCCACACGTCAAACGCGCATTGGGGCCCGTTGGCGAACACGGAGGCCAGGCATTGGTCCAGCAGGGCACGCGTGTTCCAACTGACGGTGATAATAGACAACGATGGGCTAAGGCTCATGCGGGGCCTTTGCTATGCCTCTGGCACATCCGTGCGCTTGAGGCTGATCATGCCGCCGAGGAACACCCAGAACAGCATGCTGGCGCGGAAGCCGCTAATTCCGACGTTGTACACGAACGGCAGGAACCAGTCGCCCAACATCCCCGTGATCAGCATGGCCACCAGTCCGGCCATGCACGCCGCCACATAGCCTTGCGAGAAGCCGGATTTCACGCGATGGCGCAGGCCCCATCCCTCGCGCCAGAACTCGGCCGCAAACCAGAAGAATGCCGCCGTGCCCAGCAGCCCGGTTTGGGCAATCAGATCGACGTAGTTGTTGTGCGAGTTGAAGCGCACGTAATAGCCGAGGATATTGTAAAGCGGCGTGTAGTAGTAATAGTTGGACGGGCCTAAACCAAGCAACGGGTTGAGTTGGGCGATCTGCAGGACGATTTGCCACGCCGCCAGACGCGCTCCCCAGCTGAACTCACTCGTGACTGCGCTGCGGATCGAGGCCAGCGCAAAGTAGGACACAATCGCAACAATGGGCGCCAACACCAGGGTGCGCCGGGGCCAGCGGAGCATCACGATAATGCCCACGGCAATGAGCGGCGGCAGCCACCCGGATGCCCAATCCAACTGCTTTATCATCGCAACCGCAAGCGTAAGCGCGCCCGCGCCTAGTAGCAGTAAGCGCCTCCCCCGCGACAACCCGGTATTGAATAGGGCCTGACCAACCGGCAACGCGGCCATCCAGATCCAAAACGCGCTGCCGTTGGCTCCGGGGGCCCATCCCAACGTGAGCCAGAATAGGGGCTTGAACAGGCGCCCCAGCAAATAGACCACATTGATGCTGACGAAGACCCACACCAAACGCTCCAGCCACATTCGGCTACGCAGCAGGTTTGCAGCGAGCAAAAACGCGCACGCCGACAGCGCGAAAATTCCGAGGCCGCCGAGCTGGGCCCTGAGTGGCGCCAATTGCGCAAACGCATTCCACGGGAGGTAGCTGAAGAGGAACGACAGACCGGCGATAAATACCAGGGCTATTAATGCCAGCGTGGCGCGCGAGGGCACCAGATCAATTTTGCGGTTATACAGCATTTGCAGCACCCACAAACCGGTGAAGAACATCACCCCCAACACGCCCACGTTGAGCGCCGTTTGAGTGCCTGTCCCGACGGCAAACGGCGCCGTCATCGCCGCCACCACTAGCGCCACCATCGAAGGCTGGGGGTGGGCAGCCACCACCCACACTATGAGAACGGCGACGGGCAGCATCAGGTATCTGACCGACGGATGCCACGACAAGGCGGCCACCGCCAGCAACAGCCCGACCACGATCAGCCACACCCGGGCGAGGTCGGGCAGGGTGCGCCCCGTGCGAGCCAAAATTGCGTTGACCATCTAACCTCCTGCCACCGAGTCCACCAGCCGGCGAAACTGTTCGCCGAGCGCCGCCCAGTCGTATTTCTGTTCCACCAGCCGCCGCCCGTTGGCAGCCAAATGCCGGCCCAACGGCTCATCGTGAAGCAGCCGCGCCACCTGCCCTGCAAAGTCGGCGGGCGAATCGGCAATGAGAATATGCTCTCCGTGAATCACGTCCAGCCCCTCTGCCCCTTTGGTGGTCGATACCACGGGTGTGCCAAGCGCCATCGCTTCCAGTATTTTGATCCGCGTGCCGCTGCCGCGACGCACCGGGGCCACGCACACAGCAGCCTCGGCCACGGCGCGATGGATGTCGGGCAGATAGCCCGTCAGCGTAACCGCCTCATCCCGCAGCAAGCGCGAGGCATCCACCCCGTCCACCCGGCCAGTGATCTGCAACCGCACATCGGGCACTTTCAGTTTCAGCAGCGGCCACACTTCGGTTAGGAAATACTGCGCGGCGTCGAAGTTGGCATCATACGTCAGCGAGCCGTTGAAGATCAGCACATTGGACGGGCACTTGATTCCATTGTGCGGCATGGCGGCCACATCCACCCCGTTGGGGATGATCTCCACTCGTTGGAAACCGGGCGCGGCCTCCCGCACGTTTTCAAACTCCCGCCGCGATACCACGGTGCAGGCCGCATAACGATGAATGAGCTTGCCGAGGTAGCGCCGGGTTTTGTACCACGTCAGCCACTGGCGACCACGGGCCACCCCGTTCGACGAAGACCCCGCCGGGGTGCGGATGGCGTCTAATTCTACATCCTCAAACACCTTTGGCACAGACGGCAATTGGGCCACATACGGCGCAACCCCCACTTCCGAAGCGATGACCAGGTTGTAGTGGTTGGCGGCCATTTGCGCTGCGAGCGCCCGCGCCATCTCCGGGGAGTGCGTATCCACCAGCGAACGCGGCGTGGGCGAAAAGTAGCCGGCCAGCGCCCGCAGGCGGCGCGGACGGTAGGGCACTCGGGTCACCGTTCCCACCAGCCGGCAATACGAAGCCAGCGCCTGCGCGCTCTCCAGCCCGGGCGGGGAATCGACAAACGAGAGCAGATCAACGTCGTGCTTGCGAGCCAGCGCGCGCAGCAGGTTTGAAATGCGGATTTTTGAGCCGTTGTCCACCGGGTGCGGAAACCAGGCAGAGAGAAACAGTATTCGCATGAGGAGTGCGGCGCTACTTCGCCTCGGCCTCCATGCCCAATTCCACCAATGTCGCCGCCGACTCGCGCTGCAAGTGCGCGCTCACCGTGTCGGCCAATTGCAGTTCGGCGCAGGTTTGTTTGGTGCGGCGGGTGTAGTGGTGCGTGACGCTTTTGAACGGCTGCGCCCACGCCCGGAGCCGCCGCCCCAGGGGGTGCAGCCTGGTGAGCAGTTTCATGGATCAGTCACCAGTGAGCGCAGGGAAACATGGTGTCGATGGCAGAAACGGGCCGCCGCGTCTGATCCAGAATGCGCCGGCGCTCATGCGCTCCGGCTGCGCACGGCGGCGAGGAAGCCCTGATAGTCACGGTAGTAATCGGACTCGTCGTAATGAATGGAGGCCAGCACCAGGCATACAGACCCGGCGTCGAAGTTGCCCTCTGAAGCCCAGATCATGGGCGGGATGTACAGCCCGAGCCACGGGCGATTCAAGTGAACGACCGATTTGCCCTGTCCGTCATCAAGCATCACATCGAAGCTGCCGGAGAGGCAGATGAGGAACTGCTGCAACCGCCTGTGGGCATGCGCGCCACGGTTCTGGCCCGTGGGCACGTCGTATAAGTAGAAGACGCGCTTAACTTCAAAGGGAATGTGCCCGCCGCTCTCGATAAAAGTCAGATTTCCGCGCGGATCGTCAATTTTGGGCAGCGCGATCAGCCTGCAATCGGCAAGGCTCATGGCGCAATCCTGCGACAGTGCGCCGGGCTACAAACCGAAATGCCGTTCAATGCTTCGTTGCCAATCGTCGGGGATGTTCTTGACGTGGCGGGCCGGCGAACCGGCCACCACCGTCCACGGCGGAACGTCTTTGGTGACCACCGCGCCCGCGCCGACCAAGGCCCCCACGCCAATTTCGATATTCGGCAACAGGGTAGCCCCAGCGCCGATCACGGCAAATTTGCGTATGGTGGGGCCGCGCAGCTTCGCCGGCGCGATGCCAAACCGGGAGAGGTAGACTTCGTTGTCGTTGGTTGTGATGACGCCCATGCCAATGAACACGTGCTCCTCAATCACCATGTTGCCCACCAGATGAGCTTGATCCTGTATGCGGCTGAAGCGGCCAAGGGCACTGTCGTAAAGCATCATCACCCCTCGGCCAATCACCGCGCCGTCGCCTATGGTGCAGCCTTCCCGAATGGAAGAGAGATCGCCCACCATCACTTGCCGGCCCAGAGTACACCCGGTGTACAAGACGGCATTGCAGCCAATGATACTGTCGTTGCCGACGATCAGATCGGAGAACGCGGAGGTGATGGGCCGGGTGACGGTGCTGTTGGACAACGGCACGCGCCCCAGCACGGCGCCATCCATGATAACGCTGCGGTCGCCGATGCGTACGCGGGGGTAAATGGCAACGTGATTCCCCAGATGTACGGCATCGCCAATGGCCGCCTCGTCGGCAATCATTCTCCCGGCTTCATCACGCTTGAAAGGGAATGCCGGCGGTTTCATGGCGCAGCCAGCAGCGAGCGCAGGGGGGCCACAGGTGGGTTGGCGTCCACCAGGCCCGTGCCCCCAATGAGCACCGGGCCTTGCGCGCCTGCAACCCAGTCAGCCGGAAGTTCATCCAACATCGTAAGCGCCCCGGTGTCCCTGTGGTATTCCACGGCCACCATCTGATCGTAGGGAATGGCACCCGCGGCAACCCTCTTCACTCCCTCAGCGGTCAGCACCGACTCGGTGCCGCCAATTACGCCGGGGAAGATCACGCCCCCGTTGAGGGTGGCGTTGTTGTACAGGAGCGCCACAGCGGCATTGACTTCCCAGGGCGCGGCCAGCGGCGCGCGCTCCCAGGTCTGATACCCCAGCCGATCGCTGTATCCCGGCAAGGCTATCAGCAAAAACGTGTGGTCGCGCAAATTGGGCGCTTGCTGCATCACCAACTGCCAGATAGCCCGCTGTTCATCCCAGGCCGTGGCGGCGCTGCGCTGCACTGCCATTTGCGCCGCCAGCCCCACGGCCAACAGCGGCGCGAGCGTCGCGGCGCACAACAACGGCGCTTGCCGGGGCGCGCGCGCCGCCAGCACACTCGCGCCCACGACCAACGACAGCAGAAAAAGCACGCCGCCCAGCCCGGCGTAAAAGTTGACGCGGGAGCCTACGGCGGCAAGGTTAGGGATGAATACCAGGATGACGGGCACATACCCCGCACCCACAAGGATCAAACCAATCAACCCCAACCACGATGCAGCACGGAGGCTCGCGCGCCGCTCGCTCATTGCCCACGTCGCCACGGATGGCTGACGGCGCTGGATATAATTGAGCGCGAGCCAGACGCAAAAGGCGGAGACGACGACCGCGCCGGCCACTGCCGCCAATGCCGCCTTCGAGTTCCCGAGCGCCGGGATCAGTTGCCCAACAGCGCCAGTCCATCCCCAAACGAGTGTGACTTTGTAACCGAGCAGCACGCGCGATAGCAGCTCGCCCGGCGAGGCAGTAACTTGGGGCGCGTACTCGTCCACTTGCGAAACGTTCGCCAAGTGCGGCCCGATGAGCCGCCACAAGGCAAACGCGCCACAAATGGCGACCGGGACCAAAAGGGCCGCTCGCCGCCACGCCGACATGGAAGGCAACGCGATCACAAGCAGCACTGAACACGCCGCAATCAACCCGATGTGCCCGTCATAAATTCCGAGCGACAGCGGCAGCAGCACTATGGCCGCAATGTAGCCGGCGCGCCCGCCGCCTTTGGCGAAACGGATCAGCAGATAGATGATCCCCAACGCCAATGCTCTGGAGGTGTAAATGGGCATCATGACCAGCCACATGACCGTGTAGTCGGTGGGATACAGAAGAAAAAGCAACGCCGCCAGCAGGCTGGTGGGCCACGCGCGCAGGCAAGGGATCTGCCGGGCAATAGCGAACACCAGCAACGCCAGCAACAGATGCAGCACCCACAGCACCGCGTGGTACGCCGGGATGTTGATGCCAAGCAGCATCGATTGCAAAATCAGCGGCATGTCGAAAAACGGCCGGAAGGAAGTTTGGATAAACCAGTGCCAGCGCCCTTGAACCTGTTCCGCCAACACCGTACTCCAGTCGTCCGAGTAGATAACCGGCGCGTAGGTGAAGGCATATGCGGCCAGATTGACCAGCGCCAGAACAGCCGCTGCGGCAACAGCACCGGCAACGCCGGCAGGCGCCGTGGCCGCCGCAAGCGGAGCGCTGGTCGTCCCCGAGTCGGGTTTGCTGTTCATGCTCGCAAGTGAGCGTGGCACCTGTCGAGAACAGGCGCGGAACAGGCAAAGAACTGATAGAACGACAGGGCGCGGTTCACCCCAAACACGCTGCCGGACACGGAGCCGAAGAAATAGCGCAACACCTCCTCTATGTCTGCGGCAGTATTAACGTGTTCGTGCCGCAGCAGCACCGAGTAGTCCAGGCCATACTTCAGCCGAAACTCCAGCCCGGTGGTGAACCTCCAGCCCATGCGCCACAGCAGGGTGCCCTCGCTGGGTATGCCCACGCGCAACTGGCCGCCGTCGGCCAGCAGCAATCCGCAGCGGGCTACCATGTCGGGCAGGTCGCAAATGTGCTCAAAGGTGGCAATCGAAATCAACCGCTGGTAGGTTGTTCCGGGGGGGATGTCCCGAATGTCCTTATACAGCGTTCGCACTTGCGCCGGCAACGGCGACGATTCATAAAAGAACTGTGTCGGTTCGATGACATCGTACGGCCGTGATGCCGGCTCGTAGGGCAAATGGTTCATCGTCCCGGCGCCGATTTCCAGCGTAAGCAGCGATTGGCCGCTACCGCTCACGTCCTCGGCAATTTTCCGGTGCATCCAGCCTTCCATGCGTTTGGACAGGGAGGTCGCCACCGAGCCACCCTGCCGGTTGAGCTTGTAGTGATATTCGTAAATCTTCCGGTAGTTGTCGGGCAGGTCGGGCCGTGCTTTGGGAAAGTTTTCGAACACTCGGCGGCTCCTTGAGGCGCTCACGATTTCTGGCTGCGCAGGTGGGTAAAGTGGGCGGCGTATGCGTCCTGCGCCACGTGGTAGTCGTCAATTTGCCCGATGTCGAGCCAGTAGTCTGTGATGAGTCGCTTGGCCACTTTCATTTTGCGAGCCAGCATATCCTTGATGAGCGAGTCGATGCCATAGTAAGTGTCGGCGGGGATCACCTCGAACACGGGCGGCTTGAGCAGATAAATCCCGGCCAGTATCTCCAGCTTCAAATCCGGTTTTTCTTCCACGCCCAGAATGTAATCGCCGTCGGAAATCACCTTGCCGAAATTGAACGGCGTTACGATTTCCTTTGTCAACACCACCAGGTTCGCATCCACCGAGAGCGCGAACTGATAGGCCTCGCCGAAGTCGAGCGTGGTGAGCACGTCGCCATTCATCAGCAAGAACGGTTCCGTCAGCCGTTCTTTCAACAGCAGCACCGGGCCGCACGTGCCCAGCGGCTTTTCTTCCTTGCTGAAGGTCAGCCGTACGCCGTACTTTCGCCCATCACCGAGAAAGGCCTGCACGTATTCGGCCATGTAATTCGTGGCGATGAAAATCTCGTCGAACCCGGCCTTGCCGAGGCTGAGAATCTGCAGCTCCAGCACCGAGCTTTCGCCGACGGGCAAAAGGGGTTTGGGAATCACCTGGGTAAACGGTTTGAGACGCGAGCCAAGCCCGCCGGCGAGTATCACAGCTTTCATCGGTAGCTTTCAGACGTTGTAGAGGTGCGGTTTATAGCGATCGAGGTTGCTGCGCAACCAGTCAATCGTTCGGGCAAGCCCGGAGGCCAGATCGAACTCGGGCCGCCACGATGTGCGCTCCAGAATCTTGCGGTTGTCGCACACCAGGCGCTCCACTTCACTCGCCGGTGGCCGCACCCGCCGGTCGTCCTCTTCCACCTCCACGTCGGCCTCCAGCAGTTGGGCAATCAGCCGCGCCAGGTCGCCCACCGAGATTTCGGCGCTCATGCCGATGTGGGTCACTTCGCCATTGAGCGAGGCGCTGGCGGCAATTGCCAGAAATCCGGCCGCAGTGTCGGCGACGAAGGTGAGATCGCGAGTGGGTTGCAAATTGCCGAGCTGCACGCGCTCCGCGCCCGACAATATCTGCGTGATGACCGTTGGGATGACCGCCCGCGCCGACTGGCGGGGGCCGTAAGTGTTGAAGGGCCGCGCGATCTTCACCGGCAGCCCATACGAGCGGGCATAGCTCAACGCCAATTGGTCGGCGCCGATTTTTGTGGCGGCATAGGGCGATTGCGCCGACAGGGGGTGAGTCTCGCTGATCGGCACGCTTTGAGCAGTGCCATAGACTTCGCTGGTTGAGGTCACCACCACATTCGCCGTCTCTAGCATCCGCGCCGCCTGCAGGATGTTGTAAGTCCCTTCGACGTTGGTGCGCACGTACGCCAGCGGTGAGGCGTACGAATACGGGATGCCGATGAGCGCGGCCAGATGAAACACCGTATCGGCGCCATGCAGGGCCGCGCTGACCGAATCATAATCACGGACATCGCCGGCCACAATCTCCATTTCGCTCTTGAGCGGTGAGCCTTCGAGCCAGCCCCAACTGTTGGCGGAATTGTAGTGGACAAAAGCCGTCACCCGATAGCCCCGTTCCACGCACGCCTCAGCCAGATGGGAGCCGATGAAACCCGCCGCTCCGGTGACTAGCACTTTTTGCGTCGCCATCATTGACTCAATTTCCGCCGCCAATCGTTCAGCAAATCCAACAGGGTCTGGTCCCATGGAATCTCAGGCTCGAAGCCGGCCAACTGTTCAAGCTTGCGCCCGTCACCCACTTGCCGGGGCACATCCCACGGCGTCATGCGGCCCGGCTCCGAGTGGACGAGGGGTGAAATGCCGGTAAGGGCAGCGAGCCTGTCCAAAACCGCGCGAACGGCCGTCTCGCGGCCCGAGCACACGTTGTAAACCTCACCCGGCTCCCCCTTTTGCGCCACCAGCCAATAGCCCCGCACCGCATCACGCGCGTCGCAAAAATCGCGCATGGTGTTCAGGTTGCCGACGCGGAGCCGGTGCTCCCCCTGCCTTCTTTCGAACTCCGCGAACTGGCGCGCCATCGCCGAAATAACTTGCTCGGGCGGTTCGCCCGGCCCGGTGAGATTGAACGCCCGCGTGCGCACCACGGCCAGCCCGCGCCGCACGGCATACTGCGCCGCCAGCAGGCTTTGCGCTGCCTTGCTCACGCCGTAGGGACTCAGCGGGCGCAAGGCGCAACTTTCGGAGATCGGCAGCTCGCCATCGGTCACCAAACCGTATTCAGCCGACGAGCCGGTGACCAGCACGCGCGCCTGCGGGCAACATTCCGCCACCGCCGCGAGCAGGTTGTCCGTGCCGATCACATTCACGTTCATCAGATCGGCCAGCGCAGGGCTGCGCAACAATGCGGCAACGTGCAACACGTAGTCAGGTTTGATCCGGTCCAGGCTTGCGCCTAGCGCCGAAGCGTTGAGCACATCGACCGTGTGCCACGGCCACGGCCACCCGGCGGGCGGCAGGCTCACGTCCAACCCGTGAACTTCTACACCCGCCCGAACCAGGTGGGCGCTGAGATGCCGCCCCACGAAGCCCGCGGCCCCGGTGACCAGGGCAACGGTCACCGGCGTACCTCGCCGACCCGGGGACTCCGCGCCCACAGGCTACGCCTTGTCACTTTGAAGAAAAACCAACATGTCATAAATCAATTGGACCGGGGTGAGCAGCCCGATGGTCGAGTGCCCGGCCGTGCGCTCCATCAGCTCCACCGGGATTTCAGCAAAATGGGTTTTTTGTTCGCGCAGGCGGTAGAGCACTTCGGCGTCTATAAACCAGCCATCGGAGCGCAGGCGCAGCGATTGGATGAGATCGCGCTTGAAGACTCTGAAGGCCGAGTTGACGTGCCTGATCCGCAAGTCAAGAAAGGTCCTGACGAGCAGATTGTAAAAGAACGATTGAATCTTCCGGAACGGTGGCCGGGAATCTTTGGAGCGAAAGCTCAATACGCAAGCATTCTCAGCCAGCAGGGGCAGCGCCCGCTCAATCGCTTCCAATGGAAACGGGAGATCGGCAGTAATGACCCAGACCAGATCTTTTCCGGCGGTGCGATAGCCAAGTTTCACCGCCGAGCCGTAGCCGTTTTTTGCGCCTTCGTGAATCACGCGCAGCCGCGGCAGAGTGGGCGCCAGTTCGTCGCACAAGGCCGCCGTGCCGTCGGTGCTGCCGCTTTCAATCACAAGCAGTTCGTAATCCGCAAAGCGGTCGGCGAGGAACGAATCGATCCGCCGCAGGGCGCTCGCGAGCAACGCTATTTCGTTGTACACCGGAACAATGACCGAGACGGAATAGTTGCTCTTCAATTGTGAGTCACCCGGCGTTCACTAAATTGTCCACCACGTAGTCCCAGCTAATGAACGCTACCCGCTCGTAGCCCGCCGCGCCCCACTCAGCGCATTTGCCCTCGTGATCGGCCACGTCGCTCACGGCTTCGGCGAGATATTCGGGCGCAGGCTCGACCACGCGGCCCGTCACCTTGTCCGTAACAAATTCCAGCGGGCCGCCCGAGTCGGTGGTCGTGATAACCGGCTTGCGCGAGCGGAACGCCTCCGGCACCACCAACCCGTAGTCTTCGTCAAAGGGCGCATAGTACACGGCCCGCGCGCCGGCGTAAAGGTCAACCAAATCCTGCCCCCACCTGGCGCTCAAAAACGTCACGCGGTCGGCCACGCCCAATTGCGCGGCTAATGCCTGCAACGGCTCGTGCTCCGGGCCGTTGCCCACAATCACGGCGCGGGCCGACACGCCCGGCTGCGCCAGCGCCCTCACAAGCAAGTCAACGCGCTTGAGGGCCACCAGCCGCCCCACCGACAAAATATAGTCGCCGTATTCTTTGTGGTAGTGGCTATCCCAATGTTGCGGCGGATGATACAACGCCTTGCCGTGGAGACCATTGTATTGTTTGAGGCGGTCGGCCACACGCTGCGATTCGGTGAAGATGGCCCGCGACTCGGCCAGGGTGCGCGTGTCGAAGCGAATGATGGATTGCCGCACCGCTTCGTCTTCGGGGCTGTCGGTCAGTGAACTGTACGGCGTGCCGTGCAACTCGTAAGCCTGACGAAACTGGTGAATAAGCCACGTCACTTTGCTCGGGTGCTTCACGGCATAGGTGGGGAACTTCGAGCAGATGGCCAGGTCAATCGGCTCGTGCGTGCAGCGCTCCAATTCGATCCAGCGCCACATGAGGCAGTTCTTGAGAATGTCGCGCGTGGGCAGCCACACAAACGGCAACGTCACCCGCGCCACGTTGTAACCCCGTTGGCCCAGTTCGCGGGCCAGCGACTCCAACTGTATTTCGGCGCCCCCGCGCACGAACGGCGACTCGACGGCGCAAATGCAAATGTTACGAACGGCCATGAGATCGCGCCAGCTCGGCGCAATAGGCTTCAATGTTGCTCACGGTGAGTTGGATGTCGAACCGCGCTTCGACGGTGCGCCGGGCCGCTTGGCCCAACTCGGCGGCGAACGCCGGGTTGAGCCACAGGCGCTTGAGTTGAGCCGCAAGCTCGGCCGCGTTTTCGGGGCTGAAGGTCAGCCCGTTCACTTCGCTCTCAATCAATTCGGCGGTGCCGCCGGTGGGCGTGGCCACGACCGGGAGGCTGCACGCCATGGCCTCCTGCGTGGCGCGCGCCAGCGGCTCGGGCCAAATGGATGGGAACACCAGCGCGTAAGCCTTGCGGTACAGCCCCGGCATCTCGGCCCGCGCCACCCGCCCCAGCAATGTGACCTGGCCGCCCAATCCCAATCCCTGCACCGTCTCTTCAATCTGCCGCAGGTGATCCTCGTGGCCGCTCCCGGCCACCCGCAACTTAATCGGCTCCAACGCCGAATCCTGATTGAGCCGGCGCAGCGCCTCCAGCACCGTGAGCAATCCTTTGTGCGGGGCCAGGCTGCCCGCGAACAACAAATGGCGATCCGCGCCCGCCGGGGCCGAAGCGGCCGGGGAGAATACGTTGAGGTCAACGCCGTTGTGGATCACGCGCCCTTTGAGTGCGGGTTGGCATCCGCGCTCCAGCAGTTGTTGTTGTACGGCGCGGCTCACGTAAATCAGATTCTCAAACGCCAACCGGTAGCGGGCGCGCTCCGCTTGCAGCGCGCGCAACGGCCACCGGGCGGCGGCCCGCCGCCAGCCCCGCAGGGCAGCCCGCTCCTGCTGGGCAACCCAGTACGCTTCATCCACGCCCGGCTCACACGGCCAATAATCGGCCACGTAATAGGCCACACGGCCCGGCAGGGTTTGCTCGGCCAGCCACGGCAGTTGGCGGCTCAGGTTCCACATCGAATGGAACATCACGGCTTGCGGGGCAAACTGCCGTAAGTGGCTCATCAGGGTGGCGCGGTTGTGGGAAGCGTCCACCGGACGGCGCAGAAAAAAGTGCCACGGGCGATAACGGTATTGATCATTATCCAACCGCAGCGTGCGGCTCACGTGAGTTTCGGAAGGCAACGATCCGCCCCCGCCGAAGACGCTGGTGAGCACGCGCACGTCGTGGCCGCGCCGACGGAGGCCGTCCACCATTTCCTGAGTCAGTTGTTCCCAGCCGCCGATTTCGCGCGGCGGGTAAAAGGCCGAGACGAAGAGCAGCTTCATGCCGCGCGCAGCACACGCCGGACAAAGGATTTGGCGGTGAGGCTGAGCGCGCCCGAATGCGCCAGCATGGCCCGGTTGTGCCGAACAGCCTCGCGCATAAATCGCGGGCAAAGGTGATACTTGCCGGTGTTGTAGGCTACCAGCAGTAATGTATAGTGCGCCGCGTCAAACGCCTCGCCGCGCAAAGCCTGCAATTCGGGCGGCGCCGAAGGGCCGAAGATTTCGGCCAGCATTTGCAGCAGCCTCGACGCGTTCTCTTCCAGATTCAGCCGGAACCGTGTGCCGCGATAGCCGGGCGGCTGGTTGCCCAACGCCAATTCGTAATACATATCTATGTCGCCGGCCAGCGATGGGTCTATAAGTATGGCTCGACGCAGGTTATCGGCGCAGGCCCGCCAGTCGTCTTGCCGTAGCACGGCCTTGAGCGCGCAGTAGCGGTAGGCGCCGCCATAAGCGCGGCGCTTGTTGGCCGACCATGTGTCCCAGCGGTCATCGTCCAAGCCAAAGTGTTTGTTCGCCGCCGCCAGCGCGGCGCGCTGCCCGCTGACGAGGTCGGTGGACAGGCTGCTACCATGAAGGCGATAGAGCACCAGACAATCGCGCAGGCCGACGAAACGGTTACCGTCCTGCGCAAACCGCAGCCACAGTTCCCAATCCTGCAATCTTCGGAACGAGAGATCGAACAGCCCGGAAGACTCGAACACGCTGCGGCGGACTACAAATGTGGAGCCGTTGATGAAGTTGGCGCGCAACAGGGCAGAGTAGACTTCATCCTGCTTCACCAGCCGGGCGTGGGCCTCTTGCGGCAGGCGATTGCCGTCGGCGTCCACGTAGCACCAGCCGGAATAATAGGCCGCCGCTTCCGGGCAACGTTCGGCCGTCTCCATGATCCGCTCCAGAAACGGCGGCATCCATTCGTCGTCGCTGTCGAGGAAGGCCACGTAGTCGCTGGTGGCCGCCCGAATCGCTGTGTTGCGCGCGCCGGCCAGGCCCTGATTCTCCTGCCAGATGTAATGCACGGCATCACCGAAGCTCCCGACAACCGCTGCCGTATCGTCGGTGGAACCGTCGTCCACCACGATGATTTCCAGCGGCGGGCGGGTCTGGTTGATGGCGCTGCGAAGCGCCCCCGCCAAATAGCGCCCTTGATTGTAGGCGGCTATGACCACGGATACGCTTGAAGAGTTAGCTGTCATGGAAAAACATGGCCTTGCTGATCGGAAGCCGCGACCGGCGCGAGCGCCGTGCGACTCCATAGCTCAAAAAAGAGCAACAACCACAAACGGCTGCCGTGACGGTTTTGCCCGTTCTTGTGCTCGGTGAGCAGAGTTTCGACGTGCGCGCCGTCGAAGTATTCGGCAATGCGCGCACGGCCATCGAGCAGCAGATCGCGGGCCATGGTGTAAAGGTCTTCCCGCATCCAACGATCAATCGGCAGGCCAAAACCCACCTTGGGGCGGTTCAACACGCTCTCGGGCACCAGATCGGCCACCGCCCGGCGCAGGATGCGTTTGGTGGCCGTGCCCTGCACCTTCATTTCGGGAGGCAACGACGCGGCCAACTCCACCAGCCGGTAATCCAAAAACGGGCAACGGGCCTCGAGCGAGTTTGCCATGCTGGCGATGTCCACCTTCACCAAGATGTCGTCGGGCAAGTAAAGGTGATGATCGGCATAAAACATCTGGTTCATGAATTGGCCGCCGTTCTGGCGGTGCATCACCGAGCGCACCAGGCTGCCGCCGTTGCCGCTGGCCGAAAGGGCCGCGTACACCTCCGGCCTGTACAACTGCCGCCGCTCGTCCGGCGTGTAATACGTCGTCAGCCGCTCGAAGGCGCGGGGCGGATGCTGCCAGCCCTGCACCGTCGTCCACAGGCCGAGGCCGGCGCCCTTGATGGCCCCCAACATCGGGCGGAGTTGGCGCAATTGCCACCCGGCCCGCATGGCCTGCGCGCCCGCCCGCACGTAGGCCCGGCCCAGTTCGCCGTGGCGCGGGGCCTCGACATACCATGGATAGCCGCCGAACACTTCATCGCCGCCGTCGCCGCTGAGCACCACTTTGACGAATTGCCGCGCCAACTGCGATACGTAATACGTCGCCACCGCCGAGTGATCGCCATAGGGTTCGCCGTAGTGGCGCACCAGCCTGGGCAACACGTCCACCATGTCCGGCTGCACGCGCAATTCGTGGTGTTCGGTGTTGTAAGTTTGGGCCACCTCGCGCGCGTATGGCAATTCGCCGTAAGCGTCGTCGTCGAAGCCGATGGAAAACGTTTTCACCGGCCCGCCGGTCAACCGAGTCATCAGCGCCACAACAGTGCTCGAGTCCAGCCCGCCGCTCAAAAAGGCCCCCAGCGGCACCTCGCTCATCAACCGGCGGCGCACGCTGTCTTCCAGCAACTCGCGGATGTCGGCAACGGCATCGGCCTCGGAGACATTCGCGCGCGGCGTGAAGGACACGTCCCAGTATCGCTCAACGCGAGTCTGACCGTTGCGCCACAGCAGGTAATGCCCCGGCTGAAGTTTGCGAATGGCCTTGAACATGGTCCACGGGCCGGGCACGTATAACAGGGTGAGATACAAATCGAGCGCCTGCAAGTCAATCTCGCGCGGCACCGAGGCATCCTGCAACACGGCGCTGATCTCCGAACCGAAGCTGATGGCGTTCTGAGTGAGCGCATACATCAACGGCTTTTTGCCCACCCGGTCGCGGGCCAAAAACAACTGCTGCTTGCGCTCGTCCCACAGGGCGAAGGCGAACATGCCGTTGAGGCGGCTCAGGCAGTCCACGCCGTACTCCTCGTAAAGGTGCACCACCACTTCGGTGTCGGAGTGGCTCTTGAGTTGATGCCCCCGCTTCAACAGGTCGTCGCGCAGTTCGGGAAAGTTGTAGATTTCGCCGTTGAAGACGATCCACACCGTGCCATCTTCATTGCCAATGGGCTGGTGGCCCCCGGCCAGATCGATGATGCTCAAGCGGCGGTTGCCCAACCCCACAGGGCCTTTGGCATACACGCCGTAATCGTCGGGGCCGCGATGGGCAATGGCATTGCACATGGCTTCCACCAGCGCCGCCGACACCGGCTCGGAATTGAAATTGACCCGTCCCGCAATGCCGCACATGGCTTAGCTGCGCTCCCCTGCCGGTTGGGCGGGTTCCGCGCCCGGCGCGCGCCGCAGCCCGATCGCGCCGTTGCACACGGCTTCGATTTTGGCGGCGGTGTGATCCCACGTGAAGTTGTGCAGTATCTTCGCCTGGGCGTTGCGCCCCAACTGCGCCCGAAGGTCGTCGCCGCGCAGCAGGGTTTCAATGGCATCGGTCAATTGCCTCTGGCTGCCCGGCTGAATCAGAAAGCCCGACCGCAAATGCTCCAGCAGGGTATGCTGCCCGTCAAACGAGGTAGCCACGATGGCCTTGCCCGACGCCATGTAGTCGAAGATTTTCATGCCGGTCGTTTCCGTCCAGTTCTGGTAAGGCGCAGCGGCAATGTCAGCCACAGCCAGGATGTCGGCCACGGCGGCCTGTGTGATGAGGCCGGTGAAAACGACGCGCTCCCCCAGCCCCAACGCCGCCGCCCGTCCCCCCATGCGCTCGCGCTCCGGCCCGTCGCCGATGAGAACCAGTTGCGCATCCACGCCATGAGCCTGAAGATCGTGAACGGCTTGCAACAGCATATCCAGCCCGTGCCATTGAAAGAAACCGCCCACATAAACCACAGTGGGCATAGCCCGCAAACCAAAGCGCGTCCGCACCGCGTCGGCGTCACGGGGCGCGGCAAAAAGATCGTAATCCGTCCCGTTCACAATGAGGCTGATTTTATCGGGCCGGGCGTGCCAGCGCGACACGAGTTTCTCGGTGAGCTTCTCGCCCACCGACACAATGTGCGAGGCCGAAGCAAACATCAGCCGGGAAATCACGTGAATGAACACCCATTGGAGGCGCGGCAGGTGAATCCCTTTTTGCCCGTACTCATCCACCATGTCGCCGTTCACCTCCAATACGAGCGGCACGCCGAGCCGCCGGGCGGCCAGCAGACCGCCGTAGTTCATCAGCCCGTACCGCTCGTACAAAACATCGGCATCGGCCAGCGCCAGCGTGCAGGCATCGGCGAAGCGGAGGCTGTCGAAGAAACGGAAGAACGGCAAGCGCAGGCGGCTCTGCAGACCGCGCAGCACACTTTCGACCGCGCGGAACAACAGCGACCGGCTGAAGCCGAATCGGGCCGCGTGCCAGCACAGCAGATCGTCGCACCACTGAATTTGTCCTTGCTGAATGGAAAGCAGCCGCACTTTGTGGCCGCGCCGCTCCAGCCCGCGCACCACCGACTGCACGTGCACTTGCGGGCCGGATACTTCGGACATATCCACCGAGTCGGCCTGCATCAGATACCCGATTCTCACGGCAACGCCGCTCCCATACCGGCGGACGGCCGTGCGCCCCGACTGCCCTGCGCCACTCCCTCCAGCACTGCACGGATGCCGGCGCAGGTGTCGCGGATGTCGAACTTCTCCTCCGCTATGGCCCGCATCTTCGCCCGCTGCCGTTCCTTCTCCTCTGCCGGCAGCTCCGCGTAGCACACGATCTTCTGGCACAGCTCACTTTCCGCCATGAATAGATTCTCTTCCGGCACCATTTCGTCGGCCCCATCCCAATTGTGCGACAGGCAGTAGCAGCCGGTAGCCATCGCCTCCAGCAGCGCGTGCTGTTGCCCCTCCCAGTAACTGTTGGAGATGAACACATCGATCCCCCGCAGCCACTGGGCCGGGTTCGTCACGTGGCCGTGAAACGTCACGGCATCCTCCAGCTTCAGCATCTCCACCAGCCGGTGCACGGCGAACCAGTATCTGCTGCCGGGGGCAACGTAAATGCGCGCCCCGCCAATGTGCAAATGCGGCCGATACCCCTGCGCGCGCAGTTCGTGCACCGCCAGTATCACCTCGTAGATTCGTTTGATCGGGTGGATGCCGCACAACATCCCCAGGCTGAAGTCGAACGCCCGCCGTGTGTACCGGAACGTGTCCAGCGGCTTGCCGTAGTAGACCACCGTCGCCTTGTGCGCCTGCGCCGGGTACAGCGCTTCAAACTTGCGCTTCATCGCCTGGCTCACCAGTATCACCCCGTCCACGTGATCCCAGTTCACCTTTGGCGCCCAGGCATAAATCTCGTACGAGTGCAGCCGCGTCACAATCTTGTGCCGCCTGGGCAACTGGCTGGCAGGCGCCAGCAGCTCGCTGGCCCACTCAAAGTAGCTCACGTCGTTCCGCCGCAGCACCGAGCGAATCCCCTCCCGGTACGCCCAGCGGTTGAGCCTTCCATACAACAGCGGCACGTCATATTCGCGCTTCTGATAAACCTCCACAGGGTAGCGCGCCACCAGATCATCGTAGATCTCGCGCAAGAACGTCCAGTTACCCTCTTCGCCGACAAACACGCCAATTTTCAGCATGTCACTTCCGCGCCCCAAGCATGTCGTTCATCCGCCCTGCGCCACCGCCTCCAGCATTGTGCGGATGCCGGCGCAGGTGTTGCGAATGTCGAACTTCTCCTCCGCTATGGCCCGCGTTTTCGCCCGCTGCCGTTCCCTCTCCACGGCCGGCATCTCCGCGTATCGCACGATCTTGTCGCAAAGCTCGCCGTTGGCAATGTACAGATTCTCTTCGGGCACCACCTCGTCGGCCCCATCCCAGTTGTGCGACAGGCAGTAGCAGCCGGTTGCCATCGCCTCCAGCAGCGCGTTCTGTTGCCCCTCCCAGTAACTGTTGGAGATGAACACGTCAATCCCTTTAAGCCACTGCGCCGGGTTCGTCACGTGGCCGTGAAACGTCACGGCATCCTCCAGCTTCAACATCTCCACCAACCGGTGCACCGCGAAAAAGTATTCGTCGCTGGGCGGCCCATGGATGCGGCCGCCGCCGATGTGCAAATGTGGCTGGTAGCCGCGGCCGCGCAACGCATGCGCGGCCAATATCACCTCGTAGATTCGCTTGATCGGGTGGATGCCGCACAACATGCCGAGGCTGAAGTCGAACTCCCGCTGTGTGTACCCGAACGTGTCCAACGGTTTGCCGTAGTAGACTACCGTCACCTTGTGCGCCTGCGCCGGGTACAACGCCACAAACTTGCGCTTCATCGCCTGGCTCACCAATATCACCCCGTCCACGTGATCCCAATTCACCTTCGGCGCCCAGGCATAGATCTCGTACGAGTGCAGCCGCGTCACAATCTTGTGCCGCTTTGGCAACTGGCTGGCCGGCACCAGCAACTCGCTGGCCCACTCAAAGTAGCTCACGTCGTTCCGCCGCAGCACCGAGCCGATGCCGTCCGTATGCGCCCAGCGGTTCAGCCGCCCGTAAAACAGGGGCACGTCGTATTCGCGCTTCTTGAAAACCTCCACGGGGTAACGCGCCACCAGATCATCATAGATCTCGCGCAGAAACGTCCAGTTACCCTCTTCGCCAACAAACACGCCAATTTTCATGAGATTCGCGGACTCCTCACCGACTCTCCGGGGAGCCAGAGCCGATAAACAGTTTGAGCCACACCATCAGATTCACCAGCCGCCAGACTCCCGGCGCGGCCACGAGCGCATCGTCGGACAACTCGCGCAGTTGGCGCAAAACCCCGGATTTGATATACGGGGCCACCAGTTCGGTATCGCCGCCCGCGAGCCAGCCGCGGATGTGGCCGGCGCCCTCGCGGAACCACCGCTGCTCCGGCGTGGCAAATCCCAACTTGGTGCGCCGCCAGCGGATCTCTTCGGGCAGCACGCCGCCCAACGACGCGCGCATGATCCACTTGCTCCATCCGTTGCGGATGCGCTCATCGAGCGGCAGCGAAAACACCCATTGCACCAACCGGTAATCCAAAAATGGCAAACGGCTCTCCACCGAAAACGCCATCGAGTTTCGGTCTTCGTAGCGCAGCAGCTTCGGCAGGCTGGTCGTCGTCACATCCTGGTACAGTATACCGGCCAGGCCGTCGGCATCCACAGCCGACGGCGGTTTCCAGGCCCGGTCGGCAAACCGGCGCAAAAACTCCTCGGAAAATTGCCAGCCCTGCACACCCGACCCGGTCTCGAAAGTCCGCCGCCGGAGTGTCCGCTGCAATCTCCACGGCAGGCGATACGTGCCGTTTTGCAGCAGTAACTGCACCACAGGCGAGCCGCCCACGCGTGACAGTTGCCACGCGGCCCGCATCATGGCCGGCGCACCGGCCTGCTGCCGCACCTGGCTGAGATAGTGCGGAAAATAGCTGAAGTAGCCCCCCAGCAGTTCATCGCCCCCCTGCCCGTCGAGCAGCACCGTCACGCCGCGCCGGCGCGCCAGCCGCATCACGTTCCATTGGGCAAAGATGCTGGTGGAGCCAACCGGCTCATCCATGTGCCAGGCCATGGTTTCAATTTCCGACCACAAGCCCTGCGCGGTGGGAAACACCAGATTCTCTTCCGCGCCGGTTTTCCGGATCACCAGTTGGCTCCATGTGCGCTCGTCAAATTCCGGCTCGGCATAGGCGGCGGTGAAAGTCTTTTGCCGGTCGCCGATAAGCCTGCGCGAGACGACCGACTCGTCGAACATATGGCGGTTGGCAAGGCAGACGATGGTGGACGAATCCAAACCGCCGCTCAGACACGATCCAATGGGCACATCGCTCCGGAGCCTCAGCCGGATTGCATCCCCCAGCAGCTCGGCGAAGTGCTCGGCGTTGGCTAGCGAGGCAGCCTCCGACCGGCCCCGCAGTTCGGGGTTGATTTCAAAATCCCACCACTTGCGGGTTTCCAATTGCATTGAGGCCACATCCAACGTGAGGGTGTGGCCTGCCAACAGGGAGTTGACGCCGCTGAAGAAAGTCTGGTCGTCGTGGTCCGTAATGCCGGCGCTCAGAAAATAAAATACTGACTGGTCGTTGGGCAGACAGGGCACCGACGGATGCTTGAGCAGCGATTTGATTTCGGAGGCAAACACGAACCGGCCGCTGTTCCACCGGTAATAGAACGGCTTGACGCCGAACCGGTCGCGGGCGCAAAACAGCCGGTGGCGAGGCCCATCCCACAAGGCAAAAGCAAACATGCCGTTGAAATGCGGCAAACAATCTACACCCCACTGGGCATATGCGGCCAGAATTACTTCGGTGTCGCTGTCGGTGGAAAATTCATGGCCGAGCGTTTTCAACGTCTCACGGAGTTCGACGTAGTTGTAAATCTCGCCATTGTAGGTGATCCACACCTGCCCGCTCTGCGCCGACATGGGCATGTGGCCGCCGGGCGACACGTCCACAATGGCCAGCCGCCGGTTGCCCAGCGCCAGATCGGCGCCGTCGGGCGCGACATCGCGGTGGGCTGGCAGCGCCAGCTCGCGAGGCGAATCCGGCCCGGCCAGCGACACCACCGCGCCATCCGCCGTGTTGATAAACGCGTACCCCTCGTCATCCGGCCCGCGATGGCGCTGGGTTTGGTTCATTTCAAAAACGTGAGACAGGCTGCCGCGCCGGTCGAGTATGCCGCAAATGCCGCACATAGAAAGAATATTGGGTGAAGTTCTACCCCAACGATGGTCAGGGAGTCCGGTGAGTTGGGGTTAGGAGGATGGAGAGAACGCCACGGTTGGCGAGCCACCGCGGGTCCTGCAAAACCCCGCGCATGGCGTGCGTCCGTGCTTGCTGGCGTTGGCCGTTGGCCTGCGCGAGGAATGCGCGGGAAAGATGGATTTTGCCGATCTCCAAATGCCTGCGGCTGCGAAGCGCAGCGAGGCAAGCCGGCAGATTATCGTAGACATACGTAAGATAGGCAACCATCCCCTCGGTGTCGAGGGTGTCGGCCCACGAAAGCAACATGCCCACCAATGGCTCTCGCTCCTCGGCGGCCCATGCCGGACACAAGCGCACAGCTTCCTCCAAATCGAATCGCGCCGCCGCCGCGTCGCCCGCCCGATAGGCCCTTCCAGCGGCGTTGATAAACGTCACCGAGTAAACCTTGTCCTTGATTTGCCGAAGTGACTCGGGCACGTTCGGCTGCTTGAAGAATTTGTCCAGTGTGGTGAGCGCGGCGGTGCGCATGCGGTCCGACTCGCGGCTCATCTGGTTCGGATGGGTGCGATAAGCCAGCACCGGCCTTGGCACCCAACCAAAGCGGCAACCTGCCAGCAGCATCCGCAGCCACAGGTCCCAGTCTTCGCAGGCTCTCATGCCTTCGTCGAACACACCCACGCGGTCGAGCCACTGGCGGCGCAATAACACGCCGCCCACGGGGACAGGGTTGTTGTAGAGCATGGCAGGCAACGCCAAATCTGGTGAGGCGGCTACCACATCGGCCACCATGCGCCCATCGGGATCAGCCAGGCGCATCCCCCCGGCCACCAGTCCCACATCCCCGTGATCCCGCAAATATCCGTGGAGCAATTCCAGTTTGTTCGGCAAGAACCAGTCGTCGGCATCCAAAAAGGTGACGAGCGGGGCGCGAGTTTCACGCAGGCCGGTGTTGCGAGCCGCCGACAAGCCGGCGTTAGGCTGGCGCACCCAGCGGAGGCGCGGGTCGCGCAGCGAGGCCATGAGCGCGGGAGTGTCGTCGGTGGAACCGTCGTCCACCACGGCCAGTTCCCAGTCGGTGAACGTTTGATCCAACACGCTCTGAATGGACTGCCGCAGATAGTGCGCGTGGTTATAGGCGGGAATGATAACGGCGATTTCGGCCATCTGGGGTTTCTGCTATCAGGGAGCCAATAGCGCGATCCGGTAAACGTCCATCTCGTCGGTGGACATCACCGATCGAAGATTGGGATGCGAAACGCCGTAGCGCTTGACTTCCTCAATCCCAATCACCGGGTTAAGTGGATCGGCGCTGCTCAACGCGCCCTTGAAGATAACGAGATAACTTGTGCGAGCCGTTGACTGAACCACCCGCTCCAAATCCGGGAAGGTCTGAAGAGCCTTAGCCGGCCGCCGGAGCCAATAGAGAATGGCGTAAGGTTGTTCACTGAAGACCACGTCTTCCGGCGTGAGCAGTTCCGCCAACTGCGGCAGGCTGGTGGAGCGACGCCACGGGGGAGAAGCATATCCTTGATAATCAGCGCCGCCGGCCGCGTAGCCCAGGGTGGGCAGGAGATAGCTCCAGCAGACACCGGCCACGATCACACCTCCGGCCAACGTCCGCCAGCGATCGCTGCCTTGCGCCGAAGCGGCCCGTAGTGCATCCCCCAACAGCCACGCCGCGACGACAAAGAGCAACGGAAACGCCGGTGAGAGATAGCGGGGCCAATCGTAGTAGCTGATCATCAGCGTATAGCCCCAGTGGACAAACGGAGCAAAGTAGATCGCGGCGAATAGCAATACCGTTGCCACCGGCGCCATCCACCGGCGCTCCCGCCAACGGTCGAACAACCACTCACGTCGGCGCAACAAGCCGATGCCCGTCCAGACTACTGCCATCAATAGCGCCAACCCCGCCGCGATTCCCAGTGCGTTGCCTTCGCGCAACCCCAATCGTGGTTCGGGTACAAAGGGCTTGAACGTCTGGAGAGCAACCACAAGGTTTTCCGGGCCGGTTACCACACCGGGAAAGAAGTGTGGACGCCCGGTGAGATAGCCCGTAGTCAGCCACGACGTGATCAGCCATGGGCCAACCATCACCCCGACTAAAGATGCAAACCACACGACTGACCGCCACCGCCGCGCCGGGCGATCAAATAGCACGAGGCCGAGCAGACCGCCGCCCACCAACATCAAGCCGGCATAGCGAGCAAGGATGGCAAAGGCCGTGCTAAACGCCATCAGACTCAGCCACCAAATATGACGCCGACGTTCCTGCGCCAGCGCGGCCTCCACGCAAGCCGCAGTTGCCAGTACAAACCAGAACATGAAGAGCGCATCGGCGCGATATTGCGTGGCCAGCCAGGTCAGCGTTGAAAACACGGAGGTGAACAAAGCTGCCAGACCGCCGGCCAGCCAGCCCCCTGCCCGCCTGCCCAGCCAATAAGTGGGAACTATCACGGCGCCGAAGCTGAGCACCGACACCCACCGCGCCGCTTGTTCTGCACCCAGGCCGAGCCAGCCGAGAATCGCAATCGCCACAGTGTAAGCTGGGGCCACGGTGAACACCACCCGGGCATCGTCGGTGCTGTCGGGTGTGTTCACGTCCAACACAAAACCCCGTCCGGCGCGAAAGTTGTCGGCCAGGTTCATGTAAGCCACGGCATCGGGCATGATGTCGCTGCCGTTGCGGGTGGCATACAAGCCAAACCCCAGGGCTAGTGCCGCCAGGGCGGCCACACCTAACCATTCCCACCAGGGGCGACGGCGAAGATCAGTCATTCAATTCCGACAAACATGTCTGTTTGTCCTCTGCGCTCGGAGAGCCGGTAAATGCTACTGCCCTTCGGCTGTCAAACGCATGGCTTGCCCATAAGCATCAAACATTCGGTTCACGAAGGCATGGACGGTATAGCCTTTGGTCTCAAACCTTCGCCTCCCGGCAAGGCCCATTTGGGAGCGTAAGGAAGGACTATCAACGAGGCGCATCAGCGCCATAGCCAATGCCTTTTCGTCTCCGGCCTTTACCAGAATTCCGGTAACGTCGTTGTCAACAAGCTCGGGGACTCCACCAACGGCGGTCGCCACCACCGGCTTGCCAAATGCCATTGCCTCCATAGTCGCGATACTTAGGGCTTCGGCCAGAGAGGGCAACACGAAGATGTCGGTTTCAGACATCAGCTTTGGGATCTCATCGCGGGGGATAACGCCGGCAAATTGAACCACCTGCGACAGGCCCAGGCTTTCCACCCGTGCCCTGAGGACGTCAAACAACTCACCCCCGCCCGCGATAACCAGTCTGACCTTTCGGTGCTCTTGCACTAACAACTGCACTGCCCGGAGGAGGTACTCGACGCCTTTCCAAATCATAAATCGCGTAACGCAGGTTAATCTGGCATACTCATGCTGTTCTATCGCACGAATTTCTACAACAGTCGGCGCATCAGCTACAAAGGGCGGAACTACGACTATAGGGCGTTGAATCTCGGCGACAGCTTTCAGCGCATCACGGGTCGCTTCAGTCAAGGCCATGACCAGGGTAGCCTGATTCAAATGAGCTGAACGCTTCTTCCAGATAGCCTCATCACCGACTGCGCCGGGAATACCCAATTCGTAGTAAATTGATGACAGTCGGCGCGCTCTTGCCCAAGTCAAAACCGGCGCCAGTTCCGGCCTGAACATATGAATAATAGTAGGCCGCCTCACCACCCTCAGCCCGTCCAGCAAAAGCAACAGAAGCATATCGGCCCAGTTTCGATGGATCATTTTTTGCACTACGCGTGTTACACGGCCCTGCGCCCCTTGCCTGGTTCGCACAAAGTTACGGCCCGAAATCGCGCTTGCGACGGCGGACAAAACATAGACCAAGGGCGCCGCGACCGCAGCAATGAAACGGACTAGCCGATCACGTTTAACCCACTCGCTCGCCAGTCCCATCAACCAGTCGGGCCAATAGCATAACAGGACACCATTTCTAACCAGGCGTCGGCGATATTGGTTATCAGGCGCAGGCGGATACTGGTTGACAACCGTAACCTGGTGGCCGAGACGTTTCAGTTCAACGGCAAGAACGGTCAGCGGCTCCTCCGAGCCTCCGTGCTCGTCAAAACGGCTAATCAGCAAAAAAATGTTCATGCTACTGGGCGAGGTGTCAATATCCGGATTCCTCCCAGCTGACGTAAACACCTTCCACGGCGCCATATTTGAAGCGTATGCCATGCCGCCTCAATTGATTCTTAATGATTTCCGTCCAAGGTGCGACCTTGCCGGTAATCCTCCTGCCTTCAAGATCGAAAACAGTCTCGCTAACAAGCAAGGATGCACAATCCGCTACTATTTCACAGGTAGTAGCTTCGTTGCCCACCCCTTTAGCCAATGCAATCTCTAGGGCTTCAGCAACAATTCTCTCCAGAATTTCTTTCTTCTCTTCTACCGTTAATTTGGCCGGATAGCAGTTCTGTCGAACAACCTTACACGGAATCCCAATAGCCAGACACCCGCCGGGCAAATCACTTGTAACCAGAGACCGGGCGCCAACAACAACGTCGGAACCTATGGTTACGCCTGGATTAACCCATGCATTGGGTAACCATACACGGTCACCTATGGTATTGCCCGCGAATTTGACTGGAAAGCCATCGAGCTCAGATAGATAGGCGCCATGCGCAAACACCTTCGTCTCGACACCACAGCCGAATTCATCACCGATAGTGACACCTCGGGCGGTATTTATGTGACTCTGGCGGCCCATATGCAGGAAGTCGCCAGCCACCAGGAAAGATGAAGGGTCGAAAGCGCTACCACCTCCGATATATGCATAACGATCCAGCCACGCCTCTCGCCCGATAATAACCTTTGTGCCTTCAATCAGGACCCCCGCCCCTATGATTGTGCCAGAACCAATCTCCAGCCATTCTACATTCAACTCGGCAGTTTCATGAATGCGGACGTTCTTTCCGATCTTGCGATATTGACTGGCCACTTCGTCTCCCTTTTTTTGTATTGCCGAGCGCTAAATAGAGGGACTCCGGAACTGTTCCTTCGTTTCTGACGATCTTCCCGATGAACCGACGGTATCGACAGTGCCCATAAAGTTTAGACAACCATCTTCTGCAAATAGAACAATTCGGAAGCAGCACATCCAGACTCTACGCCGCGCATTGCCGCAAGCACTCGAATGGCCTCGGGAGAGCACGGATGTGGAAAGGGTCTTATCTGGGACTCATAGGCCTCGAAGGCTTGTACTTTTGTATCCAGATGCGCGGCGATATCCAGGTACATTTTGCCGCCCTGAATCTCGCCTGGGGTCCACCCTACAAATGCATATTCGTACAACGCACTTAGGCGAGGTAATCTCCTGCCGGTGGTCATCCTCATGGCAGCGAATGTTGCCCGGAACAACTCCTGGTGATCATGATTATGACTGGCATAAGGGAAATAGACTTCATCATAGTATTGTTCATCTAGGATTTCATCTAGTCTGGATACAATGTCAAGTTGAGGCACAGTATCCATTCGCATGTCCATGCCTTCAAACAATATGGTGACCCTCGAAACTCCCAATATACCGGCCGCCGTCGCCAACTCTTGTTTCCGTTGCTCTGTGCTCGCAGCAATTTCCAAGTGTCTGTGTTTCAGTCCCCCTATAGCGGCTATCACAACATGTACGTGATGGCCTTCAAGGGCGCGCCGCGCAATCATGCCTCCACAACCCACCACTTCATCATCGGCATGAGGAGCTATTACCAAGATTCGATCCGCCATAATTCATTCCTTGTGCGAACGTTCCGCCCCGGCCGTCACTCTGCCGTCCATTTGACCGAAACATAAAGCGGGCCCCAATGAGGCTGAGGAAGTGAAAGGTTCAACTCAGGATTCCACAACACGTCGAATTGAATGGCGTTCTCTACGGCGTCAATGTCGTAGGTGCCATTTCCCAGAAAAAGGGAAAAGCCATAGGCGCCCGGAGACAAAGGGAGTTGATCCATGCTCATCCGCAACGTGAAACAGCCTTCGGCGTTTTCAACGGCTTGACCGTATTGGGCCATGTTTGTTGCGAAGAGGTTGAAGCCTACCCCGTCCTTTAGTATGAAGCCGAGCGACAGTTCTGGAAATGTGGCCTCTCCGCACGTAACTTCAACTTCCAACTCAAAAGGGTCGCCGCTCCTGAAAGACGCGGCGGGGACACCGTTACTCAAAAGGCGGGCTTTTGCCATGACCTGTTTCGAACCGGCCCGCCGCCCGGCATGATTCACCAGGTCAATCTCACTGCTGGCCTGGCCGAAGCTGAGGTAGTTTTGCACCACCTTTAGCGGCGCCCCGGTGTCGGCGAGCATGCCCCGATCCAACCAGTGCACGGTCTGGCACAAGTCCAGCACCGCCGCCATGTTGTGGCTCACGAACAGCACTGTGCGGCCCTCTCGCGCCACGTCGCCGATCTTGCCCAGGCACTTCTTCTGAAAGGCCGTGTCGCCGACGGCCAGCACTTCGTCTACCAGCAGAATCTCCGGCTCCAAATGCGCGGCGACGGCAAACGCCAGCCGCACGTACATGCCGCTCGAAAAGCGCTTGACCGGCGTATCCAGGAATCTGGCAATGTCGGCAAAGGCCACAATCTCGTCCAGCTTGCGATCGATCTCGCGGCGCTTCATACCCATGATAGCGCCGCTGAGATAGATATTCTCGCGCCCGGTCAATTCGGGGTGGAAGCCGGTGCCCACTTCCAGAAGCGACCCAACCCGGCCATTGATCACTGCGCGTCCTTCGGTCGGCTCGGTAATGCGCGAGAGAATTTTGAGCAACGTGCTCTTGCCCGCCCCATTGCGGCCGATAATGCCCACGACCTCGCCGTGCGCCACCTCAAAGGTCGCGTTGCGCAGCGCCCAAACGGCCTCGTCTGCCGCCGGTTCACGCAATGAACTGAGCAGGTAACGGAACGGCGATGCGACGGCATGGGTGAATACGGCCGGACCGTTCCGGCGCACCGCTTGTTTGCCTATCCGGTATCTCTTACCCAGGCGGTCAATCTCAATCGCGGCCTGACTCATAGGATGTCCACTACCGTGCGCTCGGTGCGGCGAAATACGTAAGCCCCGGTGACCAGCAACACCACGCTGATGCCTATGGCCGCCAGGAACTCCGGCCCGGGCGCGGCCTCGGAACCGAGCAAAGCCCAGCGGAAGCCCTGAATGACGCCCGCCATCGGGTTGAGCCGATAAAGCCACTGCACGGAAGCCGGAACGAGACTCACCGGGTAAATTACCGGCGAAGCGTACATAAGAGCCTGTATCAGGAAGTTCACGGCGAACGACACGTCGCGATATCGCACGGAAAAGGTAGCCAGCCATAACCCGACCGCCAAAGCGAAAATCAAGGCCACGATGACGAATACCGGCAACCATAGCATTTCCACTCTCAGCGGCAGGCGGTAAATGATCATCGCGCCGAAAAACACCACAAACGCCGCCGACAGATCCACCAGCCCGGAGATGGCGCTGGCGATGGGCACGACCAAACGCGGGAAATATACTTTAGAAATAATGTGCATGTTTTGCACCAGGCTGCCCGCGGCGCGCATGACCGCATTCGAGAAATAGCCCCAAGGCAACAGCGCCGCCAGCGAAAAAAGCGGGTAGGGCACTCCGTTGGAAGACACCTTGACCAGCAACCCAAATGTAAGACTCAACAATGCCATGTTGAGCACCGGCCGCAGGAACAGCCACGACAGGCCTAACGCGGTCTGACGGTAGGTGCCCTGAATTTCACGCCAGACCATGAAGTAAAGAAGTTCACGGTATTCCCACAAATCCCGTAAGCCGAGCGAACTCCAGCCCCGGCTGGGTTGGATGACAACCTGGGTGTAGGGCGCGTACAAATCAGGCCTATGCGGCGCAACATGCTGTTCTTGCATTTTGATGAGGAAGGGCCTGCCCTTATCGCCGCCGGGTGTTGGCGCGAGAGACGAGAACGCCGCCGATCAGAACCAGCACCGGCAGCAACGCTATTAGAATGTAGTTTGCGGGATTAGCATCCGTGCCGCCGGTCGGACTGTCCGGCAACAATGCACTGGGCGGCGGCCACGTGGGTGTGGGCGGACGCGGCCGCGGTGTGGGCGTGGGCGTTGCCTGAGGCGTCGGATAGGGTTGAGGGGCGATGAAGGGCGCGAGCAGTTTGCGGTGCGTCACATGAATTTCTCCATCGAAGTTCTGGTTTAGGGCCACAAATATCTCGTTGCCATTGAGAATGGTAGAGCGCTGGTAACGCAACCCGTTGCCCGTGAAAGTGCCGCGCACCATCACCAGCGCGTCCAGGCGCATGATGACTTGGTTGGCAATATCGTAGAAATCACTGCGCGCCGTGCCGAGCAGGAGCGGAGTCTCCCAATCGCTATTGGTCCATTGCGTGGCCCACAAGCCATGTATGACGGGATTGGCGAAACCACGCTTGACCACTGTCATACTAAGGTTATCTTCACTATCGGTCAGCATCTCAGCCCAGCCGTTTTCTCCGACAAGGTTATTGAGAATCCGGTAAGGCTTGTCCCACGTCAAACCGCCGTCGTGCGAGATGCGCTCATTAAGGTAAGCCCCTACGCCGCCTTCCCACAGGGCATGGACCTCGTCGCCCACCACCCCTACGCTCAACCAATCCACTTCATACCAATCGGGCTGTCGAACAGCGATGGGGTAGGGCTTGCTCCACGTGCGCCCTTCATCGCGAGATTGCGCATAGTAGACTTCCTGCCCATTACCGGTCAGGTTCCAGTGCGACCATGTGGCGTGCAATCGCCCTGCCTTGTCCACAATGATTTGCACTGAGTTTACGCCTTGATCGGGCGGCGTCGCATACAACAGAACGGGCGACGACCAGGTGTCTCCCCCGTCAAAGGAGTTTATTACGTACGCCCCGCCGTAATCGCCCTCAATCCCGATCTGCGAGTAAAGGATGTGAAGCCCCCCACTCAAGTCGGACACTATGTCTTGGCCAAAGCCGGCGCTCACTGCCACCGGCCCGGCAACCTCCTTCGCCTGGCTCCATGCCGAAGGTGATAACGCCTGGTCCGCCGGCGCACGCATGTAGAAGACGGTGCCCGTCACATGCCAGGCGCCGAGCCAAATCACGTGCAGCATCCCTTGCGGGTCCACGGTGGTTTCGGGATAAAGCACAACCCCGTTGGGCAATACCGGCGATACGTGAATATTTACTGGTGGATACCACTTCTCGCCATCCCAGCGGGTGTAATAGAGAGACTCGCCCCATTCTTTCAGCAAGTTAACGCGGCGTCCGGTCTCGTCAATGCCGGGGCCAAGTCCTGTGTCATAGGATAGATCCGGGTTGTCTGTTTTTCCGTCCGCATCCTCGGCCCAAAACAAATGCACATTCCCGGCCGTGTCGGCTACAATGGCCGGCCATGAAGATGTAGTCGGCGTGTTGGAAGCGTTTTCGAAATTCGACCACGCGCCGTCACCACTCTGGGCCTGCGCACCCAGTCGCGGTCCCACAAATACACTGCCGGCAAGAATTAGCGCCAGGATAAACAGTCGAAGATGAAAATGCATAGGTAATCCCCTTGACGGCAGATGGCTATTTGGGAGCCGCCATCAGGCGTCGAATCGCCAGCGCACCCACAGTAACCATAGCCACCGCAATTACAATTACCTGTAGCCAGGCAAGCGGGCCCCGGCTTTGGGCTTTGGCCGCACCCACTTCGGGCGTCGGCACGGGTGTGAAGGTTGGCAACGGAGTAATTGGCACATCGGTCGCGGGTAGCGCCTGCGGTGTGAACGTAGGCAGCGGTTTGGCAACTGGAGAATCCAAGGCACGCTCCAGGTAGCCAATCACGTGCCGGTAGCCGGACTCTGTGACAGCGCGTGCCCGGTAGAACACCCCCAGGTTGCCCGTGCCGGTGACAATGGCCGTTGCCCCCAAGGAAGAATCGAAATCATAAATCAACGGCACTTTTTCCAGCCCGGCCCAGGCGTCACCATTCCAGCGAATGTAGAAAAGAACCGCCGCAGATTGTAGTGTATTCTGCACGCCCACAAGGTATACCGAACCACCGTCGTCAGCCGCCAGGCCCACATCGGGCGCAAAGTCTTCCACTCCGACCACCTGTGCGGCAGTGGCCCAGTTCTGGCCGCCGTCGGGCGACCACTGGTGCCACAATTCCACACGGCGCCCCACGAATTTCGACCACACCATGTGCATTTGCCCGGACGGCGAGACCAAGATGCGCGGATAGGCCGCGCCTTCGCCGTCGATTTCGGCGGGCGCAGACCACGTTTGGCCGCCATCGGCCGACTGCGAGTAATAGACCCCCAACGGTAACGCCGTATTTGACAGCGCTCCCTGCACCCACACCACATGCAACCGCGCCGCGTCGTCTACGGCTAGCCGGGTTTGCACCACCGCCGCCCACCCTGCTCCAACCGCATCGAAAACCTGCTGCGGCGCCGTCCATGTCTTCCCTTGATCCGAGGACGACAAGTAATAAACGCCTCGATCCTCGTTGACGGGCACGGCGTAGATAACATGCAGAACGCCCGCACTGTCAGCTACTATCGAGGGCGACTCGCCATACAGGCGAGGGGCAGGCAGGGGTACCGGTTCCGCCCAGCGCTGCGGAGACAAGGCGTCACCGGCAAAGGCATAGCTATACAGCACCTGACTGGTGAGACCACCGCGCCAAACGGCATGTACCACCCCGCTTCCATCCACGGCAATTGAGGCCGAGTCCATGCTGCCTTCGGTTGCGTTCAACATCTTGGAAGGCTCGGCCCACACTACATCAGTCTGGGCATACATCATGTGATTAGCCACACCGTCCGTCGTATCTGCCTCGGGCCACAAAACGTGAGAATGGCCATCCAGATCGGCCGCCGCGGCGGGCAAACCGGCGTCGCCCCGCTCTTTAGAGAGGGTGATCGGAGCTGCCCACAGAGGGGCTAAGAGCGGCATCATGTCGGCGAGGCTCAATTGGCTTGTTACAGACCAAATGTCGCCATTCGCGTCACAACCGATCACGGTCAGGCGATCCTTGTGTACCGCAGCCCGCAGACAGCCCAGTGATACGCTGCGGCCAGTGGCCGTGTCGGCGAAGGTTACTTGAGGCGACAACGGCGCCGACCATTGCCGGCCATCCCACACTTCGAGTATGGCGCTAAACGCGCCCGTGTCATCGCCGGTGCCGGCGTCGATGGTCATCAGCACGCGCCCGTCGGGCGCCGCAAAGGTGTGAAGTTTCGGCAGGCATTGGCCCAGGGTGTCAAACACGCGTATCGGAACAGACCAGTTCTGTCCGCTAGTGTCGGCCTGCTGTTGATAAAGTGAACAAGCGCCCCCCGTTTCCCAGATCGCAAGGAACTCGCCGCCCGGTAGCGACGCCAGGCGAGGCCGGCGAGCTATGACATAAGCCGCGCCGTCCACGGTCATTGACGCCGGAGGAGCAAAACCGCCGGCGCCGCGATCCAGCCGAGAGATTAGAGCTTGCTCAAGGCGCGGATCGTCCCAGGCCACTAGTACCGTGCCTCTGGTATTGACCGCCACTTGCACAGAGCCGTTTGCCGGTGTCACGGCGCGGAAATACAGCGATTGCGATACCGGCACCGGGCTATTCCACGACCCTCCTTCATCGCTGGACGTGCGATAGTACAGCCCGGAGGGGAAATCCACAGTATCCACTGCTCGGACGAATACCAGGTGAAGCTGCCCTGCATCATCAATCCTGGCATCCCACTTGGCGGGGGTGGCCGCCAGGCTCACCGCCGCCGACCATTCGCCGTCGCTACCGTGCGTTCGAGAGTAATACAGGTTGCCCAGCCAATCGAGCCAAAGGGCATGCGCCCAGCCCGAATCCGAAGCCAGCAAAACCAACTCGCGAGGAGGCGTCAAAATGACCTTGCCCGTCAAGTTGTCCACTACGCGATTAGCCAAAATAGGCAAAGCGGTTGCCGGCCTTGACCAGCGATCGCCGGTGTAGTAGGCGTGTTTCTCGCCGTCGAACGGGTCCCACCAAAGCACGTGAAGATCGCCGTTCGGCGCGGAGGTAAACACTGGCCGCGAAGCTGACCCGGAGGTGGAGAGGTTGACCGGCTCCCCCCAGGCGCCATTGGCCCCGGTCTGCGCCTGAGCCACACGGGCCGGGGCCGACAAAGTCGCCAGCCCGGCGAAGCACATCCCCACCACTATCAACACCGCTAGTCGATACGCATTAGTTCGCCGCATAAATCCTATGTTCCATTCTCGCAGAAGCTAAGGGCGCGCACTCGCGCCGATGATTCTAAAACTGAAAGTAGATGAACGGTGGCGTTTGGGTCGGGGCCAGGAAGAAGATACACAGCAACTCGGCCAGCAACAGCGCCGGGGCATAGCTTTTGCGAAACGACAACCGGGGCCACCACTCTCTGGCGTACGCCCGCGCCGCCATCCCGCCGACCACGACCGCCAGAACCGCCATTATAGCGGCAGGGCTGAGCCATTGAAACCCCGTGCGGTCAACAAATGAGGGCCTTTCCAAAGTCGGCGACAGGCCATGAAATGGTAGGAGCGGCTTGTAGCCGCGAGCGGGCCTGCCGCAATTCCATGCCATCGCGGGTGCAACCCGCTCCCACGCGCACAGGCATGGCCTTTTGTCAATGGACTTT
>JACRBQ010000074.1 GCA_016213135.1 Chloroflexota bacterium | reverse complement strand
CGATGTGGTCGCCGTGATTACCGGCCGGCAGTTCGGCGAGGCGGATCAGCGCGGTGGCAGTGGGCGCGAGCGCGGTGTATTGGGCCACTGCCGACTGTTGATTGATCGCCGTCAGTGTCCGCGCGGCCAACGCAATGGCCAGGCCGACGCCAAGCACGATGCTAATTTCAAGGCCGAGCAGAATACGGCCAGCCCATTTCATTTCTTCGTCGTCACGGCGCTTTGACGACTAGCGTTCCTTTCATTCCGGCGTCTTTATGTCCCGGCACCGTGCAGAAGAATTCGTACGTACCGGGTTTGGTGGGCGTGAATTCCATTGTATTCGTCGCGCCCATCGCGGCGACCATGTGTAGTTGAGGATCGGCGGTCATGCCGCCCATCTCGTGGCCGGCCATCGGCTCGGCGGTTGCGCCCATCGCCGCCATCGGAATTTCCATGATGCTGAAATCGTGCTCGACGGAGTCGTTGTTCCGCATGGTCAATCTCACAGGCTGGCCGGCTGTGACTTCCATCGTCGCCGGTTGATACTGGAGGTTGCTCACTTCCAGCGTGATCTGGTTCGCGCCCGCCGAGGGCGAGCCAGAACAGGCCGCGATGATCGCCGCCGCAAACAACAGGACAGGTAGGAGGTGCTTTTTCACAGTGTAGTTTTCCTTCGCTAAATGAGAGTAATGCGGGCGATTTTAGCGGGCTTGCGGCGGCTTGTCATGCGCCATTTGGCCTGTCTTGGCGTGAGTAACTTCTCATCCCGCCTGGGCGGCGATCAACTTGAATATTCCGCCCATCCCCAAATCTTCAACCGATTC
Source organism: Chloroflexota bacterium (assembly GCA_016213135.1). GTDB lineage: Bacteria > Chloroflexota > Anaerolineae > Anaerolineales > VGOW01 > VGOW01. The sequence goes on along the minus strand of JACRBQ010000074.1, from coordinate 27,526 downwards.
AACTGTCAGGCCGGACGCCCGCACATTCTCCACCGTGCGACGGTTGACGTTTGCGCCCATCATTCTCACCACGAGCGGATTGACAGTATCCATCAGCGCGCCCAACATCGGACTGGCCGCGCGCATGTGCTCAAGCAAAAGCACCTGCCCACCCGGGCGCACCACGCGCTTGAGTTCGCGCAAGCCCCGAATCGGATCGGGCACGGAACAAAAGACAAAAGTGGCAACGGCGGTATCGAAACTCGCGTCGGGAAATTCGAGCGCTTGCGCGTCGCCGAGTCGAATATCCGCAGTGAGGGCGTAGGGGGCGGCCACACGTGCCGCCTCTACTGCGCGGCGGTGGGCAAATTCCAGCATCCCCGGCGTGAGATCAATCGCCGTCATCCGAATCCCTTTGGGCCAAAAGAGCATATTCTTCCCTGTGCCGACTCCGACTTCGAGCACGCGCGGCCCGCTTACTAACTTCCACAATTTTTCGCGCCACGGACGGTAGCGCGTTTCGGCCAGGCCTTCCACCAGATCGTAAATGGTTGAGAGTCGCTGATAGCGGGCGCGGGTGAGCGCGGTGGCGCGCTCGTCTATCAAGGCCGTCGTCATTTGTTTTCTTCTTTCGCTTGCAGAATTGCTTTTGCCCGCACACGTAGTTCGGCGCGCTGCGAATCATACGCTTCCTCATTAATATCGCCGCGTTGATGGGCATCATCCAGTTCGGCTATAGCGCGCACGACGGCTGACCATTCGGTCTCCGGCTCGCCCGTATCACTTTCTTCTTCAGACTCCCCACTGCGCCGCCACCACCAAACGCCAAATCCAATCATCGCCGCGCCGACCATTGCGGCGGCGGCCGGAATGCCCCAGCGGTTGGCGGGCGTGTTGGGCGCCAGCGTTGACGATTCACTCATCGTTCCGCTCCTGCCGCTGGAAACGTAATAGGCCGGTTCGCCCTTCAGCGTGATTGCCAGCGGTTCGCCTGCCGCCAGCGGCCCTGCGGTGTAAAGGTCGAAAGCTTCCCCAGTTCCTGCATCCAACGGTTTCGACTCGCCGAATCCCGCCAGGGCAACGCCGGTGTCGGATCGCAGCAATATGTTCACCGCTACCACCGGATAGTTGAGGCCGTGAGTAAAACTCGCGCCCGAAGCATACGGCAGGCTGTAGCTGACGACGGCTTTCGTCGTGCTCTCGCCGGGCAGCACCGCGTCGCTGTCGGCAAAGCCGTCCGGCGTGATGAAAAAACTCGCGCCGGAGCTGTCGCCGAAACTCACTTTGTTCGCGTTCGACGGCAGGGCAAATTGCAGGGTGGCCATCTGGCCGTCGGGCAACGCGACGCCGCCAACGATGGCGCGATCGGTCGGGTTGGACAGCACGTACACCTCGGTGACCAGCACTTCGCCCGGCGCGAATTCCAACAGCGTGTGCAGTTGCGAAATGACGACGGGCGTTGCGACGGCGGCGGCCTCGTAAATTTGCAGCGGCAGCGCAATCTCCGTTGTTTCCGGCGTGACTTTGCCCGACTCGGAGAAAAACGTCACGTCGTTGTACGACATCATCGCCGCGAACACCCAGCCGTCCTGCAGCGGCACATCGTCAAAGCGAAACGCGCCCCATGAGTCGGCGACGCCATCGCGCATCACCGTCTCGCCGTTATCGTCCCAGGCGTGGAGCACCACCGCCACATCGCCCGGCACTACGCCGCCCGCCGTGCCGTTGGCGATCTGCCCGGTCACCGTGCCGGTGCGTTCGGGCGGCGGCTCGGTTTGCGCGGCAGCGCGGGCCATGGAAGAGAAGGAAAGAGATAAGGAGAGAGTCAGGGCGGTGAGGAATTTGATCATGAGGCGGGAACACTTTCCAGTTTCAATAACGCGCCGCAGTGGGCGCAGAATTTGTCGCCGGTCTTGATAGCGCCGTGGCACTTCGGGCACGATGCGGCGAGCGTCGCGCCGCAGTTGGGGCAGAACTTGTTGCCAGCGTGAGCCGTCGCGCCGCATTTGGGACAGGCAGAGCCGTCGCGCTTCTTTTCGCGCGCGGCGCGGACAGCGGCTTCGATTTCCGCGTCCAAGCCTGATTGCGAAGCCGCCTCCGCCTGCAACGCTGCCGCGGCTTCGGCCACGAGGCGTCCGCGCAGCGGCGAGTAATCTTCTTCCGCGATCTTGCCCGTGCGGAAGTCGAAATCCAGATCGCGCAGAGCCAGCAGAGCGTCTGGTCGCGCCTGCAAGGCGCTCCTACGTTGTTCTTGGGCCGGCTCTTTGCGTCGGGGGCGTTTGACAAACGGCGCGGCGACAAAAGGCGTCACCAATACAGCGAGCGCAATGCCGAGAAGGATTGAACCGATGGGCATGAGAACCCTCCTACGAAATCTTCTTTAATTCTTTTTCCAACCGCTGCAACACTTCGGGCGGGATGTCGCCGGCTTGAGCGGTGGGCGCAGCGACGGCGGCGCGGTGTTTGGCTTTCCAGCCGCGCAGAATTTGCGCCAACACCACCAGGCCAATGGCCACCGACACGACGGGCAGAAACCACACAAAGGATGTGAAGCCGCTGCGGCGCGGCTCGGCCAGCACCCGCTCGCCGTAGCGTTGGACGAAATACTCGATGACTTGTTCGTCCGTCCAGCCCACCGCCAATTTGTCTTTGATGTCCGCGCGCCAATCCTGGCACGCCTTCGTCTCGCACACGTCCAGCGGCGTGTTGGGGCAGACCGGGCAATACAACTGCTTGGCGACGCGGTTCACGTCGTCGTCGGTCGGATAGCCGCTTTGGGCATACACGACGGCGACGACCATGAAACTGGCCGCGATTGCCAAGAGTGAAAGAATGAGCTTGCGAGTCATATCCCCTCCACATCAGACTTCAGACAGGCTGGCCGCCCGTCCCACAACCGGCCGGATGACGTAGGACGCCGCCCGCTTGTCGTCTAGCGATGACCACGCCGCGATCAACGTGCCGATGATGAACGTGATGCCGCCGGCCCACACCCAGTTGATCAACGGGTTGACGTAGATTTTGAAAGTGGAAGCGCTCCGGCCGATGTCTTCCCAGCCGACGAGCAGAACGTACACATCCGCGCCGGGCGTCGAATACACCGCCGGCACGGTGACGGGCTGCTGTTGGGTGACAAAAAAATCGCGGCGCGGTTTGAGCGTCATCACAAACTCGCCGTCGCGATAGAGACTCGCCGATGCTTCCACAATGTCGCGCCCATCGGAACCGGGATACTGACGCAAGCTGTCAAACCGCAGCGTGTAATTTTCGACCGCTAAACTTTCCCCAACGCCAACCGTCCCCTGCGTTTCAGCCTTGAAGAATTCGTCGCCCACCACGCCCAACGCCATCATGGCCATACCCAAATGAATGATGTAGCCGCCGTAACGCCGCCGGTTGCGCCACATGAGATGGCCGAGCGCGGCAAAAAAGTTCTCGCCCTGCGACTGCATCCGCGCTCTGGCCCCGCGCCAAAATTCAAACAGCGTGGTGAGCGCCGCCAACGACACCAGCCACAAGCCAAACAGCGCCAGCGGGAATGGATGCCGCGGCCAATGGGCAAATGCCGCAATGAGGGTGACAATGACCGATCCCGCAAATGGGATAAGCAGCGACTTGCCCAGTTTGGCCGTTGCCTGCTTGCGCCAGGCGAACAGCGGCCCAATGCCCATCAACAGCACCAGCGCCGCGAACAGCGGGCCGGTCACTTGCTTGAAGAACGGCGGCCCGACGGTGATCTTTGTCCCCGTCACCAGTTCCGAGATCATCGGAAAGATCGTGCCCCAGAACACGGCGAAGGTGATGCCGAGGAAGAGCAAGTTCTGAAGCAGAAACGCCGACTCGCGCGAGAGCAGGCTATCCAATTCGTGATCCGATTTGAGCGTGTCCAGCCGCTTGAACATGAGCGCCAGCGAACCGAGGAACGTGACGGCGACGAAGATCAGAAACGACGGCCCCATCGCCGACTTGGAAAAGGCGTGCACCGAGCCGACAACTCCGGTGCGGGTGATGAACGTGCCGAAAATCGAGAGGCTGTACGTCAGGATGATCAGCACGATGTTCCATACTTTGAGCATGCCGCGCTTCTCCTGGATCATCATCGAATGCAGAAAGGCCGTGCCGGTCAACCACGGCATCAGCATCGCGTTTTCGATCGGGTCCCAGCCCCAGTAGCCGCCCCAGCCCAGCACGTCGTACGCCCACCGCCCGCCGAGCACCAGGCCAATCGAAAGGAACAGCCACGCCACCAGCGTCCAACGGCGCGTGGTGCGAATCCATTCGTCGCCGCCCGCTTTGCCGGTGATGAGCGCGGCGATGGCGAAGGCGAACGGGATGACGAATCCGGTGAAGCCGACGTACGTGGTGGGCGGGTGACCGATCATGCCAAAGTGCCGCAGAAGCGGATTCAATCCCTGCCCATCCTGCGGCGTAAAGACCATCATTCCTCTCGGCTGCCACAGGGCGGTGATGATTTCGTCCGTGAGCGGGTTGTGCCACAATCGGGCGAAAGGGTCGGTGATGAACAATGACAGCCCGATGAAAAACGCCAGCGTGCCCATCGTCACAAAGATGACGTAGGGCATCAACTCACGGTCGCGCCGCCATTTGCGGATCATCACCGCCGCCGCGAACCCGGACATCATCCACGCCCAAAACAGAAGCGAGCCTTGCTGACCGCCCCACAGCGCAGTGACGCGCAGGAACGGCGACATGGCGCGGCTGGACACGTCGGCGACGTAGGCGACGTTGAAGTCGAGCATCGCCAAGCCGTAAATGATGATCAGCACGCAGAGCGTGAGCAGCAGAAAGACGACGAGCGCGGCGTTGCGCGCGCTTTCGACGAATTGCGGGCGCTTCGTCCGCGCGCCGAGCGCACCGTCATGGTACGTATCGGCGTGTGCGGGGGACGACACTTGCACCTGTGCTTGCGCTTGTTGCAAGTGCAGGTGTGACGCCCCCGCCGCGCCGAACACCGCGGCGCACGCTGCGTAGAGCGCCAGCGCAAACGCGATCACTAATGCGAAGTAGCCGAGATCGTAGAGCATTTTACAAACTCCCAACTTCAAAACTCAAACTCCAAACTCCTGTGCCCGTTTGAAATTTGGAATTTGAAGTTTGCACTTTGGTCATTGCTCCTTGAGCAATTCATCTATCCTGTTCTCCAACTCCGGCGGCGCAAAAGGCCCGATCTTCATGGCGCGCAGTTGGCCGGCTTTGTCCACAAAAAACGTTTCCGGGATGCCGCGAATGCGGTAGGCCTGCGCGATGCGCGTGCCGAGGTCGGGGCCGTTGATGTAGGTGATGCCGAATTCGTCAAGGAACACCCGCGCTTCTTTGTCGGTGTCCACCCAGTTCACGCCGATGAACACCACGCCGCGATCTTGATACTGGCGCCACGTGCGCTCAAGATAATCGGCTTCCTGCCGGCACGGCACGCACCACGAGGCCCAGAAGTTGACGACGACGACTTGCCCGCGCAGTTGGCTGAGGGTGATCACGCGCCCGTCGAATGTTGTCAGGGTGAAATCGGGCGCGAGGCCGGAATTGACCGGGCCATTGTTGGCTTTCACCACGCCCCAGGCGAGCAAGGCAATCAATCCGGCGACGAGCAGGAATGCGATCCACCGTCCGGCTCGCATCCACGGGTTTGGCCGCACCCGCTCGTCGGCGGCGGAGGTTGGTGTTTGGGTAACAGTTTCCACAGATTTTGCTCTCGCCCCTCATGCGCTTATGGCACACTTTCGATGATCGTCGCAATGTCGGCCTCGCTCATGTAGCCAAGCTGCCGCTCGACGATCACGCCGTCGCGGTTAATGAACAGGTTCGTCGGCGTCCCGGTCACCAAATAGAGGCGCGTGACAAGCCCTCGTTCGTCCAGCAGAATAGGAAAGGTCAGTTCGAACTCGTCGCGGAAGGCGAGCGCGGTGTCGCGGTCTTCCATCACGTCCACGCCCAACACAACCCAATCGTGCGCGGCGTGCTTCTCGGCCTGCGCCTGCACGCCAGGCATCTCTTTGCGGCAAGCATCACACCAGGAAGCAAAAAAGTTGAGCAGTAGGCGATGCCGGCGATGCTCTCCGAGCGTTGCCGTGCCGCCGTTCAAGGTCGGCAAGCGAAAGTCCGGGGCGATCTTTCCGGGGAAGACTCCCTCTGCCGGTTCGGCGATGACGGGCGGTTCAACGGTGACCGCCGCCCCGGGGGGCGCAAACCACAGCGCCCAGCCGACGACGAAACCGAGCATCAGCATCCCGGCGAAGATCAGCCAGCCTGCCTGCCACTTCATTCCTTATTCGTTCTTCTTTCCGGGCACTAATTCCTGCGGTGACTGCGCGTGGTGCGCCGCATGATCTTGCCCAGCGTGATCGTGATTCATCATGCCCTTCATCATCAAAAGATGAAGCGCCGGACACAATAGAAGCAAGCCAACATAGAACACGCTGTTGACCGGAACGCGGAATACGAATACCGCCGCCAGCGCAGCTAGCGGTATGAGACAACAGGCCAGCATGATGAGCGCGTGTTTCTTGTTCATATTTCATTGATCCTTTCTCGATGTTGTGAAGTTTACGGATAGAACTGCAATGCTTCGTCCAGCGCGTTTTCTGCGATAGTCTCGCCCGCGGCTAACCAGATGACGAGATTGCTCGACTGAAAATAGAAATGCCGCTGGCCCATACCCGACAATTCGTATACCGCGCGCCCGTTGATCTGCCGCTTGCCCAGCGGCGTGAACGGCGAACGTGCTGAACCTGCCGAAGCATCGGCGATCTTGTCCGTCATGGCTCGCACCATCTCGGCGGCCATCGGGCCGGCCGGAGCGCCCGACACCCACAACACCACTGCGCCCTCTCCATACGTCGCCATCGCGCCGGAGATCAACGGAAATTCTTTGCCGTGCAAACGAGACACTTCGGCGACGGCTTCCGGCCCAACAGATTTTTGGGTCAGCGGCAGTCCGGCCATCGCTTGCGGCACGGCCACTTCGCCCGGGTTCGCCAACCACGTTGAAAATGCCAACCACCCCGCCGCGCCTACGATGAGTATCGCGCCGATGGCGGCGAGGACGATCGGGCCGAGACGACGTCTCAGCATTCGCCTTTTTCCTTGAGTTCCTCCAACGCCCGGTTAATCTCCGGGTCGGTGAGCGCGCGGCGCTCCAACTCGGCTTTCAGCGTCTCTTGCGGAAACACATACGCCGTCCACCGTCTGATCTCGGTCTGTGTTTGCTCGCGGTCATAACCGCCATTGAGCAGTTTTTTGCTCAGGCCGTACAACGCTTGATGATGGCCGCAGCCGCAGTTCTTCGATTCGTCCGCCGATGGCACGGCGAAGCCGCAACACGGCAGAGTCACGTCCTGCGCTTCAAAATTGGCAGCCCAGGCTCGATCCACCGCATAGAGACGATTCCACTCAAGCAGATTCTCGTAGCCTGCATAGTTGAAGGCCGGGCCGTAGCCGGTTGGCGAATTCTCTTCTGGAATCACTTCCGCTTTCAATTGGGCTAATATCTCAACCGAACTTTTGGCCGGCGCGATAGTTTTCCGCGCGGCGAGAATGATAAACGTGACGCCGCCTACTGCCAACAGCACAGCTGCCGCTCTTACCAGCCAGAACATCGCCTTGCGTGATCGAGAGGCAGCCGGGTGGCGCGCGTCGGCGTCGCGGGACTCGGACGCCGGGGGCAGGTTTTGTGCTTCAAGCATGACCGGTTACTTCGAGAGTTCCCAAACAAAAATGCGCTCGGCCACGCCCGCATCTTTGATCGTCAGCGTCAATTTCTTCGCGCCGTCGAGTAGCGGTTTGCCGTCGGCAGTCTTCGCCGGAAACGTCAGCGTGCCTTCGTAATGATGCCCGCTCCCAATCGCCCAACTTTGGCCCTGCACTTCCAGCCCGGCGTCCGTTGCCAACACCGATTGCGCCGCCAAATCCCACGACAAATCTACCGAGTGCGTGTTCATCGAAACGTCGAAGCCCAGCGTGTCGGTCGTCGAAGCCAGATTGAGCGGCGAGATCACAAATTCCACCGACGCTTGCGAGTCAGTGCGGGCGATGTTCTCAGACGAAACGGCCGGCGCAACCGCCGTCGGAAGCGCGGCATCCGCCGGCGCAGCTGCCGGCGGCGCGCTGCTCGTCACAAGAATCGGTTCGGGCGCCGATGCCGGCGACGGCGCGCACGCCGCCGCGAGTATCGAGACTATTACCGCGATTGGGATGATAAATTTTCGGATCATGCGCTTGCCTCCACCACGGCGAGATGAGCAGTTGCCTGTTGCCGGGCTTTGAGAATTGTGCGAATCATGACGGCGATGCCGATCAAGTTGGTCAGCAAGCCGACGACCATGAAGGGGATTTTCCAGTTGGCGAGAAAGGTTGCGGCGGCGGTGAGGCCGACCAGGGGAAGCACGTCGGTGACGTGATGCGCGCAGCAAGCGACCATTGCCATGGTGGACATGCCGCCGCCGGCCGCCGTCGTCGCACCGCCTGCCGGAACAGGCACGGGCATATACAGCCCTTTCTTCAAAAGCGTATAAAGACCGACCTGCGTGCCGAAGCCGAGAGTGATCGGAATAACGAAGGCTTTATCTTGCCAGAAGAGTTCGAGCGCGTGCGAGGGGGATTCGGCCAGCGAGACGATGCCGAGATAGACGGCGGTGAGGAAAACTGCGCCCAACAGTCCGGCGCCGAGAGGAAGAAAAATGCGTTTGGCGGATGAGTTCATAATCGGGTCTCCCGTCTCAATTCAGAGACAGGTTACCCGATTCTCCACGCAGGCTCTAGCGCAATATGGCGCGATCTGGCATAGGCTGTTTGGCGGGTGTCCGCTGGCCGGGTTGCGGGAGGGTCTTTCCAAAGTCCATCGACAAAAGGCCGTGCCTGCACGCGTGGGAGCGGGTTGCACCCGCGATGGCATGGAATTGCGGCAGGCCCGCTCGCGGCTACAAGCCGCTCCTACCATTTCATGGCCTGTCGCTGACTTTGGAAAGGCCCTGGGGTTGCGGCACATGGCCTTGATCAAATGCCATTATGCGCTTAATAGCGTAGGCCGCGCTGAAGGCGTGTTCGGCCCTTGGCTATCACGGCACCCAGTCAGACAACACCATCAGCGTGCGGTCGGATTGGGCTGGATCGTTCGTGAGCAGGTGGACGCGGAAATCGTGCGGGCCGCCCATATCACCGTGCATCATAAACTGCATGGAGAGCGTTGTTGTTTCGCCGGGTCTGAGGACCATCGAACCGATGGCGGGCGCGGGCGGTCAACACCCCTCCGCAACTTCCACATACGGCGCTTCGGTAAAGCTAAGCGTCTTGTCGCCGACGTTCGAAATCCGGAACGACACCTCCACCGTTTGGCCCAGCTTTACACTGCCCAGATCAACTTTTTCTTTGTCCGCCTTCAGGCTGGGCGCGCCCTGAACTTCCACCGGCACTTTGGCCTCGAGGGTGCCGCCTGCCGCCTGCCACACCGCAAAGGCGATCAGGGCAACGAATAGCGCGCTGCCCCCCGCCAGTGCAAACGGCCACCAAGGCAGGGGCTGCCGGGCAGACTTCTGGCGAAGCGCAGCCCGCCGTGTTTTGTTGCTCATCATCCAATCTCCTTTGAACTAGCTTTGAAGCCCGGGTTGCGGCTCAGAATCACCGCGCTATCCCTCGCCATATTAGCTTGGCCCGCAGCCGCAGTCATGCGCCGAATGGCCTGTTCGCGGGCACGCCAAATTGCGCTGGCGCGCGCCGAGGCCTCAACCGGGACAGAGGCGGTGCGCTCGGCGGCAATGGCGACCCCGCAGTGAGCTGACGCTCGAAGTGCGGGCGGCCAACGTGATGGGCGTGAACGTTCCGGCGTTTGATCAAAAGCACGTCGTGCGCTCGGCCCTGGCACCTGGTTACCCCCTGACAGGCACATCGGTCACCATTGACGAAACCGCCGCGGCGTTCGAGGCGGATGTGGACAGCGCGATTCAGCTTGCGGAGAGCGAACTCCGCCTGACGCGCCTGGCCGCCGAAACCCAGCGCACCTCACGCCGGGTGAACGCCTTGCAGCATGCGCTCATCCCGCGCCTAGTAGCCGAGCGCAATTACATTCTAATGGCCCTCGACGAGCGCAAGCGCGGCGATCACTTTCGGCTGAAGCATGTCAAGCAGACGCTTCGGCGGCGGTGTGTTGAGTGACCGGAGGCTAACTGCCGAAAATCACCTCTCGGTAGTGACTTTCATCACTTCCTCGATCACCGCCTTCTGTCATATCATTACGCAATCGTTGGCGCAATCGTTGGCGCAATCGTTGGCGCAATCGTTGGCCTAACTTAAGGTCTTCCATCATGCCTAGACAAGCCACCCTCAAAGATGTGGCGGCCAAGGCCGGCGTCCGGCCCGAGACCGTCTCCAAAGTCGTGAACCGCAAGGCTCATGTTTCCCCGGAAACCGAGGCGCGCATCCGACAGGCCATCCGCGAACTTGGCTACCGCCCCAACGTCGCCGCTCGCAATCTCCGCGCCCGCCAGAGCCGGATGATCGGTTACTCTTGGCGTCCCGTCCCTGCCGGGCAATTCAACCCGATCCTCGATCAATTCCTGCAGAGTATGGTGGAGGTCGCGGGCCAGGCCGGTTACCATTTGCTCCCTTTCCCCTGTCCACCGGACCACGCCCAGGTGGAGGCCTACCAGGAATTGGTGGACACCAACCGCGTGGACGGTTTCATCCTCTCCAGCACTAACGTAGACGACCAGCGCATCGCCTACCTGCAAAAAATCCAGTTTCCCTTTATAGCCTTCGGGCGAGCCAATACGGATTGGGACTTCCCTCACATTGATGTGGACGGGACGGCGGGATTGCGCGCGGCAACCGAGCACCTTCTCGATCGGGGGCACCGCCGCATCGCCGCCATTGCCTGGCCCGAAGACTCGCTCACCGGCACGCTCCGACTGCAAGGCTACGGCGAGGCGATGGCCTCTGCCAGCCTTTCCCTCGACCCGGCCTGGATCGCGCGCGGCGAGCACTCGGCCGCTTTCGGCCACCTCGCCGCGACCCAACTGCTCGACCTGCCCCCCGAGCGCCGCCCGACGGCCCTCGTCGCGTTGAGCGATCTCATGGCAATCGGCGCGATGCACGCCATCCAGGATCGCGGGCTGGAGGTCGGGCGTGACGTGGCAGTGACCGGCTTCGACGACACGCCAATGGCGCAATACCTGCGGCCGCCGCTGACCACCCTCCGCCAGCCGGTGTGGGAAAGCGGCCGGCGCGCCATTGCCATGCTACTCCAACTCTTGCGCGGCGAACCGCTCCCCGAACAGTACGTCCTTTTGAAACCGGAACTCATTGTGCGCGAGTCGAGTGGCGAGTAATGTCTCAACATCTGCCGCGTGAAGCGGCCCTTTACCACTCGCCCTCTCCGTCGCCCGCCGACACTTGGCGCATCACAGAGTCGGCCTTCGCCCCAACGCGCCAGCACACCGGCGAAAGTCTCTTTACATTGAGCAACGGGCACTTAGGCACACGGGGCGCGTTTGAGGAGGGTTACCCCGGCGACTGGCCTGCCACCTTCATTCATGGCATCTACGACGACGCTCTCATTGGCTGCACCGAATTGGCGAACGCACCGAATTGGCTGCCGTTCGATCTGTTGGTGGAGGGAGAGCGATTCCGTCTCGACCACGGAGAAGTATTGAGTTACCGCCGCGAACTCGACATGTTTCACGGCCTGCTCACCCGGACAGTGCGGTGGCGCAGCCCGGCAGGCCGCACGGTGGACATCGCCATCGAGCGCTTTGCCAGCCTCGCCGACCCGCACCTCTGCGCTATTCGCTACGAAGTCACACCGCTCGACTTCGATGGCGCGATCGAGTGGCGCGCTGGACTGAACGGCCACGTCGGGAATCGAGACACGCTTCACTGGGACATCCTGGGACACGGGGAGCGCCATGGCATTGTTTGGCTGCACAGCCGCACGCGCGGCACAGGCATCGAGTTGGGGCAAGCTGCGCGGCTCACGGTGGCCCCGGCCGGGGAATCCGAACGATTCTGCCTCGACTGCAACGGTTACCCTCAGGCAGTGGGTCGTGTTCGCGCCCGCCGCGGCCAGCCGATCTCCGCCGAGAAAATCGTTTCGGTTTTCAGTTTGCGCGAATCGCCGGAGGCGCGGATCACGGCCATAGAGAAGTTGCAGGGGTTAGGAGTTGGCTATGACAACCTGCGGGCCGCGCACGCCGGTGAATGGGAAAAATATTGGAGAGTCTCGGATGTGGTGATCGAGGGCGACGACGAAGCCCAGCAAGCCGTGCGCTTTGGCCTCTTTCATTTGTTAGCCGCCGCCCCGCGCCACGATGAGTGGGTGAGCATCGGCCCCAAAGCCCTCAGTGGCTTTGCCTATCGCGGGCACGTCTTCTGGGATACCGAAATTTTTATGCTCCCCTTTTTCACGCTCACCCAGCCGGAGTTGGCGCGCAACCTGCTGATGTACCGCTACCACACACTGCCCGGCGCGCGCCGCAAGGCCGCCGCCAACGGGTTTGAAGGAGCGCAGTACGCCTGGGAGAGCGCAGACACCGGCGACGAGGTCACCCCGGCGTGGGTGCCGCGCCGCAATCAACGCGAGCCGGTGCGCATCTGGACCGGCGACCTTGAATTACATATTTCCAGCGACGTCGCCTACGCCGTCTGGCAGTATTGGCAAGCCACCGGCGACGAGGTTCTGTTGGCCAACTACGGCGCAGAGATCATCCTGGACACCGCCGTTTTTTGGGGCAGCCGCGCCGAATGGAATGCCGATAAGGGCCGCTATGAAATCAAGGATGTGGTTGGGCCGGATGAATATCATGACCGCGTGAACAACAATGCTTTTACCAACCACCTCGTGCGCTGGCACCTGGAAACGGCCCAGGCCGTTTGGCGCTGGCTCGAACAAAACCATCCTGCTCGCGCCGACGCCCTCGCCGCCAAACTCAAACTCCAGACCCAGACTTTCGCCCTTTGGGCAGACGTGGCCACCCGGCTATGTGCGCCAGTTGACCCGGTCACCAGCCTCATCGAGCAGTTCGACGGCTATTTCGAGCGTCGCGACGTGAACCTGGCCGAGCACCTTCCCCGCGCGGCCTCGATGCAGGTTCTGCTCGGCATCGAAGGCGTCAACCAAACGCAAATCCTCAAACAGCCGGACGCGCTGATGTTGTTCTTTATGCTGCGTGACCGGTACGACGCGCGCACACTGCGCGCCAACTGGGACTACTATGCCCCCCGCACCGATCACGCCTACGGCTCCTCGCTTGGCCCGGCGGTGCACTCGCTGTTGGCCTGCGAAATCGGCGAACCCGAAGCGGCCTACGAGCATTTCCGCCGCGCCGCACAGGCCGACCTGGACGACGTGCGCGGCAACACCGCCGATGGCATCCACGCCGCCTCTATCGGCGGGCTGTGGCAGGCCGTGGTGTTCGGCTTCGGCGGGCTGCGCCTTGCCCGTGAGGGATGGACGGCAACGCCACGCCCTCCCGCCCATTGGCAACGGTTGGCGTTTCGTTTCTACTACCGCGGAAAGTTGGAGGAGGTGGATTGGCGAAGAGACGGGTAGAGGCATGCCTTACCCGCATAAATAAGAGGCCACCCGCGCGATCTCTGGCGAGGCGAACGGGCGGCCCCTTGATGCCCGGCTAACCCCCCAGCGGAGGGCCGCGCTCGGACGAGCGGCATTATAGCCGCCAACGCGCGTGACGCCAACCGCGGGGACTCGCAGAAAGGAGGTTCGTGCGGCGAACCGAACCCACACAGCAACCTGGTCCCCGGATCGAAATCCGGCGCAAGCGCGCCGGCTATTTTCACTGACAATTAAGGAGGAACGCATCATGCGCAAACAAACTGTTTTTCGTTGGCTGGCCTTCGTGGCGATCCTCGCCATGGTGGCTACCGCCTGCGGTCCAGCCGCCTCACCGACCCCGGTAGTCGAAGTTGAAACGGTGGTCGTCGAACGGACCGTGGAAGTGCCCGTCACGGTAGCTCCACCGGCGACCGAAGTGCCCGCGCCCGTGACCATCGTGTTTCAAGAACCCTGGTCGCTCGACTCCGACCGGGGAAAGGTGGTGCAGAAAATCGTTTCCGACTTCATGGCCGCCAACCCCGACATCCGCGTGGTCATCAAGGACAGCGGCGTGAAGAACGAAGTGTTCATCACCGAGGTGCTGGCGGGCGGCGCCCCCGACGTAGTAATGTTCGGCGAAGACGGCGTGATGCTCTTTGCGCCGCAGGACGCCTTCACCGACCTGACGCCCTACGTCGAGACGTGGGATGCTTCGAAGCGGGACGACTTCTACAAGTCGGTGTGGACCTTCGGCGGTTACGAGGGCAAACAGTACGGCATCCCCTGGATCGCCCACAGCATGGCGCTGATCTACAACAAGGGGATGTTCGATGCCGCCGGGCTTGACCCGAACAAACCGCCCAAGACCTGGGACGAGTTGTACGACTACGCGACCAAGCTCACCAGCGGCGAGCAATATGGCTACGGCCTGGTGGGCAAGCAGGGCCACGACATGGCCTGGAGCTGGTACGACTTCGTCTGGCAGAACGGGGGCGATCTGGCGACCGAAAAGGGCGGCCAGTGGACGGTGGCGCTGAATTCGCCGGAGGCGCTGGCCGCCCTTGAGTTCTATATCAAGCTGAAGGATGTCGCTCCACCGGAAACGACGACGACTGGCGGCGGCGAGGCTAACACCCTCTTTATCCAGAAGCGGGTGGCGATGTACGTGCTGGGGCCGTGGGCGGTGGCCGGGGTGCGCAAAGACGCGCCCGACATTCAGGTCGGCGTGGCGCCGCTGCCATACAGCAAAAACGCGGCGACCACTGTGGGCGCGGGCCTGTTGACCGTCCCGCGCACCACGCAGAACCCCGAAGCCGCCTGGCGGCTGATTGACTATCTGACCGAAGTCGAGAACCAAGTGAAGTTGGTCTCCACCGGCTTCGCCTTCCGCATCCCCACCCGCCAGTCTGCCGTGCAGGACGCCTGGTTCCAACAGAACCCGGAGTACATCCCGTTCGTGGAAGGGCTGGGCTACGGCCACGTGCCGACCGTGCTGACCATCGCCAAGAAGTACAACCAGGCGCACGGCGAGGTGGTGCAGCCGGCGCTCTCGAAGGCCTTCATCGGCGAGCTAACGCCGGCCGAGGCCCTGGCCGAGATGGAGGCGAACGGCAATCCGCTGCTGAAATAACACAACCCGCTTGCCCGCGAGTGCGTAATACCGAGGGCGAGACCTGACGCCTCAACCAGACCCCGAAGGTCGCGGAGACCTTCGGGGTCTGGGCTGAGTATGTCTGGCAAAATGAAGGCGCGCAATCATCTGATAGCCTTGCTATTCGGAACAGTTATTCGTGAGGTAAATGATGAAGAGGGTCTTGAGAATCGGCCGGGCTGCACTGGCCCTGTTCCTCCTCGGCCTGACCCTGCTTGTGGCCGGGAACGCCGAAGTGCGGAATGGCCTTTTGCTGAAAGTCGCTCCGGCTTACACCAAAGAATTGCTTTTCCACAGGTTTAGCGCCGGCAGCGGCCAAATTGTCTATCTTCTGGGAACCATTCACGCCGATCACTTGAGCACCGAAGATTACTCTTTGCTGCATCTGGAGGCGGTCATTGATCATCTGCGCCCCGACCTCCTGCTGGTCGAAAGCCGGCCCGAAGAACTGGAAAAGGACAACTGGGGTGACGGGCCGATTGAGATGCCCTTTGCCAGCCTGACAGCGCGTGCATTGGGGTTCCAGGTCGCGGGGATGGATTGGTGGCGGAAAGAGGACACGCGTAATGTTCTAGAGTTGTTCATCATCACGAATAGCGAAGAGCGCGAGGAACGGATGATGCAGAACATTCTGCTGAACCTGCCAGGGCGCCGAACGGCGCTCATATTGACGGGTTTCAGCCATATCGAGGGCTTTCGCCAGCGGCTGCGAGCAGCGGGCTTCGCCGAGGCGAACTTCCCCTCTGAGGAAAAACGGGCTTTGTTTGACACCGGCGGAAGGACGTTTTCTTTCCCTCCGGGCCTGACGAATTACATCCAGAAGCGTATCGAAACCGACGAGGCTGCCGCGCAGGCTGAAACGGATCCTGACTGGCGAGCACGGATCGAGGATGGCATCGCCTTCAGGCAGCAACTGCTGGAGGCCATCGCTGAGGTGGGCGAACGCCAGCCATAGTGCGCTCGGTGAGGCTGAAAGTCGCCGAACGCGGAAGTCCCGCGGCCTGCTACGACCACAACGAACACGGCGCAGGGCTACAGGCACGATTGAGGGCCTGGTCTATCTTCGCCCCGCCATCACTGCGTATGCCCACCTCAAGGTACAGCCGGAGATCATCGTGCAAGGAACGGCTTTGGGAGCCTGGGTGGCCTGGTGGATGGCGCAAGAGAAGTGCGCCATACCCCGTGACTCGAATAGACATCGCGCTTGAGAATTGAGTATCGCCAATGAACAAAAACACCTGGAACGAAAACCTGTATCTCGTGGCACTGTGGGGATTCCGGCAGCTCGTGCATGGAGCCAGAAGTGGATACGCACTCTCGCTGGGGCTGGCGGCGGGGGGCGTCCTGGCGTTTGACATCCACGGCTACTATCTTCTGACGGGGCATCCCGAGTTCACCCTGCCGGCTTCACTGTCGGTGTTTGTGTTGCTATTGATCGTGTCGCTGGCGCAGGGTTGGGTGGCGATCCGTGACTTGCGCGCCCGCCGCTGGATGGAGGAGCCGGCCCCGTGACGCGCATCCTCTGGGCGGCCGCCGCGGGTGTCGCGGCGCTCGTCGTCTACCTGCGCGTCATCCGTCCCCGGCAGTTGCGCTGGGGGGCAACCGACGACGAAGTGGCCCGCCCCATACCGGGCGACGACGTGGTCGAGCGCCCCGCGTTCAACGCCACCCGCGCCGTCACCGTCAAGGCGCGGTCGGAAGATATCTGGCCCTGGCTGGCGCAGATCGGCATTCGCCGGGCGGGGTGGTACAGTTACGACTGGATTGACAACCTGGGCCGGCCCAGCGCGGAGCGCATCCTCCCCGAATTCCAAAACCTGAAAGCCGGCGACCTGATCCCCTTCAGCCCGGACGGCAAGCAGGGCTTGTGGGTGAAAGACATGGAACCGAATCGCTGGATGCTGTGGTGGGACAAGAAGGGCAAGGTCACCTGGTATTGGGGGCTGTATCCGCTCGACGAAGACCACACGCGCCTGATCACGCGGGTGCGGATGCGCTACGACTGGTTGTCGCCCTCCATCCTTTTCAATCTGGTGCTGGACGTTGGCGACATCGTGATGATGCGGAAGTGCATGCTGGGCATCAGGCGGCGGGCGGAGACGCTCGCCCGCCAGCGCGAGGGCATACAGGATGAGTAATTTGTTTACCTTGTGCCGGCGTTGATGATCCGCTGAGATGGGGCTGCCAATGACACTCAAACCTGAAATCCAATCGCGCGGCCCGCGCCGCCTCTTCGTGCGTGACGGCCGCCTGCGCTGGGGCTGGCGGCTGCCCGCTTACGTGGCGCTGCTCATCCTCTGCACCGCGGCGCTCAGTCTGCCGCTGGTGCTCGTCTGGCAGTTGGCGAACCTGCCGCGCCTGATCTTCCAACCCATCTCAATGGCGGCCTACTTGGGCGGCGTGCTGCTGGCCACCTGGCTGGCGCGGCGTTTTCTGGACAAACGGCCCTTTGTGGAACTGGGTTTTCAGCGCCCGCCCGGCTGGTGGGGCGAGTCGATTCTCGGCGCGGCGCTGGGCGGCGTGCTGATGCTCGGCATCTTCGCCATCGAAACCGGGCTGGGCTGGGCGCAGGTGACCGGCTTTGCCTGGCAGGATGAAAGTTCGCTCAATGTCGTCGGGCTTGCGGCACTGGCCTTTTGGACCTTCACCGTCGTCGGCGTCGTTGAGGAACTCTACACGCGGGGCTACCTGATGCAAACCCTGGCCGAGGGCCTGGGCCTGACGTGGGCGGTGCTCATCTCCTCAGCCCTCTTCGGCCTGCTGCACCTAGCCAATCCCAACGCGAGTTGGATTTCCACGTTCAACCTCGTCATCGCCGGGGTCTTCCTGGCCCTGGGCTACGTAGTCACGCGCCGGTTGTGGCTGCCCATCGGCCTGCACTTCGGCTGGAATTTCTTTCAAGGCACGGTGTTCGGCTTCCCGGTCAGCGGCGGAGAGGGCTTCACCCTGATCCGGCTCGCCGAGACCGGCCCGGACCTGGCGACCGGCGGCGCCTTCGGCCCGGAGGCCGGGCTGACCGGCCTGGGTGCGATGGCAGCCGGGATGGCGCTCATCGCCGCATGGGGGCGATGGATGCAGAAGAAGATATGAAATGGTCTCGTCTCATTTTGTCCGCCGTGGCGCTCTCGCACTCTACCGCGAGGCGCGCCTCAATCACTGGTCGTACCTGTTCGTCCTGCCCGCGCTGGCGATCCTGGGGGCATTCCTCCTCTACCCTGCGCTGTACGCCTTTCGCATGAGTTTCTACGACTGGCAGGTGTTGGGCCAGTCCGAATTCGTCGGGATGGAAAACTACCGGCGCTTCTTCGAGATGCCCAACGTGCGCCTGGCCGTCCAGAACACGGTTTACTACACCGCGCTCAACGTCCCCGGCACGCTCTTCGCGGCGTTGTTCGTCGCCCTGCTGCTCAACGCCGAAATCCGCGCCCGCGCCTGGTTCCGCGTCCTGTTCTATTTGCCGGTCATATCCTCCGATGTGGCCGTGTCACTCCTCTGGAAGTGGATTTACTGGGCCGGGGCGCGCGGCCTGCTCAACAACCTGATCGGCGTCTTCGGCCTGCCGCCGCAGGATTGGCTGGGCGATCCCAAACTCGCCATGCCGGCCATCGTGCTGCTGACGATCTGGAAAGGGATGGGCGGCAACGTGCTGATCTTCCTGGCCGGCTTGCAATCCATCCCGCCGGAATTGTACGAGGCGGCGACAATGGACGGGGCCGGGCTGTGGGCGCGCTTCCGGCACGTCACCTGGCCGCTGCTTCGCCCGGTCACGCTCATCGTCCTTCTGCTGCTGACGATCAGCTCGCTGCAAGTCTTTACGCCGGTGTTCGTGATGACCGGCGGCGGCCCGGCCAATCACACTCTGACGATTGCCTTCTATATCTACAACCTGGCCTTCGGCAGCGGCCTGTACGGATTCGCCGCCGCCGTCAGTTACCTGCTCTTTGCCGCCATCCTCGGCATCACCGTCATTCAACGCCGCTACTTCGGCGACGTGATCTATTGAAAGGCGCTCCATGAGTCAAAAGTCGGTACCCTTCTATCGCCGCCGGCAATTTGTGGACGCCGGGGGCAAGCTGGCGGTCTATGCCCTGCTGATCGTCGGAGCTTTGCTTTCGTTCTTTCCATTTGCCTGGATGGTCTCGACCGCGTTCAAGACGCCGGAGCAGGTGTTCGCCCTGCCGATCCACTGGCTGCCCGACCCGGTCACCTGGGGGAACTTCGCCGCCGCCTGGCGGCGCTTCGACTTCGCCCGCTTTTTCCTCAACACGCTTTTCATTTCCAGCATGACCACCGTGCTCAGTGTGACGATCTGCTCGATGGCCGGCTACGCCTTTGCCCGGCGGCGCTTCTGGGGGCGAGAGTTGATCTTCAATGTGCTGCTGGCGACGCTGACCATCCCCGGCGCGGTGCTGATGACTCCGCTCTTCCTGGTGATCCTCAAACTCGGCTGGATCAACAGATTCATCGGCATCATTGTCCCGTTCTGTGTGAGCGTAACCAACATCTTCCTCATGCGCCAGTACATCAGCACCATCCCCGTCGAACTGGAAGAGGCCGCGCGCATTGACGGCGCGTCGGACTTCGCCATCTGGCGGCGCATCATCCTGCCCCTGAGCCAGCCGGCCATGGCGACCGTCGCCATTTTCAGTTTCGTCGGCGCGTGGGATGGATTCCTGTGGCCGTTGATCGTGCTCAAAGACAAAGAGATGTGGACGCTGAACGTCGCCCTTGGCCTGTTGCAAACGGAATACATCGCCGCCGAAGGCTCGCCGTGGGGCGTGATGATGGCGGGCAGTGTGCTGGTCGTTTTGCCGCTCATTGGCGTGTTCCTCACCCTGCAGCGTTATTTCATGAGCGGGCTGATGCTTGGGGCGGTGAAGGGATAGGGCCGCCGCATCTGTGGGCTACATATCACTCCTGAGAAACCGTGCTTTCGTCGCACTGTGGATCGGGGAGTCAGTCTCGGCCATGGGGGATCGGATCAACACCCTGGGCCTGGTGCTGCTCGTGTACGAGTTGACCGGCTCAGGGTTGGCCGTGGGAGCGCTGACCCTCGCCCAGGCCGTGCCGACGCTGGCGTTGGGATTGCTTGCCGGAGCGGTAGTGGATCGCTACCCTCGAACGGCGATTCTGATCTTCTCCAACATCCTACGCGGCCTGCTCATCTTGACCCTCCCACTGGCGCGTGGGATGACTCACATCTACCTGGTGGCCTTCGCTCTCAGCAGCGTCGGCGTATTTTTCACGCCGGCCCTCCGGTCCGCCCTGCCCACCGTCGTCGGCGGGCCCCACTTGCTGGCCGCCAACGGCTTGCTCAAGTTGACGCGGGAGACGATGCTGATGATCGGCGCTGGCCTGGGCGGCCTTCTCGTCGCACAGTTCGGTGGGTCGGCCGCTTTTGTCATTAATGCGCTAACCTTCTTCTTCGCGGCGGCCTGCGCGGCGGTCGTCCGACTCTCGCCGCCATCTTCACCTTTGTCGGAGACCGGCAGGCGACGAGTGCTTTGGGGCGAAATCCTGGAAGGGCTGGGATTTCTGCGCCGTCAGCGTGCGCTGATTGGCGTCCAGGCCCTCGCCCTGCTGTTCGCCGCTGCGTCCGGCATGACCGGCCCGCTCGTCGTTGTCCTGGCCAAAGACCGCCTCGATCTTGGGGCGCAAGGCTTCGGATTCATTTTAGCGGGGATGAGCGCCGGCGCTCTGGCGGGTGCGGCGCTCGCCGGCTGGTTGGGTGGGCGTTTTTCACCGGGTCGCCTGTTGAGATGGTCCTTGCTCGCCTTTGGGGCCGCGCTGCTCGGTGCGGCGAGCACAACCAACCCAGTTTTGGCTCTGGGAGCCTTCACCCTCTACGGACTGTCCAGTGTCGTCGGTGGAATCACGTATCAGACGGCGGTACAGGCCATGACGCCTGACGTGTTGCGTGGCCGAGTCCTGAGCAGCCTGGGCCTGACCTACGCCCTAACTTCACTCGCGGCTCTCGTGTTGGGGGGATGGCTAAACGATTTGACAGGAGTGCTGCCTGTATTCGCGCTGGCCGGGGTTTTGGCGCTTATGGGCGGGAGTGTGGCTTGGGGGTTACTACGGGAGTGTTGATCAAAGCCTTCATCTTCGACCTCGACGGCGTCCTCACCGACACTGCCGAATACCATTACCGCGCGTGGAAGCGCCTGGCCGACGAAGAAGGTTTGCCCTTCACTCGCGAAGACAACGAGTCTCTGCGCGGCATCTCTCGCCGCGAGTCGCTCACGCTGATCCTGAAAGGGCGCGTCTATCCTGAGGAGAAGATTCGGGAGATGATGGCGCGCAAGAACAATTACTACCTCCAATACATTCACGAGCTCTCGCCGCGCGATCTGCTCCCCGGCGCGAGAGAGCTGCTGGATGAGATCCGGGCCGCCGGCCTGAAGAGCGCCATTGGCTCGGCCAGCCGAAACGCCGAAGAGGTGATTGACCGCCTGGGCCTGCGCCCGCTCCTTGATGCGATCTCGGACGGCTACAGCGTCGAGCGTCAGAAGCCCGCGCCCGACTTGTTCCTTCACGCCGCCGCGCAGTTAGGGCTAGGTCCATCAGAGTGCGTGGTGGTGGAAGATGCTGCCGCCGGGGTCGAAGCCGCGAAGGCAAGCGGGTTCCGCGTGGTCGGCCTAGGACCGCGAGAGCGCACGGGCGGCGCAGACGTCGTCTTTCCCAGCCTCGCCGGAGTTCATTTGAGCGACATTCTCTCCGCACTGGCGCCTGCCGTCCGCGGCTGACATCCCCCGCCTCTCCTCGATTACCCGCCAGTCGCCAGCACTCCGGCATCCTGACAGATGATCATCCAAGAGTGTGCTATGAGCGCTTACGGCAGGTATCCCTTCTGCGCCGCCATCAGCACGCCCATTTGCAGCGAGCCGTCGATGATCTCGCCGCGCAGCACGCGCTGCAGCGCTTCGGCGGCAGGCATGAGCACCACCTCCAGCTCTTCGCCGTCGTCGAGGCGCTGGCCCACCTGAGTCAAATCGGTGGCAAAGTGGATGTGCATGGTGGCGCGCAGCGAGCCGGGGAAGGGGTTATAGCGCCCCAGCAGCTCGATGCGCCCGGCGCGAAAGCCGGTTTCTTCCTCCAGCTCGCGGGCGGCAGCGTGTTCGGGAGTCTCGCCGGGGCCCATGTGTCCCCCGGGCAAATCGAGCAGCACCGCGCGCAACGGGTGGCGATATTGCCGCGTGAGCGCAAGGCAGCTCTCGGCGGTGAGGGCCACGCACGTCACGGCGTCCACCGGGCTTTCGAGGTACAGGTAGGGCCAGCGGCGGCCGTTGCGCTCGAGCATGTCTTTGATAATGCGCACGCGCGGGTGATCGAAAAGGTATTGGCTCTCGACGATCCGGTAGTCATCCATAGGCGGGCCTCTTTCGACGTATAATTGTCGCACATTCTCTCATTGTTCAAAGTGGAGCGCAAAGGAGCAAAGGAGCGAGTATGCGACTGGTTACATTCATGCATCAAGGTTCGGCCACGCTGGGGATTGTGCGCGGGGAAACCGTGGCCCCGGCGCCGGGCCAAACCATGCTGGGCCTCATTGCCGCCGGCCCCTCGGCGTTGGCGGCCCTGCGCGGCCTCACCGGCCCCGCCGTGCCGCTGGCCGGGGCGCAACTGCTGGCGCCCATCCCTGAGCCGCGCCGCAACATCATGTGCGTGGGCCTCAACTACGCCGACCATGCCCGCGAGTCGGCGCTGGCCAAGGGCCAGCCGGTGAGCCTGCCCAAAGTGCCGGTGTTCTTCACCAAAGCCACCTCCGCCGTCAACGGGCCGTATGGCGACATTCCCTGCGACGCGGGCGCGACCGCCGAGCTGGACTTCGAGGCGGAGCTGGCCGTGATCATCGGGCGGCGCGGCAAGAACATTTCTGCCAGCGAAGCGATGCAATTTGTGTTTGGCTATACGGTGATCGACGACGTGAGCGCGCGCGATCTGCAAAGCGCGCACGGCCAGTTTTTCAAAGGAAAGAGTCTGGACGGCGCCTGCCCGATGGGCCCATGGATCGTGACCACGGACGAGATCGCCAACCCACACGCGCTCGCCGTTCGCTGCCGGGTGAACGGAGTCACCAAACAAGATTCATCCACCTCACAACTGATCTTCAAGATTCCGGCGCTGCTCGAAAGCCTGAGCCGGGGCATGACGCTGGAGCCGGGCGACGTGCTGGCCACGGGCACGCCCGCCGGGGTGGGCTTTGCCCGCACTCCGCCGGAGTTTTTGAAACCGGGCGACGTGGTGGAGTGCGAGGTGGATGGGATTGGGGTGATACGGAACCGGGTGGTCTAACCGGCGGCAACGGCATTATGGCAAACGAAAAGCGCCCCGGAGGGAAACCCCCGAGGGCGCTTTTGTTTGCGCGAGACCTGCCGGAGCTAGACGATGTCCACCACAGCCCCGACTTCGACCAGTTTCCTTTTGCCTTCTTCGGCGGCTTCTTTGCCCACCGCATCCAGCACTTTGACGCCGGCGGTTTCGGCCATTTCCTTGGCCTCTTTGAGGCCCAGGGTGGTCAGCTGGCGGATGACCTTGATCACTTCGATCTTCTTGGGGCCAACATCCTTGAGCACCACGCTGAATTCGGTCTTCTCTTCGACCGGGGCGGCAGCGGCGGCGGCAACGGGCATGGCCGCCATGGCCACCGGGGCGGCAGCGGACACGCCCCACTTGGCTTCCAGCATTTTGGTCAGTTCCGCGGCTTCGAGGACGGTCAGACCGCTCAGTTCCTCGACGAGTTTATTTAGATCAGCCATTGTTAGATTATCTCCATTTCAGTAATTCCCCGGGCGCTCTTCAAAGGCACGAGGGACTTGATTGTGTTTTGAATGTCGGCGCTCAGGCCTGAGCCGGAGCAGAGTCTTGTTCTTTGTCGGCGTACGCTTTGACGACGCTGACCACCTGCCGGACGCCGCTTGCAATGGCGCCGGTAAGGCGTGTAGCCGGAGTGTTGAGCAGGCCGAGCAGTTGCGCCCGTACCACGGGCAGGGGCGGCAAGGCTGCCAGCACCGCGACTTGCTTGTCGTTGAGTATTTTGCCGCCCATCACCGCGCCTTTGACCTTCACGAATTCGGAATCCCTCGAGAAGTCGGCAATGGTTTTAGCGACTGCGGCCACGTCCGTAAATGCGAAGCCGATTGCGGAGCTTTTCGAGAGCAATTCGTCCGGCACAGGCATGCCGGCTTCTTTCAGGGCGATGGAGGCCAATGTGTTTTTGACCACGTGAAACTCGCCCGACGCCTCGCGCACTTTGCGGCGCAAAGTCTCGATGTTCTTGACTGAGATGCCGCTGTACGACGTGATGATCAGCGCCTGGCTCTTCTTAGCCAGCTCGCCATACGTCCGCACCAGTTCAGCTCTGCGTTTCTTTGAAATTGCCAAGTGTGTGTCACCTCCTTTCGGTTGAGAATGAGCGAACCCTGTCGACTTTTTGCCCGCCCATTCTCGCCCGTTGCGGGAGGGGAGATCAAAAAGCCTTTACGCCCTTGTCCGACGTAA
Organism: Chloroflexota bacterium; assembly: GCA_016213135.1. GTDB lineage: Bacteria > Chloroflexota > Anaerolineae > Anaerolineales > VGOW01 > VGOW01. The sequence goes on along the minus strand of JACRBQ010000074.1, from coordinate 2,834 downwards.
AGACTCTGTGAAGCGCGCCCGGCGCAACACGCCGGGCGATCCGTTTGCAGAAGTCTTCACCTCGGCAGGAGATTGAGCCTGGCCCTCTTTTGAGAGCCGGGCGCCTGCGGTCTACGGCGAAGGGCAGAATTATTTGTTGGGGCGTTCACTTGAACGCCCTTGCGAGGTTACGCCCCCGCGCTCAACGACTGGGCGGCGTTGGCGTCCACTTTGACGCCGGGGCCCATCGTCGTGGTCACGGTGAGTCGTTTGATGTAAATTCCTTTGGAGCCGGCGGGTTTGGCTTTCTTGATTGCCTCCATCAGCGAGGCGAAGTTGTCGTAGAGCGCCTCGGCAGTAAACGAGGCCTTGCCGATGGGCACGTGGATGTTGGCCGTTTTGTCGAGGCGGAATTCCACGCGCCCGGCTTTGGCTTCTTTGATCAACCGCGGCAGGTCGGCGGCGGGGGCCACGGTGCCGGCCTTGGGGTTGGGCATAAGGCCGCGCGTGCCGAGGATGCGGCCCAGGCGGCCCACCTTGCCCATCATTTCCGGCACGGCAATAGACACGTCAAAATCCGTCCAGCCTTCCTGAATCTTCTTCAACATTTCGTCGTCGGCCACGTAATCGGCTCCGGCTTCTTTAGCCAGGCGAGCGCCTTCGCCTTCGGCGAACACCATCACGCGCACGTGCTTGCCCAGCCCGGCGGGCATCACCACGGCGGCGCGCACTTGCTGGTCGGCCTGCTTGGGGTCCAGCCCCATGCGCATGTGCACTTCCACGGTGGCATCGAACTTGGTGATGCTGGTGTCTTTGGCGAGGGCCAGCGCCTCCTGGGGCAGGTAGAAGCGGTTGTGGTCCACTTTGGCCGCGGCGGCTCGGTATTTCTTTCCTGGTTTGCTCATGGGTTGTCTCCAGTGGTGCTAGCGGGTCGCGCGGGCGCGCCCTCCCACATGTTATCCTTCAATCGTGATGCCCATCGAACGCGCGGTGCCTTCCACTTGCAACATGGCGCCATCGAGGTCCACGGCGTTGAGGTCTTTCATTTTGGCTTCGGCAATTTCGCGCACCTGGGTCTTCGTCACCTTGCCCACTTTGTTGCGGTTGGGCACGGCGGAGCCTTTTTCCAGGCCGGCGGCCTTGCGCAGCATCACCGCCGTGGGCGAAGTGCGCAATGCCAGCGCGAACGAGCCGTCGCTGTACACCGTGATATCCACGGGGATGATTTCGCCGGGCCGGTTGGAGGTGCGGGCATTGTATTCTTTGCAGAAGCCCATCAAGTTAATGCCATGGCCGGCCAGCGCCGGGCCAACGGGCGGCGCAGGGCTTGCTTTGCCGGCTTCGAGCTGCAAACGTACGACTGCTTTTAATTTCTTTGCCACGAGAGTATCTCCTTTGTGGTGCTAGCGGGCGGACTCGGCCAACCCTCCCACGAATTTCGGTAGAGACGTAACATGTTACGTCTCTACGGATTACGCTTTTTCCACCTGCAAGAAATCCAATTCCACCGGCGTTTCGCGGCCAAAGAACGACACCATCACGCGCACCTTGGCGCGCTCGGCGTCGATTTCGCCCACGGTGCCGATAAAATCGTTGAACGGCCCGTCCACAATCCGCACCTTTTGGCCGGTCTTGAAGTTGACTTTGATCTTGGGCGCTTCGGCTTCCATGCGACGCATAATCTGCGCCACTTCCTGTGGTTGCAGCGGCGTGGGCGTGTTGCCCATGCCCACAAAGCCGGTAACGCCCGGGGTGTTGCGGACCACGTACCACGACTCTTCGCTCAACACCATCTGCACCAGAATATAGCCGGGGAATACCCGGCGCTCCACGGTGCGGCGCTGTCCGTCTTTGACCTCGATCTCTTCTTCGGTGGGCACCACCACGTCGAAGATGCGGTCTTTCATGTTCATGGTGTCGATGCGCTGCTCGAGGTTGTGCCGCACTTTGTTTTCGTAACCCGAGTAGCAGTGGATCACATACCAGTGGCGCTCGTCGTCGGCCTCACGCACGGCCTCGGCGGCCAGCGAGGAGGCGTCCGCCGATGGCGCCGGGGCGGGCGCAGGCAACACTTCAGCCTCGGGCTTTTCGTCCCGAGGCGGAGTTTCCTCTTCGTTCTCGTCAAACGAGTTTTCGTCGTCTAAAACCATGCCCAGACTTCCAATTCGGCGCTCAATTGCTCTTAATCCCCAGCACGAACGCAAACACCTGCGCGAATAGCAGATCAAAGCCGCCGAGAATGAGCGAACTCACCAACACGGTGCCCAGCACAACCAGCGTGAGGTTGGTGGCCTCTTGCCGCGTGGGCCAGGTCACCTTGCTCAATTCGGCGCGGGTTTCGCGCGCAAAACGCACAACAGCGTTATCAGCCATAACGGATACCTTTGCCACAGCACGGTTTCCCTGAGATGAAAGTAAAGGCAGGCCAGGCAGGAATTGAACCCGCAACCCCCGCTTTTGGAGAGCGGTGCTCTGCCAATTGAGCTACTGGCCTGTGTGAGGGCGAAGCTCGCCTCGCCCCTACTTCGTCTCCCGGTGCACCGTGTGCTTGCGGCAGTTTCGGCAGAATTTCTTCAGTTCGATCCGGTTCGGATCGTTGCGGCGATTTTTCTGGGTGGTGTAATTGCGTTCTTTGCAATCCGCGCACGCCAGCGTAATCACCGGGCGAACGTCTTTCGATTTGCTTGCCATCTATCCCTCAATCCAGTATTTCGGTAATCACACCCGAGCCGACGGTCAGGCCGCCTTCGCGAATGGCGAACTTCGAGCCTTTCTCCAAGGCCACCGGCGTAATCAACTCCACCGCCATGTCGATGTTATCCCCCGGCATCACCATTTCCACCCCCGTCGGCAGG
>JACRBQ010000077.1 GCA_016213135.1 Chloroflexota bacterium | reverse complement strand
GGGCGATATTTTTGCGGCCGCCTTTTTTGTGCGCCTGTGGCAAACTGCCGACCCGTGGGACGCTGCCCGCTTTGCCGTGGCCCTCGCCAGCGACTCGGTGACTCGCGTGGGCATCGAGGGAGTGCCGGTTCAGAATACAGAAGTCAAAAGTCAGAATACAGGAGTCAGAAGACGGAAGTCAGAATGATAGAATATACGCCATTCTGACTCCTGACTTCTGACTCCTGACCCCCGTCTCCTGACCCCCGTCTCCTGACCCCATGACTCACATCTACGCGCTCGTCAATCAAAAAGGCGGCGTGGGCAAAACCACCACTGCCATCAACCTCGGCGCCTACCTGGCGCAATTGGGCCAGCGCGTGCTTCTGGTGGACCTTGACCCGCAAGCCAACGCCACCTCGTGCCTGGGCATTGACAAGCGCGGCGTGCAGAGCGGCACCTATCAGGTGATCATCGACAACACGCCGCCGCTCGACGCCATCCTGTACAACCCCAAGCTGGGCATTGCCCTGTTGCCCTCCTCGCCCGCCCTCTCCGGCGCAGAGGTGGAACTGGTGGGCGCGCCGCAGCGCGAGGCGCGGCTCAAGCACAGCCTCGCCGCCACGCGCAAAGATTACGACTACATCCTCATCGATTGCCCGCCCTCGCTCAGCCTGCTCACCCTCAACGGCCTCGTCGCCGCGCAGTCCGTCCTCATCCCGGTGCAGTGCGAATATCTAGCCCTCGAGGGCCTCGGCCAGTTGGCGCAAACCATCACCCGCGTGCGCGCCAACCTCAACACCAGCCTCACCATTCGCGGCCTCGTCATGACCATGTTCGACTCGCGCACCAGCCTGGCCCTGCAAGTGGTGGAGGAAGTCCGCAAGCACTTTCCCGGCAAAGTGTTCACCTCCATCATCCCGCGCAGCGTGCGCCTCGCCGAGGCCCCCTCGCACGGCCTGCCCATCTCCGCCTTCTCGCCCACCTCCACCGGCGCGCAAGCCTACGCCGCCCTGGCCGACGAACTCCTCAAAGGCGATCAAAAGCAATGATGAGTTTTGAGTTTTGAGTGCTGAATGTTGAATTCAAAATTCAAAACTCAAAATTCTGTGAAACTCGTTGGTGTGCTCTCCGGCCTCGCCGCGGCCTCCATCTGGGGCGGCATGTACGTCGTGAGCGACGTGGTGCTGGAGAAGATTCCCTCCTTCACCTTGCTCACCCTGCGGCTGCTGCTCGGCTTTGCCTCGCTGGCCGTCGTGGCCGCGCTCACCGCCCCGGCGCAACTGCGCGCCGTCCGCTTGCGCCCCTGGGCGCTGCTGGGCATTGGCATCGTAGGCTACGGCCTCTCACTCGCCCTTCAATTCGTCGGCACCAAGCTCTCCACCGCCGCCAACGGCGCGCTCGTCACCTCCGCCGCGCCGGCGTTCATTGCCCTGTTTGCGTTTTTCATTTTGCGCGAGCCGCTGCCCCCGGCCCGCATCGCCGCCGTGGCCCTCGCCACCGTCGGCGTGATCATCGTCGTGTTCGATCCGGGCGCGGTGCGTCTCAGCGGCGACGTGCTGTGGGGAAACGTGGCCCTGCTGGGGGCCGCCCTCACCTGGGGGCTTTATTCCGTGCTGGTGAAGTGGGCCACCCAACGGGGGGTGCCCGCACTGGCCGTCACCGTGTTCGCCCCCCTCGGTGGACTCCTGCCCGTCATCCCGCTGGCCGCGTGGGAACTGGCCACCACCTCCGGCGCATGGGCGCGCACCCTCGCCGCCCTCGGCTCCCCGGCCATCGTCCTTGGCGTGCTGTATCTCGGACTCGTCTCCACAGCCGTAGCCGTGTATCTGTGGAACAAGGCCTTTGAACTGCTCGACGCCACGGCCGCCTCGCTGCTGTTTTTCGCCCAGCCCATCGTGGGCGCGCTGCTCAGCGCGTGGTTGCTCGGTGAAGCATTGGGAGTACAATTCTTTGCCGGGGGCGCGCTTATTTTGCTCGGCGTGCTGTGGGTGACGGTGGTTGCGCCTCGCGGCTCGCCATTCACTCCTTCAAAGGACTCCCATGCTTGACTTCACCACCCCCTTCGGCGCGCATGCGCTGGAACGACTGAACAAAGAGGAAGTCATCTGGCTGGTCAGCGTGGACGAGCGCGGCACGCCGCAGCCCGTGCCGGTGTGGTTCCTATGGCGCGAGGGCGCGTTCCTCATTTACACCATGCCCGCGTCGCACAAAGTGCCCAACCTGCAACGCAACCCCCGCGCCGCCCTGCACTTCAGCGCCGACGCGCAGGGCGACGATGTGGTCGTGTTCACTGGCGCTGCCGAACTGGGGCCGCAAGTGTCCGCTGAGGCCGCTGCCCTGTACCTGCAAAAATATGCCGAGGGCATTGCCCGCCTTGGCTCGACGCCCGAGGAGTTTGCCCGCGAGTATTCGCTTGCCATTCGCGTCACGCCGGAGAAGCTGCGAGGGTTTTAGAGCCGATTCCAAATTAATTGATGGCGCGAGGTTGGGGCGAAGCATTCGCCGCGCGGATTCTTGTGGCTTTGGGTGCCAGAGGCGAATGCTTCGCCCGTACATCGAAGAGAAATCTGCTGTAGCGGTGCCCTTTTCATCCGGGTCTTCGGGTCTGTAGCCCACCAAAACTGAAACCGTCTTATTAACCGTTACACATCAAGGTTCACGGAGGCGTAATGAAACTCAACTACGGTAAGACCTTTTTGCTTGGCTTTGGCTTCTTCGGCGTCAGTGTGATCTGGTCGGTCTACAACGTTTACGTGCCGATCTTTTTGGCCAAGCGGTTCGGCCTCGATCCGGTCTGGATCGGTTTCTTTATGACGCTGGACAACATCGCCGCGCTGCTCATCCAGCCGCCGGTCGGCGCGTGGTCGGACAAGCTGCGCACCCCCATCGGGCGGCGGATGCCGTTCATCCTCATCGGCGCGCCAATCGGGGCGGTGGCCTTCGGCATCATTCCGCTGGCCGGTGTGTTGCCATTGTTTGTGGTGTGCACCAGCTCGCTGCTGTTGAGCATGGCCCTGTGGCGCACGCCGGTCGTGGCCCTCATGCCCGACATCACGCCCTCGCAGTTTCGCTCGCAGGCCAACGGCGTCATCAACCTCATGGGCGGGCTGGGCACCATTGTGGCCACGCTGGGCGGGGCGAAACTCTACGACATGAACCCGGCCTACCCGTTCTGGCTGGGGTCGGCGTTGGTGGTCGTCGCCGCGCTGCTGGTGTTCTTCCTGGTCAAAGAGCCAAAGGTTTATGAAGCCGCCGAGACCCAACCGGGCATGTTCCAAAGTTTGCGGTCGGTGGCGCAGGATAAAGACAAAAGTGGCCTGAGGCTTTTGTCGGCGATCTTCTTCTGGTTTCTCGGCTTCACCGCCATCGAAGCCTTCTTCTCGCTGTATGCCATCAATCATCTGGGACTGCGCGAGTCGGACGGGGGGCGGCTGATCGGCCAACTTGGGTTGGTGTTCGTCCTCTTTGCCCTGCCGTCGGGCTACCTCGGCGCGCGAATCGGGCGGCGGCTGACGATTCTGGCCGGGATCGTGCTCATGAGTCTGGTGATGCTCACCATCTTTTTCCTGCCGGTTGCCACCCTCACCCTCGTGTTGACCAAATTGCCGGTGCTCGGCACGGTCCCGGTGATTGGCGCCCTGCTGATGGTGGCCGGGGCGGCCTGGGCGTTTATCAACATCAACAGCCTGCCGATGGTGGTGGATATGACCGAAGATTCGCGCGTCGGCACCTACACCGGCCTCTACTATTTGTTTTCCACCCTCTCGGCCATTGCCGGGCCGAACGTCAACGGCTGGATCATCCAGTTGGCGGGCAAAAACTACAACTCGATCATGATCGTCGCCCCGATCTTCATGGCCGTGGCGCTGATCTTAATGGTGGGCGTGAGGCGGGGGGAAGCCAAGGTGGCGCAGCCGGCGCTGGCGGCGTAGTAATGTACAATGCGCTGCACGGCAACTTAGAGCGAATTCCTGTTGGGCTGCGGTGTGGGGGCGTTCAATTGAACGCCCCTACGTGCCGGACGATGCACCCGCCAGCGCGGAATCTGTCCTAGCGACGTTTTGAGCGGCAATGCGAGGATTTGATCATCATGCCTAAACGCGGCCTCGGGCGCGGGCTGGACGCCCTCATCCCGGTCAACGAACCCGACGATGCGGCCCACGGCGGGCCGGTGGCGCTGCTGGTGTCGCAAATCGTGCGCAACCCGCGCCAGCCGCGCACCCGTATCGATCCGCAAGAACTGGCCGACCTTGCCGCCTCCATCCGCGAGCACGGAGTCATTCAACCCATCATCGTCGCCAAGAGCGTTGTGCCCGGCCAGTACACCCTCATCGCGGGCGAGCGCCGCGTCGAGGCCAGCAAGCTGGCGGGCCTGGCCACCATCCCCGGCATTGTGCGCGGGCAAACGTCCGATCAGGGGCTGCTCGAACTGGCCCTCATCGAAAACATCCAGCGCGCCGACCTCTCGCCGCTGGAGGCGGCCCACGCCTACAGGCACCTCGCCGACGACTTCAGCCTCTCGCACGACGACATCGCCCGGCGCGTGGGCAAGCAGCGCGCCACCGTGTCCAACACGCTGCGCCTGCTCAAGCTGCCGCCCAAAATTCAGGGCGCGCTGGCCCAAGGCCTCATCTCGGAGGGCCACGCCCGCGTGCTGCTGGCGCTGCCCAACGCGCAGGCGCAACTGGCGGCCATGTCCACCATCATCGGCAAAGGCCTCAACGCGCGGCAGACGGAAGAACTGGTGCGCCAGCTCACCGGGCACAAAAACGTCAAGCCGGTCAAAGCCGCCAAATCGGCGGAAGTGCGCGCCCTCGAAAACCGGCTGCGCGACACCCTCGGCACCCGCGTGAACCTCAACCGTGGCCGCAAAGGCGGCACGATTGTGATTCACTTTTATTCCGATGAAGAACTGAACACCCTGGCCGATAAGTTGCTCGAAGAAGAATAATAAATGACGAATGACCGCTTCGCGTGACGAATGTCGAATGGCCGGTTTGCGTGACCAACGACCAATGACCGCTTTGCGTGACGAACGCAACCCCCATTCATCCTTCATCCTTCATCGTTCATCCTTCCCCTATGCCCATCCTCTACAACGCCCGCCTCCATGCTCCCGCTTTTCCCGCCGCCACCGCCCTCGCCATTCGCGGCGATCGGATTATCGCCATCGGCTCGGACTTCGACATGCGCGCGCTGGCCGAGCCGCGCACCGAACAGCTCGATCTCAAAGGGGCGCTGGTGCTCCCCGGCCTCACCGATAGCCACGTCCACTTTGAGTGGTTCGCTTTCGGCCTGGTCAACGTGGATGTGGAAACCGATACCCTCAACCGCGCTCTGCGCCGGGTGGCCGAACGCGCCCAAGTGACGCCCAAAGGCCAGTGGATACGAGGCCACGGGTGGAACTATTCCCGTTGGGGCGACGACTTCCCCACCGCCGCCCAGCTCGACTCCGTTTCACCGGATCACCCGGTGTACCTCACCGCCAAATCCATGCACGCCGGTTGGGCCAACTCGGCGGCCCTGCGGCTGGCCGGTGTCGCCGCCGACACGCCCGACCCGGTGGGTGGCAAAGTGGGCCGCGACGCCCACGGGCAACTCACCGGCATTTTGTTCGAGACCGCCATGGACCTTGTGACCTCGCGGGCCTACGACGGCAGAGAATCGAGCGCCCCCAACCGCCCCACCGCCGAAGACACGGCGCGGGCCATGCTCGCCGCGCAAGAGACGGCGTGGAAGCTGGGCCTCACCGGCGTGCACGATTTCGACGGCATCCGCTGTTTCATTGCCTACCAGCTTTTGCGCGAGCGCGGGCAGTTGGGGCTGCGAGTGGTCAAAAACATCCCCGTGGCCTATCTCGAACATGCGATTGCCCTGGGCCTGCGCTCCGGCTTTGGCGACAACTGGATTCGCATTGGCAACATCAAAATCTTTGCCGACGGCGCGCTGGGACCGCGCACCGCGGCCATGATTGAACCCTACGAAGGCGAGCCGGATAACTACGGCATGACGGTGACGGACAAAGAGGAAATTTACGAGCGCGGCTCGCTGGCGGCGAAGAACGGATTGGCTATTACCGTGCATGCCATTGGCGACAAAGCCAACCACGATTTGCTGGACGTATACGAAAGCCTGCGCGCCGAAGAATCTGCCCCCACACTCCCACACTCCCATACCCACCCCCTCCGCCACCGCGCCGAGCACTTGCAAATCGTCCACCCGGAGGATGCGCGCCGCTTTGCCGCGCTGAAGATCATCGGCTCGATGCAGCCCATTCACGCTACTTCGGATATGCTGATGGCCGACAAGTATTGGGGCCAGCGATCGGCCGGGGCGTACGCGTGGCGCACACAATTGAACCACGGGGCCGTGCTGGCCTTTGGCTCCGATACTCCTGTGGAACCTATCAACCCCCTGTGGGGCATTCACGCCGCCGTCACCCGCCGCCGCGGCGATGGCTCACCCGGTGAGGCGGGGTGGTACCCTGAGCAACGTCTCACCGTGGCCGAAGCCGTGGACGGTTACACGCATGGGGCGGCTTACGCCGGGCACATGGAAGCCGACCTTGGCTCCATCGAACCGGGCAAGCTGGCCGACCTGACAATTCTGGATCGCGATCTGTTCCACTGCGACCCGATGGACATCCGCGACGCGCAGGTGCTGGGCACGATGGTGGGCGGCGAATTCAAATACCGCGCGCTGGGCTGACAATCCCGCCATTTCCTGAGGGGCGGCGTTCATCAATCGCCCCAGCCTCTCCACAAATTCTCCACAATTGTCCGCTATCATTTCCCTTGCGCGGGTGGGTAAAACGCGCCCATTTAACTTGTAAAGGGGATAGCGAGAATGAACTCGAAACGAAATTGGATCATTATCGGCGCGGTGGCGCTGGCTGTGGTGGTGATTGCGGTGGTGGCGCTGCCCAGGGTGATGGCCGCCCGGGGCGCAGGCTCCGGGGCCAATGCGCTGAATACCGGCGACGTGGCCCGCATCACAGCCATCACCAGCGTGCAATCGTCGGGCAGCATCAGCGCCGTGCAGCAGGGCTCGGTGTTTTGGAAAACGACCGGCACCGTGGCCGAAGTGAAAGTGAAACTGGGCGACCAAGTGGAAGCGGGCGACACGCTAATGACGCTCGATCCGTCCAGCGTGCCGCAGAACGTCATTATGGCGCAGTCGGATTTGATCTCGGCGCAAAAGGCGTTGGATGATCTGCTGCACCCCGGCGCGCTCGCGATTGCCAACGCGCAAAAAGCGGTGGCCGATGCGCAGGATGCGCTGGACAAAGCCCAAAAGGATTTGCGCTCGGTGGAGAACCCGGCGGGCAAGAGCCTGCAAACCGCGGTCAACGACGCCAAACTGGCGCTGGACACGGCGCAAACTAATTTGCAGTTGACCAGCAACGACAGCAACGTGCAGGCTTATAACAATGCAGTGGTGGCGACCGATGCGGCTTTCCGCGCCTTTCAAGACGCGCAAGCCCGGTACGACGCCAGCAACGGCAAGACCGAGTTGCTGGCTTTCCTGCAGCAGATGCAGGCCGGCTACAACAACGCGCTCGCCAATCAGCAGACTTTGGCGCTGCTCATCCAGAGCGACAAGGCCAACAAAGTGGCCGCGGTGGACAAGGCGCAGGAGGCCTACAACACCGCCGTAGCCAACCTGGCCTCGGCCCAACGCGGCCCCGATGCCAACAAGCTGGCTATTGCCAAAGCCAAAGTGGCCGTGACCGAAGCCACGCTGGTCGACGCGCAGGACAAACTCGATAAGCTGCAAAACGGCGCCGACCCCTCCGACATTGCGGCGGCGCAGGCGCGGGTGCAAGCGGCGCAAGCCACGGTGAACTCGGTGGCTGTCACGGCGCCGTTTGACGGCGAAGTGCTGGCCGTGAACTATCAGCCCGGCGACTCCGTGTCGCAGGCGCAGGCCGCCGTAATCCTCGCCAACCGCACCGGCTATCACGTCGATGTGTCGGTGGATGAAACGGAAGTGGGCGGGGTGACGGTGGGCGACACCGCCGACCTCACCTTCAATTCCCTGCCCGATACGACTCTCAAGGGCACGGTGACCGCCATTGAGCCGTTGGGGCAGGTGGTGCAGGGGCTGGTCAAATACACCGTGCGCGTGGACCTCGCCACGTCGGACCCGCGTGTGCTGTTGGGCATGACGGCCGATGTGCAAATCACCACTCACGTGGACGAAGGCGCGTTGGCCGTGCCGTTCGACGCCGTGCAACTCGACGACTCGGGGGAATATGTGAACCGCATCAAAGCCGACGGCTCGATGGAGCGGGTGGATGTGAAAAGCGGCGAGGTGCAGGGCGAGCAAGTGGTGGTCACCGGCGCATTGCAGCCGGGCGACAAAGTGCAACTGGTGACTCCCAAACCGGCCAACAGTGGCTCGCCGTTTGGGCCAGGCTAATATAGACCGACGCGGTCTGGCGCAGCGGACCGCGTCGGTCTGGGGTGAAACGGTGAAACAATGATCGAAGTCGAAAACGTCAACAAGATTTATCAACTTGGCGAAACCGAAGTGCGCGCCCTCGACGGCGTGAGCATGCGGATCGAAAAAGGCGAAATGACTGCCATCATGGGGCCGAGCGGTTCCGGCAAAAGCACGCTCATGGCCATCCTCGGCTGCCTCGACGTGCCCACCTCGGGCGTGTACCGCCTCGACGGCGTCAATGTGGAGAACATGTCCGACGACCAACTGGCCGACGTGCGCAGCCGCAAGATCGGGTTTGTGTTTCAGCAATTCAACCTGCTGCCGCGCACCACGGCGCTGGAGAACGTGATGCTGCCGCTGACTTATAGCGGCGTGCGCGGGCGCGAGCGGCGCGAACTGGCCGCCGAGGCGCTCAACAAAGTGGGCCTGAGTGACCGGGTGCACCACCGGCCCAACGAGCTTTCGGGCGGGCAGCAGCAGCGGGTGGCCATTGCCCGGGCGCTGGCGAACAACCCCGCCATTCTGCTGGCCGACGAGCCTACGGGCGCGCTCGACAGCAAAACCGGCGCGGAGATCATCGGCCTGTTTCAGCGGTTGCACCGCGAGTTCGGGCAGACGGTGATTTACGTGACGCACGACCCGTTCATCGCCCGCCATACCCGGCGCGTCGTCCGGCTGGCCGATGGCATCATCGTCGGCGATGAAAAGATTGACCACCCGCTGGAAGCCGGCGCGCCGCGCCCCAGCGAGCAGGCGCTGCAAGCGGAAGCGCACAGGTAAATGATGAAGGCACAAGGCACAAGGCAATTGAGCATTGTGAATTGGATTATGAGGCGTTATGAATTTCTCTGAAAATCTTCGCGTGGCTCTTCGCGCGCTGTCGGCAAACAAACTGCGCTCGGCGCTTACCATGCTGGGCATCATCATCGGCGTGGGGGCTGTGGTGGCGCTGATGGCCATTGGCAACGGGGCCACCGCCAACATCACCAGCCAGGTCGAGGGCATTGGCTCCAACCTCGTCTTCGTGTCTCCCGGCCGCGCCCAGCGCGGGCCGAGCACGCAGACGGCCAGGGCCACGCTGTACTTTGAAGATTACGAACTGCTGTCGAAGACGCTGAAGAATATCGTGGGCATTGCCCCCTCGTTTAGCACCAACGGCACCGTGACGTATGGCACCGAGACGGTGACAGTGCAGGTGACGGCCACTACTCCCGACTATGGCATCGTGCGCTCGTCCGAGGCCGCCAACGGACGCTTCATCACCGCCGCCGACCGCTCCAATTCGGCCCGCGTGGCCGTGCTTGGCTCGCAAACCGCCACCGATCTGTTCCGGGGCCTCAACCCGGTGGGCCGCAGCATCAAAATCAACGGCGTGCCGTTTGCAGTAGTGGGCGTGCTCGAGTCCAAAGGCTCGTCGGGGTTTGGCAACGCCGACGCTATCGTGCTGGTGCCGCTCGAAACCGGCTACGAAAAATTGTTCGGCGCGCTGGCTACGGCCAACGGCAAGCGGCAGGTGTCTGATATTTCACTCTCAGCCGCCAACCCCGATGGGGTGAATGACCTCATTTTGCAAATCGAGCGCACCCTGCGCCGCCAGCACCGCCTCAACCTCACCGACGAACTGGATTTCTCCGTGCTCAGCCAGACAGCCTTCCTGGGCGCGCTCAACACCATCACCGCCACCCTCACCGCCTTCCTCGGCGCCATCGCCGGCCTCTCGCTGCTGGTAGGCGGCATTGGCATCATGAACATCATGCTGGTCTCGGTCACCGAACGGACAAAGGAAATCGGCCTGCGCAAAGCGGTGGGGGCTAAGCGCATCGTCATTCTGATTCAGTTCCTGATCGAGACCGTCACCTTGAGTCTCATCGGCGGCTTGCTGGGCATTGGGTTGGGCTGGGGCATTGCCGCCGGGGTGACGGCGGCCAACCTCATCCAGGCGCAGGTCACCCTCAGTTCAATCCTGCTGGCCTTCTTCTTCGCGGCGGCGGTGGGCATCTTCTTCGGGCTGTACCCGGCCTGGCGCGCCTCGCGGCTGCGGCCCATTGAAGCGCTGCGGTATGAGTGAATACCCAATACTCAATATCGAGTACCAAATATGGAAGCCCAGAGAGTGGAGGATTGTTGGGTATTGGGTATTTTGTATTGAGTATTGTTCCCCATGCCTAAAACCATTCTGGTGATCGACGACGAGCCGAAGATTGTGGAAATCTGCCGCGACTATCTCACGGCGGCGGGGTTCGAGGTGATCACTGCCGGCGACGGCCCCGGCGGGTTGGCCATGGCCCGCCGCCAGCGCCCCGACCTCATTGTGCTGGACCTCATGCTGCCGGGGATGGATGGGCTGGATGTATGCCGCGAACTGCGCCGCGAGAGCAACACGCCGGTGATCATGCTTACGGCGCGGGTGGAGGAAACCGACAAACTGGTGGGCCTCGAACTGGGCGCGGACGATTACCTCACCAAGCCTTTTAGCCCGCGTGAACTGGTGGCCCGGGTGCGCACCGTGTTGCGCCGCGCCGCCGGGTCGGCCACCCCGGCGGAGGTCATCCGCGCCGGCGACATGGCTCTCGACCGCGCCCGCTACCACGCCGTGCTGCCCGACCGGGAAGTGGCCCTCACTTCCACCGAGTTTGAAATACTGGCCGCGCTGGCAAGCCAGCCGGGGCGCATCTTTTCGCGGGCGCAACTGCTCACCGTGGCCCGGGGCGTGGCCTTCGAAAGTTACGAGCGGGCCATCGATTCGCACATCCGCAACCTGCGCCGCAAAATCGAGCCGGAAGAAGGCGAACCGAAGTACATCATCACCGTGCACGGCGTGGGGTATAAGTTCGCGGATACCGCCTGACACTTCCCGCCACCCCTTCACCATTATCATGCACCTCGATCCCCGTCACTCCGTCCGTCAGATTCGCCGCCGACTGTTCCTGCTGCTGATGCAGGCGTTTGTGGCCGTGGTGTTGCTCACGGTGGTGCTGCTGGTGGTGCTGGTGGGCTTGTTCATCAGTGTCGTGTCGCAGGGCGGCACGGTGTTTGCGCCGCCGCTGGCCGCCGCTCTCGAAAGTTACTATTTGGGCCGGGGCAGTTGGCAGGGGGTGGAGGCCGTGTTGCCCGGCGCGTCACGGGTTGACCCCGGCAATTGGGAACGGGCCGTGTTGCTCGATGAGTCCGGGCGGGTGATCATGGACCGGGGCCAGGCGCAAGGCGGCAGCGTGGGGCAGGTGTTTGTGTCCCACGGGGTCAATGTTCGATTTCCGTTGCGGGTGAATGGGACGGAGGTGGGGGCGCTGGTGTATTCGAGCGGGATGGCGATACGGTTTCTACCCAGTTTGCTCGGGCTGATGCCGCCCGTGGCCTTCATCTCATTTTTTACCGGATTGCTTACGGTGCTTATCGGCTTTTTGCTGGTGCGGCGCATGGTGAACCCGCTGGCCGACGTGATGGCGGCGGCGCACGCGGTGGCCGGGGGCGACCTTTCGGCGCGGGTGCCGGCCGAGGCGCGCGACCCGGACGACCTGCGCGCCCTGAGCGACAGTTTTAACCGCATGGCCGCCGCGCTGGAGCGCAGCGACCGCGAGCGCCGCGAACTGCTGGCCGACGTGGCCCACGAACTGCGCACGCCGCTCACGGTGATTCGCGGCAGGCTGGAAGGGATTGTGGACGGCGTGTATCCGGCGGACAACGCGCACGTGGCCCCGGTGCTCGAAGAGACATATTTGCTGGAGCGGCTGGTGGATGATTTGCGATTGCTCACGCTGGCCGAGTCGCGGCAGTTGCACTTTGATCTTAAGCCGGTGGATTTGGGCGAGGAGGCCGAGCGGGCGCGAGCGTTGTTCGAGGCCGAAGCCGCGGAGAAGGATATCGTGCTGACGGTACGCGCAGAGCCGGGGCTGCCGCCGGTGAACGCCGACCCGCAGCGCGTGGAGCAAGTGGTGGGAAATTTGCTCAGCAATGCGCTGCGCTACGTTCCGTCGAAAGGGCGCGTGACCATTGAGGTGCGCCGCGCCGCGCTGGGTGTGGAACTGGCCGTGACCGACGACGGCCCCGGCGTGCCCGAAGCCGACCTGCCCAAACTGTTCGACCGTTTTTGGCGCAGCGAAAAATCACGCGGGCGCGCGGCGGGCGGCGCCGGGCTGGGGCTGGCTATTGCGCGGCAACTGGTGGAGGCGCAGGGTGGAACCATTTCCGCGGCCAACGCGCCGGGCGGGGGATTGCGGGTGTCGTTCGTATTATAATGGCGGGCAATTCAGTCCGTTTACCGTGATCACCGGAGGGCGCTTTCTTGAGCCTTCGCCGGTGTGGTCAACATCCATTCGCCAAAGGATACACACATGACAGCAACCTTGATCGATGGCACGGCCATTGCGGCCAAAGTGCGGGCGCAAGTCGCCACAGATGCGGCAGCCTATTTTGCCGCGACCGGCAAAAAGCCGGGGCTGGCCACGGTGCTGGTCGGCGACAACGCCGGCTCGCAATCGTACGTCAAATCCAAACGCAAGGCGTGCGCCGAAGCCGGGATGGAATCGTTCGGCTTTGAACTGCCCAAGACGGCCACGCAGGATGAAGTGGAGAGCCTGGTTGCCAGGCTTAACGCCGACCCCGAGGTGCACGGCATTCTGGTGCAGTTGCCTTTGCCGGAGGGTCTCAACGAAGAGAGCGTCCTCAACAAAATCAGCATTGACAAAGATGTGGACGGGTTCCACCCGGTGAACATTGGCCGCCTATCGATGAAAGGCCGCCAGCCGCTGTTCGTGCCCTGCACGCCCGCGGGGTGCATGGTGCTGTTGGAGGAAGCCGGGGCACAGTTCAAAGGGGCCAACGCCGTGGTGCTGGGCCGCTCGAACATCGTGGGCCTGCCCGCCGCCATGTTGCTGCTGCACCGCGATTGCACCGTCACCATCTGCCATTCGCGCACCAAAGACCTGGCCGCCGTGTGCCGCGAGGCGGATATTCTCATTGCCGCGGTGGGCCGCCCGCAAATGGTGAAGCGCGATTGGGTGAAGCCCGGGGCGTACGTGATTGACGTGGGCATCAACCGCATCGCGGATGCCACGAAGAAAAGCGGTTCGCGGCTGGTGGGCGACGTGGACTTTGACGATGTGAAGGAAGTAGCCGGAGCCATTACGCCCGTGCCGGGCGGCGTGGGGCCGATGACCATTGCCATGCTGATGCGCAATACCATGCGCTCGGCACAGGCGAAGCTCGCTTGATTTTCCCGGAGTTTCTGACAACGGATGAAACGGATGTAAACGGATAATTAAAACATCCGTTAGAATCCGTTCCATCCGTTGTCAACAATGAGGAGGACAAATGATCAGCAAGGTAGTACAAGACGCAATGAATGAGCAGATCAACAAAGAGCTGTACTCGGCTTACCTGTATCTGTCGATGTCGGCTTACTTCACCGGCGCCAACCTGTCGGGCTTTGCCCACTGGATGAGGGTGCAGGGCAAAGAGGAGCAGGAGCACGCCATGAAGTTTTACGACTTCATTCACGACCGGGGCGGGGAGGTGACGCTCAAAGCTCTGGCTCAGCCCCCGGCGGATTTCAAGTCGGCGGTGGCGGTCTTTCAAGAGGCCTTCGCGCACGAGCAGCGGGTGACGGCCTCCATTCACCAGCTTTACGAGACGGCGGTGAGGGAAAAGGACTACCCGGCGCAGGTGATGCTGCAGTGGTTCATCAACGAGCAGGTTGAAGAAGAGAAGAACGCCGGCGAGATTGTGGCGCGGCTGAAGATGGTTGGCGATCACCCCGGCGCGTTGTTTGCGCTCGACCACGAGTTGGCGGCGCGGGCCGGGGAATAGCGCACCCGAATCCGGGGCAGGCTCTGCGCCTGCCCCGTTTGCGTTAATCTCAGATTGGCAATTGACAAGTGACCGTCTCTGGGGCTATATTGTACTTTGTATGACAAAGTGCTGAGGAGCCGATGGAGACGCTGGTCGTTCGTCATGCTGCGCTGTTGGTCACGATGGATGAAGCCCGCCGGGAAATTCCGGACGGGGGGATGCTGATCCGGAATGGGGTGATCGAGGCGGTAGGCTCGACCCATGAACTGCCCACCGTGGCAGACGCCAAGGTGCTGGACCTCAGCGGCCACATCGTGGCCCCCGGGCTTATCAACGCTCACCATCATCTGTATCAAACCCTCACCCGTGCGGTGCCCGCGGCGCAAGATGCCCCTCTGTTTGGCTGGCTCAAAACGCTCTTCCCCATGTGGTCGCGACTGACGCCGGAGGCCGTTTATATTTCGGCGCTCACCGGCATGGCCGAGCTGTTGCTCTCCGGCTGCACCACCGCCAGCGACCATTTGTATCTGTTCCCCAACGG
>JACRBQ010000076.1 GCA_016213135.1 Chloroflexota bacterium | reverse complement strand
GGCCTCGCCGACCGGGCTACGATCAACGTGTGGCTGGCGAAAGACATTCCCGAAAGCGGCCTGCACGTGGCGCTCATCGGACCCAATGGCGAGCAGTTTCCCATCGGCGAGGGCAGCTCGTCCATTTTGCCGGGGCGGGCGGGGCTGCACACCTACGATTACGATGGCGGCATCGATCTGGGAGTGAACCCACCGCCCGACGGCGCGTACACCGTGGTGGCTGAGGCCGAAGATGCCATCGGCCAGCAAGTGGAAACCGAGACCACCATCACCATCAAAGATGGCGGCTACCCCCGCGCCGAGATCGTCAACGGCGACGTGAAGTTTTCGTCGTCCACCGTCACCATCGGCCAAACGCTTTATTTCACACTGACGGTTGAGAACTACGGCGCCGCGCCCATCCGCACCTTTGGACCGTGGTCGGGCACCGTGTATCAGCAATCGCAGAATTCGAACACCCTGGGCTTTTACGAACAGGATGGCGCGTGGCGCGTGGGCATCGATTGCGACTCGTGCATCCGCGATTACCCGTGGCGCTGGGGGCTGGGCACGCCCGATACGCTCACCGCGCTGGTGGAGGACGGCGAAACGCACTATTACCTCATGCCCAACCGGCGGGCGGTCATCACCGGCGGCATCGTGCTCACCGACGTGATCGAGGCGCGCAACCCGCAATACTTCTGGGCCGGGCTGATTCACGAAGCCGTGGGCATCGCCGCCGTGAACAACCGCGTGGATCCGCAGCAAGTGACCATCGAAAAACCGTAATCCGATGAGACACATCTTCACTCGAAGAGACCTCATTGCCACGGCACACGAAATCCTGTAATATACGCCCGAAAGGGGGTGAGGCTATCGAGCGATCGCCAAACTTACCCGATTGTTTTGCCGTTTCCACCGTTTCCATTTTCTTTCAGGAGGAGAAAATCCATGTCCAAGAGCAAGCTGTTTAACGTGATGGCCGGCATTGTTGCGCTGGCCCTGATTTTGAGCGCCTGCGGCGGAGCAACACCCACTGCCGCGCCCACCGCCGCGCCGCCCACCGCCGTGCCGCCCACCGCCGTGCCACCCACCGAAGTGCCGCCCACCGAAGTGCCCTTTGGCTCGCCGGACAAGCCCATCATCATGGCGCTGGCCCCCTCGGCCACCAGCGATGAACTAATCGCCAGCGGCAACACCATCGCCGACCTGCTTTCGGCTGAAACCGGCCTGACGGTCAAAGCGGTCGTTCCCACCAACTACAAGGCTATGATCGAAGCCATGTGCTCGGGCAACTCTCAAATAGGTTGGCTGCCGCCGTTTGGCTACCTGGTCGCCCACGAGACCACGACGAAGGATAAGGACGGCAAAGACGTGCCTTGCGCCGATGTGTCTTTCATCACTTTGCGCAACGGGCTCGATCACTATGCCACCCAGTTCGTCGGCCGCGCCGCCGACGGCTTCACCGCCGGAACCGACCTGAGCGCGCTCAAGCAGTTCGAAGGCAAGAAGCCCTGCTGGACGGATCCGTTCTCGGCCTCCGGTTACGTCATTCCGGCCTCGCTCGTCGCGGCGGAGGGTGTCAAGATCAAGACCGCCGCCTTCGTGCAAGGGCATCCCACCGTCGTCCGCGCCGTGTACGCCGGCGGCATCTGCGATTTCGGCGCGACCTTTGTCGACGCCCGCACCAATTCCGCGGTGCAGACCGACCTGCCGGACGTGAACGACAAAGTGATCGTGGTGTACCAGACCGAAAACATCATCCCGAACGACACCGTCGGCTTCGCCTACGATCTCCCGGCAGAGCTGCGGGCCACGCTCGCCGCCGCGCTCGACAAAATCTCGAAGACTGAAGACGGCGCCGCCGCAATGAAGAAACTGTACTCGATTGACGGCCTGAAGGCCACCGATGATACCTTCTTCGACGAGTTCCGCGTTCTGCTTGCGGCTTCGGGCATTGACATTGCCTCGCTTGTCCGCTAACCCATCTCGGCTTTAGAAAGACAGAGCGAGGGCGAAAGTCCTCGCTCTGTTTGATCCTCATGCTCGAAGTCCAACACCTCCACAAAGTCTATCCCAACGGCACCGTCGCCCTCACCGACGTGAACTTCACCGTCAACGACGGCGAGTTTCTAGTCATCATCGGCCTCTCCGGTTCGGGCAAATCCACGCTCCTGCGCTGCATCAACCGTCTCATTGACCCGACCGCAGGCAAAATACTCTGGGACGGCGTGGACGTGACCACCGCGCCCGCCGGGGAGCTGCGGCGCATCCGGCGGCAGATCGGCATGGTCTTTCAGCAGTTCAATCTGGTCAAACGATCCAGCGTCCTCACCAACGTGCTGGCCGGCAGGCTCGGTTACGCCAACCCCTATTTGAGCTTGCTCGGCATCTGGCCGCCGGCCGAACGCGAACGGGCACAACGCGCCCTCACCCGCGTGGGCATTGCAGACAAAGCCGCCTCCCGCGCCGACGCCCTCTCCGGCGGGCAACAGCAGCGCGTGGGCATCGCCCGCGCCCTGATGCAAGAACCCAAACTGATTCTCGCCGACGAGCCGGTGGCCTCGCTCGATCCGGTTCTGGCGCACAGCATCCTGCAATATCTTGAGCAGCTCAATCGCGAAGAGAAAATCACCGTTATTTGCAGTCTGCACTTTTTAGACCTGGTGCATCGCTACGCTACGCGGGTCGTTGCGCTCAAGGACGGCCAGGTTGTTTTCACCGGCCTGCCGCAGGAAATTGATCGCGCCCGCTTCAAGGAAATTTACGGCGAAGAGGCGATTGAAGTCAGGGCGGGAATGGCAGAGAGTTAACCGCGCTCTCTGCGTGATCTCCGCGTCTCTGCGGTGAGAAAATGCTAAACGCTCTCGCTTCTCTGTTTCTCCCCGGCCTCGGCCAATTCCTGGCCGGGCGCCGCACGCGCGGGCTGGCGCTGTTTGGCGTCATCGCCGTCATGCTCGGCCTCATCATTTGGGCCGTCACGCCCGCGGTCGGCGGCGCTGAAGCCGACATCACCTTCAAAGGCAACCCGGCCAATTGGCGCTGGCTGATCGTCCCCACCCTCCTCTGGTTGTGGAACATCTGGGATGCCGCCTCGCCCCGCCCCGTTCTGATTCCGGTCATCGCCGCGCTCATCATGTTTTACGTCATGGGCTGGCAGGCCACCGAAATAGACCTGGAAGCGTTGGCAAAAAACTTTGACCGCGCCCTCATCATTCTGCGCCCCATGTTCCGCCCCGACTTCCTCCAACCCAAAGCCGACCGTCTCGAAGCGTGGGTAGAACTGGAAGTGCCTTGCTCGCCGACTCCGCCGGCCGGAGCAAACACGCTGGTCGGAACTTCGCTGTCCCTCTCCGCCGGTTGCGCCAGTGTTGGCGAGACGCTGACCCTCACGGCCGGCGGCCTGTGGCCGGACAGCGACGCCGAACTGGTTTGGCAAAGCCCCATTGGCGATTTCTTCGCTCTCCGCGAACCCGGAACGACTCAGCCGGTGATCACGCGCACCGATTCGACCGGGCGACTCGCCACTCGCTTCGTCGTGCCAAAGGCCATTCCGCCCGGCATTGACCCCAATCTCCCGCAGAACCAGCGGCTCTACGTCCGACAATCCAAAGTGACAGGCGGTTACGAACTTTCGACCAACGGATTCTTTGTGTTGAAGGGCATTTACGAAACCATCGCCCTGGCGCTGATGGCCACTACACTGGGCACCTTGTTTGCGATCCCGATCAGCTTTCTGGCGGCGCGCAATTTGATGAGCGCCAACGCCCTCACCTTGGGCATGTACGTCGTCGTCCGCACGCTCCTCAACATCGTGCGCTCCATCGAATCGCTTATCATCGCCATTGTGTTTGTCGTCATCGTCGGCCTGGGGCCGTTTGCCGGAATGCTGGCCCTGGCCCTGCACACCATCGCCGCGCTGGCAAAGTTGTACTCGGAAGTGATCGAAGGCATAGACCCCGGCCCCATCGAAGCCATCCGCGCCACCGGCGCCACCTGGCTGCAAGTGGCGCGCTACGGCGTCGTGCCGCAGATCGTCCCGCCGTTCACCGCCTTCACCATTTACCGCTGGGACATCAACGTGCGCGCCTCCACCATCATCGGCTTCGTGGGCGGCGGCGGCATCGGTTTCTTTTTGGTGCAATGGATCAACCTCGGCGACTTCCGCGCCGTCAGCGCCTCGTTCATCGCCATCCTGGTCGTCGTCATGGCGATGGACGTCTTTAGCGCGCGGGTACGCGAAAGACTCATCTGAGATGAACTCTCCGGCCAGGGGAGCAAAACTCCCGCGCGCTCTTCGCACCATCCTGATCGTCATCGGCGTCCTCGTCGCCTACGTCATCGCCTATCGCGGATCAGAAGTGGACTTCCCTCGCCTGATCGGATCGTTGGGCAAAGGCGGCCCGCTCATGCAAGATTTCCTGACGCCTGATCTGGTAACGCGCGAAATACAACCCGTCACGCTGCAGTTGGCCTTGCCCGTGCCGTGCGGCTCCGCTCCCGAAGGCGAAGTGCCGGCCAGCGGCCCGCGCCTGGTTCCCGGCGTGCCGTGCGCCGAACTGCGCGACAAATTCACCGTCGAGGGAATCGACCTGGCCCCGAACACCGAGCTGCAATTGCGCTGGCGCTTGCCGAGCGACCAATACTTCCCCGGCCCGTTTATCTCCACCGACGCCGACGGCCACTTCTCCGCCGAGTTCGAAGCCCGACCGATAGTCGCCACCAAAGACGGAGTGCCCAGCAAGATCGAAGTTGAACTGCTGGTGCCGGTTGGCGGCCCGAAACCCAGCGCGGCCGTGTTTGAAGTGTTGGATGCCATCATCGTCACCATCTTCATGGCCCTGGTGTCCACCACTGCCGCCGTCGTCGTCGCCGTGCCCCTCAGTTTCCTGGCCGCCCGCAACATCACCAGGCGCGGCAGGGCCGGGACGGCCATCTATTACATCACCCGCACCACGCTCAGTGTGTTTCGCTCCTACGAGCCGATTATTTTGGCTACGCTGTTCGCCTTTTGGGTGGGCTTTGGGCCGTTTGCCGGGGCGATAGCGCTGGCTATTGTCACCGTCGCCTCGCTGGGCAAACTGTATTCGGAAGCGGTCGAGAACATTGATCCGGGTCCGATGGAAGCGCTCACCGCCACCGGCGCGAACCGTCTGCAGGTGGTGCTGTACGGCGTCGTCCCGCAAATCGTCCCCGACTTCCTTTCGTTCACCATCTATCATTGGGACATCAACGTCCGCATCTCCACCATCATCGGCTACGTCGGCGGCGGCGGCATCGGCTACTACCTGGCGCAAATGATCAACACCTCGCAGAACAACAAAGCCGGAACCGCTATCTGGGCCATCGTCGTGGTAGTGTGGGCCATGGATTTTCTGAGCGCGGAGGTGAGGAAGAGGCTGGCGTAAGACTGGTATAATCGCCTCATGCCGCTTCACCACTGGCCTAACCCTCGCGTCCCCTGGCGCAGTTTTTACAACCACTGGATTGTGCGCATCGTCGAACAACTTAACGGCGTGCTTCCGCCGGGCTTCCGGGCGCGGCCAACGGAATTGATCGTCGGCATCGAGCCGGACGTTTTGCTTTTGCACGAGTGGGCTTACGATTTCGCCGTCGGCGATCCGCTGCCGACGCCGCCCCTCTTCCTCCGCGCCGATCAACTGCGAGTCATGGTTGACCTGGAAGCATCCTATCAGGCCACGTTGCAAGCAGGCCGTTACGAGCCGGCCTGACGGCCAAGCCGACGGCTAGACCTGTGAGGTCTCCAAGACCTCACAGGTCTTAACCCGCGATGACCCTCTCCGCCGTTGTCCTCACCCCGTAAGAGCGGTTCGCGCGCTGTTCGCGGGCTGTGCTTGCAACCGCGATGATCACGGCAATCATTCTCGCCCTCAACGAAGAAAGACACCTGCCCGACTGCCTGGCCAGCCTGCGCTGGGCGGATGAAATTGTCGTTTTCGATTCTTTCAGCACCGACTCCACCGCCGACATCGCCCGCCAATTCGGGGCGCGGCTCATTCAGCATCGCTTCGAAAACTACGCCGCGCAACGCAACGCCGCGTTGGAGACCGCCGCCGCCGAGTGGGTGCTGTTCGTGGATGCCGACGAACGTGTCCCCCCGGCGTTGGCCGATGAAATTTTAGACCTCACAGGTCTCAATAGACCTGTGAGATCTGAAGCGGGTTGGTGGGTTCCCCGCCACAATTTCATCTTCGGCAAATTGACTTTGCACGCCGGCTGGTATCCCGATTATCAACTGCGCTTGCTTCGCCGGGGCCGCGCTCGCTACGATCCGGGCCGGCACGTTCACGAGTTGGCCCTCCTCGACGGCGGCGAAGGCCGTTTGCAGAATCCGCTCCTTCACCTCAATTATGAAACCGTGCCGGAGTTTATCGCCAAACAATACCAATACACTCAATACGACGCCGGGATACTTCACGCGCAAGGCATGCGCGCCAAGCCGCAGAATTTTGTCCTTCAACCACTGCGGCAATTCTGTTGGCGCTTCATCGCCCTCGGCGGCTGGCGCGAGGGCTGGCACGGCCTGCGCCTGTGCGCGCTGATGGCGTACTTTCAGTTCGTGTTGTACCGCGATCTGTGGGTAATGAGCCGGCAAAACCGCTCAGGAACTCGAAACGCCAATTTGAGGTAAAATGCGCCGGACGATTGCAGGGGATGACGAACGACAGTGGACACCAATCTCAACCGGCCGGTGCTGGTTCTCAATGCCAATTTCGAACCGTTGAACGTGTGCGACACCAAACGCGCCATCGGTTTGCTCGTCACGGGTAAAGCCGAATTGATGGTGAACGGGCGCGGCCACGTGCGCACGGCCCGCATGACCTACCCGGCCCCGTCCGTCATCCGCCTGGAAAAAATGATCAAGCGGCCCCGCCCACGGGTGAAGCTGTCGAAGCGCGAAGTCTTCCGGCGTGACAACTACACCTGCCAGTATTGCGGGCGGCAAACGGCCAACCTCACCATCGATCACGTGATTCCGCGCCACCGGGGCGGCGGGCACCGCTGGGATAATTTGGTGGCGGCCTGCCCCCAGTGCAACCGGCACAAGGGCGGGCGCTCGGCTCTGGAAGCGCAAATGGTGTTGCGCCACAAGCCGGTGGAACCGTCAGCCACGGCGACCTACCTCTTCGGGCGGCATCTGAGAGACAACACCGAGTGGGAAAAATTCGTAGCCGGATGGTAAGGGCGACCGAGCAGGTCGCCCTTTTTATTGCGCGGCGATCTCCAGCAGCGAATACACCCCGCCCGAAACCACGTTGTGCCCGCCGAGGATGATGGGCAGCGGCGCGGCCAGCGCGGCCTCGGTCAACCGGCGCAGGCGTCCGTCGGCAATCTGGTCGGGACGGCCCCAGTCGGAGGCAAACCGATCCGCCGCGCTGGGCCAACTGCGATGGTGCGCCAGATACACCCGTGTATCAAACAGAACCAGATCACTCGTGCGCCCCAACTGAGCCATGAACTCGGCCTCGCCCACCCGAGCCACGTGGTCGGCCACGATGGAAAATACCTGCCCGGTGGTCTGCCGCCGGTTGGCGGCCATCCCCCGCTCCTCCGACAGCACCCGCGTCCAGCATCGCGACTGCGCCTCCAGCAAAGCCCACGCCGACGAGGCCACGCGCCCGATGAGGGTGATGCGGCTGCCGGGCGAGCGCAAAATCCCGACGGCCCGGCGCAGAATGTCGAGGTTGAGCGTAGGCTCGACGGACTGCAACCACTGCCGCAAATGCGTCCCGGTGCGGGGGTGCAGGGCCAACACCTGCAAATCGAACGGCGTGTCGATGTCCTGCCGCGTGCCCGCCGAGGGCGGCAGCGTTTTCACCGGCAGGCCTGCTTCCTCGCGCAACACCCAGGCCAGCATGTTGTCGCGCTCCAGGCGGTGGGCCATCGGCTGCACCACCCCCGCATCCGACAGGGCGGCCCAGTCGGCGCTGTGGACGTTGTTGGCAATGGTCAGCGGCCCGGCGCTGTGCGCAACTTCGGCCAGGGCTTCACCCAGTTGCGCTTCGGGCAGCAATGGCATGCTGCCCGCGCCGATGTAAACCATGCGAGTGACCGCGTGCCGCCGGATAATCTCGGCCAGCCGGTAGCCAAAGTGAAACGGCCGCGCGGGCGGGTCGACGTCCCACACCGGGTCGTACAAGTTCAGCTCCGCCAGCCCGGCCTGTTCCGAGGCCGGAGCCGCGATGATGACGCGGCCCACTTGCGGCATGCGGCGCAGTGCGGCGCACGCGTCGCGGGCGGCCAGGCGGCGGGCCACGCCCATCTGTTGTTCAATGGCGGTGAAACCCGTGGGGCCGATCATGACAATGGCGGTGACAGAGAAAGTGGGCATTGAGGGTTTAAGAACAGCACGAGCCGTGGGCGGCTCGTGCTGGGTGAGCGGTGGGGCAGTGGCAGCCTTGTGTTAGCCGATCTCCGGCTCAATGAGGCCCAGGTTGCCATCCTTGCGCGCGTACAACACGTTGATCCTGGACGTACCTACGTTGTAGAAGATGAAGAACTTGTCGTGCTGCAACAGCGCCATTTGCTCAATCGCTTCGGCCTCAGTCATCGGCCCAATGGGATAATTCTTGCGCCGGATGATGGCCGGGCCGGCCGGTTCGGGTTCGGGTTCGACGGTCTCGGCCTCCATGCCCGCCCGGCCCAAATCGGCGCCGTTGCCCCGGCCACGGCGGTGCTTGGCCTTGTAGCGCTCAATTTGCCGCTGCATTTTTTCCAGCGCCAGGTCCACCGCCGAAAACATATCGCCTGTGCGCTCCTCCGAGCGCAGAATGGTGCCGCGAGGCCGGGCCGTCAATTGCACCACCTGCCGGTCGTCGGCATCGCGGGCGGTGCGCTCTGCCGAGAGATCGACCCTCACCTCAGAAATGTCGGGGAGATAGTGATCGAGTTTGCCGACCTTCTTTTCAATATACTCCCGTAACCGTGTGGAAATATTGATGTCGTGCCCGTTAATCACTACTGCGACTGTCATAGGAACCTCCGTTTGATAGGGATTAATCGACCTCTCCCAGCCGGGCGCGGGCCAGGGTGTAAGCCCAAACCTGTTTGGCGCCGTTCTGCAATAACGCCTCCGCGCATGCGCTGAGAGTTGCGCCGGTTGTGCACACGTCGTCAATCAATAGGATGGTTTGATCCTTCACTTTCGCCGGGTCGGCCACAAACGCCCCGGCCACATTTTGCCGCCGCTGGGCGGCGTTCAATCCCACTTGCGACCGGGTGGCTCGCGCCCGCTCCAGCAAGTCGGCCCGCACGGGTTGGCGTCGCCGGAAAGCCAGATGCCGCGCCAGCATTTCGGCCTGGTTGTAGCCTCGCTCGCGCAAGCGTTCCACCGAGAGGGGCACCGGAGCCAGCACCGCCTCGGCAGGCAGCGCGGCAGGCCAGCGGCGACTCATGAGGGCCGCCAGCGCCTCGCACAGCGACACGTTGCGCCGGTATTTGAGACTGTGGACGGCTTGCCGCAGCGGTCCGGAATGGAAGGCGAGCGAGCGCAAGCCGCTGCCGCCAAAAGCAACGCGCCGACACTGGGCACAATGGCTCGTTGTCGGCGCGAGTTGCGGGTAGCCACATTGCTGGCAAATCGGCCCGGTGATGTATTCGGTTTTCGAGCGGCACGTAACACAAAAACGTTCCCCTATCCGCTTGCAGCCTTCACAACGCGGCGGCAAAATGAGATCCAGTGATCCCCAAAGCACCTTCTCGGCAATCACTTGCAATTGGCTCGTGTTGCCAATTCTTACCGAAGGGTTCGCCAAAAGCTGCCCTCCTTGCCAGGGTTATCGCTACCGGCGTTGAATGCTATCCGCCCAGAATACCGGACAGGGCGGAATTTCGGAGCAACAGCGCCGCCGGGCCCATCAGCACCAGCCAAATCGTCGGAAAGATGAAGAGGGCCATCGGGAATAGCATCTTGATCGGGGCCTGATGCGCTTTCTGCTCGGCCCGCTGCCGCCGCCGGATTCGCATTTGATCCGATTGGATGCGCAGGATTTTGCCCATGCTCACGCCGAGTTGTTCGGCTTGCAGCACGGCGGCCACAAAACTGGTGACGTCGGACACATCCATACGGCTGGACATGTCGCGCAATGCTTCGCGGCGCAGCTTGCCCAGCCGCACCTCCTGCAGAACGCGCCCGAAACCGATAGCCAGTTCGTTATCCCACTTCTCGTTGATCTTGCCCATGGAGGCATCGAAGCCCAATCCGGCCTCCACGCAGATGGTAAGCAGGTCGAGGGCGTCCGGCAGGGACTTGAGGATCTCGTCTTGCCGGCGCGAAATTTTGCTGCTCAACCACAACTGCGGGAAGAAATAGCCCAGCCCGGTAAACAGGGCCGCCAGACCCAGGTTGCGCGGCCAGTTCTTTTCGGGCGCGAGCATAAACGCCAACAGCAGCAACCCGCCAATACCCACGGCGGCCCCGATGCGGATGGCCGTAAACTCCGTAGGGCCGATATTGCCGGGGTTGCCCGCCAGATCCAGCTTGTGCTGGGTGGACTCCAGCGAGGCCTGTGGCGTGAAGCGCGACGCCATTTGCCCCACCTGCCGGACAATGGGCATGAGCACGCGCTCGCTGAACGGCTGCGACATTTCGATCTCTTGCAGGGTGACGGGCTTGTCACGCGAGCCAAACTCCGCCAGGCGCGATTGCAGCGGATCGCGAGCTTCGGGTGAGCGCAACCCCACTACCACCAGCACTACGGCGATGAGCAGCACAACGCCCAGGCCGATGATCAATGCAATATTCATGGTCCCGCCTCTCACGCCAATTCAGCGCCTAAATCTCAATATCAACAATTTTGCGGATGATAGCGCCGCCGATGCCAATCATGATCAGGGCGATAATTAGCATGCCCCAGCCGCACGGCTGGTTTTGCGGCCGGAAGAATTCGCCAATATAGGTCGGGTTGACCAACCCCAACAAGAGCATCAAGGCAAACGGCATGCCGGCGATGGCGTACCCGGTGGCCATGCCCTGCGACGTGAGGGTGGCAATTTCGCCTTTGATGCGGACACGTTCGCGGATGGTATACGAAATCACATCGAGGATTTCGGCCAGGTTGCCGCCCACCTCGCGCTGGATGTTAATGGCTGTAACAACTAGGTCAAGGTCTTCGCTGGAAATGCGCTCCAGCAAATGCTCCAGCGCCGTTTCCATGGGCAGGCCCAATTGGATCTCCTGCACCACCCGCCGGAATTCAACCGAAATGGGCGGCGGCAGTTCTTTGGACACGGCTTCCATGGCTTGCAGCACACTGTAGCCGGAACGTAAAGCGTTGACGAGCAGGTTCAGCGTATCGCCCAATTGATTGTCGAAGGCTTTGAGCCGCGCCGACTTGCGCATGCCGATGTAGATCCGCGGCGCGAAATAGCCTGCCACGCCGCCAATAGCCCCGAACACCAGCGACTCCCCATACCCCCGAGCCAACAGGCAGGGCACCACCCCCACCGGGCTGAGCAAGCAAGCCCGTAACGAGATGGCCAACACGGAGATCAACGCCCCGCCCACGGTGGTGATCACCACCAGCGCGAAGAATTCGCCGACATTGATCTTGATATCGGCGGCGTTCAATTCCGATTGGATTTTTCCGAAAACGCTGCGGCGACGAAGCCATTCATTGAGGCGCTCGCCCAGGGGGCTTTGGCGGGGCCTGGCGGCTGCCGTCGGCTGGGGTGCGGCAATGGCGCCATCGGCATACCGGCCCAGCCGTTCCTGCACCACTGATCTTTGACCGCGCGACAAGATCACGCCAAA
The DNA here is from genome assembly GCA_016213135.1 of Chloroflexota bacterium. Lineage (GTDB taxonomy): Bacteria > Chloroflexota > Anaerolineae > Anaerolineales > VGOW01 > VGOW01. Next base: position 17,796 of record JACRBQ010000076.1, on the reverse strand, counting down.
AGCGATGATGCCGCCACCCAACAGGATGCCCACAATGACTAATAATACGGTTGGCACAACACACCTCCGGGAGCTTGCTCTTCGGGAGAATATCTCGCGAGGCTACGACTATTCTAACCCCAAAATCCCCGCTCCCAAATACTCAATTTCCGGACATAACCCGCGCCAGCTACCGCAGATTTCTCTTCGATGTACGGGCGAAGCATTCGCCTCCGGCACCCAAAGCCACAAAAATCCGCGCGGCGAATGCTTCGCCCCAACCTCGCGCCGTCCATTAATCGGGAATCGGCTCTAATATCGGAGCCGTTCACCGATGCCAAAGATGGAGGGCGGCAATTGCAGCCCGGCGGCCTCGATCCGATCCATGAACTTGGGCCGCAGGCCGGTGGGCCGCATGCGACCGATCACCCGCCCGCTTTCCATGCCCGTCTGCTCAAAGATGAATAGATCGGTCATGGTGATCACGTCGCCTTCCATGCCCTGCACTTCGGTGATCGACACCACTTTCCGCGTGCCATCGCGCATGCGCTCCAAATGGCAGATCATATGCACGGCGGAGGAGACTTGCTCACGGATGGCGCGAATGGGGAGGTCCATGCCGGCCATGAGGGTCATGGTTTCGAGGCGCGACAGGCTGTCGCGCGGCCCGTTGGAGTGGAGAGTGGTCATGGAGCCATCGTGGCCGGTGTTCATGGCCTGCAACATATCGAGCGCAGCCTGATCGCGAATCTCGCCGACGATAATGCGATCGGGTCGCATTCGCAAGGAGTTGACCACCAGGTCCTGAATGGTCACCTCGCCCTTGCCTTCGATGTTGGACGGGCGCGATTCCAAGGTGACCACGTGCTCCTGCCGCAACTGAAGCTCGGCGGCGTTCTCCAGGGTGATGATGCGCTCGTCCGCCGGGATGAAGCCCGAGAGAATGTTAAGGAAGGTGGTCTTGCCCGAGCCGGTGCCGCCCGACACCACAATGTTCAGCCGCGCAATCACGCACGCCTTCAAGAATTCCATGGCCTCGGCAGTGATGGCCCCAAAACCGACGTATTGCTCGACGGTGATGGGTTTCTTGGAGAATTTACGGATGGTGAGCACCGGCCCCACCAGCGAGATGGGCGCGATGACGGCATTGACGCGGGAGCCGTCAGGCAGGCGAGCGTCTACGTAAGGGCTGGACTCGTCGATGCGGCGGCCCAGGGGCGCCACGATGCGGTCAATGATGCGCAGCAGGTGATCGTCGCTCTCGAACGTGACCGGCACGCGATAGAGCTTGCCCTTCTGCTCCACGTAAATGTTCTTGGCCCCGTTCACCATGATTTCGGTGATGGTCTCGTCCGACAGTAAAGGCTCCAGCGGGCCAAACCCCAAAATCTCGGCAACGATTTGCTCGAACAACCGCTTGCGCTCGACGCGCGACAGGACGATGTTCTCCTCGTTGAGAATGGATTCGAACAGGTCTTCAATCGTCTTTCGGACTTCGGCAGTGCGGGTCACGTCCATCGACGGATCGAGCTGCTGCAGCAGTTTGTTCTGGATTCGAGTCTTGAGATCGAGGTAGCCGTCTTTCTGGGCAACCTGCCCCGAAGGCGCCTCGGTGCGGCGCATCCGCAGTTCGCTGAGCTTGGACCCCGCGTCGCCGCTGCTGCCGGAGCCGGCGGCGCCGGGCTGCGGCGATTGACTGCCGGAGGATTGTTGTTGAGACGCCTGCCCGATGCGTTTTAGTAGAGACACAGTCTCTTACCTGCCTTTCGCGAATACTATCCCCCAAACAACCGGCGCTGAGGCGGTTTCTTGCTCTTGTCGTCCGGCACACCCTGCGCGGCAGGAGCCGTTCGTTCTACCGGAGAAAAACCGGCTACGATCTTGCTAGTCATATCAAGCATGGCCTGCGCCGCAGGCTGGGTGCGACCGCTCACAATCAACGGCACGCCGTTGTTAATCGAGTAAAGCACGCGGTCGTCCAGGGGAATTTGGGCGGACACGTCGTGCTTGATCGATTCCTGGATATTCGCCGCCGTAATGCCGCCGCGCTTGTCCACTTTGTTTAACACCATCATCACACGGTTGGGCTGATATTCCAACGCATCCACGAGGTCAAAGAAAATCCGGGCATCCTTTATCGCCGGGATGTCCGGGGTCGCCACCAGGATTATTCTATCCGAAACATCAAATATCGACAGCACAATATCTGTCAGCGCCGAAGGCGTGTCCACGATGACATAGGAAAATTCGTGTTTAAGCGCCTCCAGGGCCTTTTTCACCTGTGCGGCCGTGGCTACGTCTGCCTGCTCGGGGCTGGCAGGCGCCAATAGCGCTTTAACGCCGCTACTGTGGGCGGCATAGATGCTGCCGAGAAACTCGGGGTCCAGCTCTTCGTCCTTCTCGAGCGCCTCCATCACACTGTGACGCGACTGCAAATTCAGGAACACACCCACATCGCCGAACTGCAAATTGAAGTCCACCAGAATCGTCTTGTTCTCCTCGCTGTGCAGGGCCACAGCCAGGTTGGTGGCCAGCGTGGTGCAGCCCACGCCGCCTTTGGCGCTGTAAATCGAAATGATCTTGCCCCGCACCGCGCCGGCGGCGCGACCGGCCAGCCCCGGGGCTGTCGAGCTAGCTGCCGACACGGTGCGCGTTTTGCTAATCTCATACATCCGCCGGATGGTGCGCACCAGTTCGTCGCCCGAGGGCGGCTTGGTCAAAAAGTCGCGCGCCCCGGCCATCATGGCCCGCCGCAAATAGTCGGCGTCGCTCTGCACCGACAGGATCACAATCTGGGCGGATGGAACGTCTTTTACTATCAGTTCGGTCGCCGTGATGCCGTCCATGTCCGGCATATTGATGTCCATGAGGACGACGTTGGGGCGCTTTTCCTTGGCCATCGCCACGGCTTCACGGCCGGTTTTGGCCGTGCCGACTACTTCAATGTCGGCTTCGAATTGAAGCAGCTTCTTGATGTTCTCGCGCGTCTCGGCAATGTCGTCGACGATGAGAACGCTGATTTTTTGACTTGGAGGCATTGCTATCCCGGCGCCATTATGAAGTCGATGCGCAGCATCGGCGGCCCGGTCGGCCGACGATGCTGCGCAACACGTTCTACTTCGATACGCGGTTGTTTATGGACAATTCGGACCTGCGCAGATATACGACCCGTCGGGCAGGGGCACGAGTTGGGGCGACGGTTCGTTCGGCAGTGTGGGCGGCTTCACTTCGCGCAGCGAGGGCCATAGCCCATAGGGCAATTGCGACGGAATGGAGATACGGAAGTTCTCAATCGAGTACTGCAGGGTGACGCTTTCAGTATCAACGCGCGAGGCGTCGCCGGCGGCCCGCAAAGCCAAAGTGAACCTGGCGCCCGAGTCCATGAAGTATTTGAGCGCCACCGACTCTTGCGGGGACACGATGAGGGTAATAATGTCCGGCGGCGGCACGGGCGTGGGCGGCGCTTCGGTGGGAGCCGCCTGGCCGCTTTCGGCCGGGGCCACCGTGGGCGTGGGCTGGGCAATGCTCAACTTGCTGTCGGTGAACGTGCCAATACCCAACACGGTCGCGTCCTGGATGATTTGCTGCGTTACCTGGCGCGGTTGCGGGTCTTGCGCAGGGTGGCTGAACTGCATCAATCCCTGCGGATTTTCGGTAGAGAAGGTGCCTTCAGTACCGAGCTGGAGCGGCGTGAGCACGCCCGTCGTCGGATCGGCCAGGAAGATGGTGACTTCATTCGACCCGAGCGGCGTTTGAGTTTCTGGATAAAGGTCCAAAAACCTCAGCGACACAAGGACGTTGACGTGATCGCCTTCGCGCAACGCATATGCTACCCCCGAAAGCCGGGTCAAGGGAATGGACACGGCGACTTTTTCCCTGGGGATGCGCAGCGCCGCCTCGGAGCCGGTGCTGCTCAGCGTGCTAGCATCGGGCGCGATGAGCGTCGTCAGAATGGGCTGACCCTGCGAAATATCGTACCGGGCCAGCTTGCCCACCACCTGCGCCGTGTCGGTAATCACCCCTTCAAAGAGATTGCTGGCCGGCCAATTGGCCAGCGTCACCGCCTCCGCCGGGATGGCGATGCCTCGTGGCAAGGGCTGCACTGCAATGACGATTTTCGTCAGATTGACCTGAGTCGGCGGCACATTGGCCGCCGGAGTCGGTGCGCCCTGGCCCGCCGAATTCCGGTTCAAAACAAAGAACAAGGCCGCTGTTCCCAACAACAAGAGTAGGCCTACCAATATCAACAATCGACCACGTTGCATCTCACCCTCCCGCCTTGCTAGCTAGAGAATAGTTGGCAGTATGATACTTTGATCATATGAAAAGTCAAGCCGACCTCGTTACCGGGTGCGCGCAAAGGTTGTCGGGCCAGGACCGGCGCGGTTCGTTGCGCGGAGCCGCGTCAGTCTGCCGAAAAGGACAGAGCCTCATCGGAGGATGAGGCTCTGCGCTGTGTCGGGGGCATTGGAATGCCGGCCAACGTTTGGAACTAGATGTTGGCAACAATGTTCGAGAACACGTTACCGATTGCCGGGCCAAGCAACGCCAAAATGACGATTACGACAACGGCCACCAAAACGAGAATCAACGCGTACTCCACCAAACCCTGCCCCTTTTCCTGCGGAATGAACAACATTTCGTTTTCACCTCCTTTCGCTTTTTAGAGTCAAATAATCAAAGTTCTGGCAAACCACTGCGCCCATTATAGGGAATATCGCCGTCAAATGCAATAGGACTATCACCCAAAAATGCCGCGCCAGGCCTAATTTGCGCCGCCGTCGCCGTTGCCCACCGGCAACTCCACCGTGGCCCGCGTGCCCTGCCCGGGGGTGCTTCCTATTTCCAGGTGTCCGCCCAAAAGCTCCACTTTCTCCTTCAGCGTGCTCAGCCCGATATGCTTCTGCCCGGGGGCCAGCGCCGCCTCCACGTCGAACCCCTTGCCGTTGTCTTCCACTACCCCCTGCATCTGCGCTTCGTCCACATCCACCATCACTTTGACCTGCGTGCACTGGGCGTGCGTCCGTGCATTGTTCAGCAGCTCCTGCACGGCCCGAAACGCCAATACCTCGCGGTGCGACTCAAAACGCCGCTCGTCGCCCGTTACCGTCAACTGCGTTGTAATGCCGCTCTTCTCCTCAAAGGCCCGCACATACCGCCGGATCGTCGGCACCAGCCCCAGATCATCCAGCATCATGGGTCTAAGCTCGGTGATGAAGTCACGCACCCGCTGAAAAGTGGTCGTGGCGGTGGACTTGAGGTTCTGCAGTTCCGCCCGGGCTTGTTCCGGGTTGCTATCAAACAAACGTTGCACAATCTCTGCCTGCAGCACAAAATTGGTGAGCGATTGCGCCGGGCCGTCGTGCATCGCCCGCGACATGCGCTGGCGCTCCACTTCCTGGGCATCAATAATCCGTATCACCACATCCGCGCCCGCGCTCTGCCCGCCGCCGGAGGCCGCGCCGCCCGGCGTCAACGACCCGGGAACCAGCCCGCCGAGCGCCTCCAGCACCTTCTGCAGGTGATCGGCGTGCCGCTTCAAGTGGCCCTGATCGCCTTGCAGCTTTTCCACCTGCCCGCGCATGGTAAACAGCCGCTGTTGCGACTCCAGCGCCGCATCATACGTGCCGCGTATGTCGTTCCGGGGCGCCGTGTCAAAACTCTGCTGCAGCAGCCGCAGCCGGCCGCTGATGGATGCGTTGCGCTGGGCCAGCTTTTCCACTTCCCCCCGGCTTTGCTCAAGAAGCAGATCGATCTCTCGCACCTGGCTCTGCGTCGTCTCGTAGTCGTCTCGTGTACGGTCGATCAACCCCTGCATGGTAGTCCCGTCCATTGTTCGCGCCTAAGCCTTGGAGTCTTGCAACCGCACCCAGCCGTGGCGCAATGCATACACAGCCGCCTGCGTGCGATCCTCGACATCCAATTTGTGCAAAATGGCCGTCATATGATTCTTCACCGTCTGGTGGCTAATACCGAGCGCAAAGGCAATTTCCTTGTTGCTCAGCCCGCGCGTCACATACTGAAGTATCTGCATCTCGCGCGGCGAGAGCGGGGAGAACAGCTCCTGAGCATCCTGCACGTACGGGCGATTGACCTGGGTCACCCCTTTTTCCATCCACGCCTCGATGCCCTCGCGGTCAAACAACTGATCGCCCACGACATAATGCCCTTTGGACACGTGGCGGATCACTTCCATCAGCTTGTGCGGCTCCACATCCTTCGGGCAATAGGCAGCGCCGCCCGCCCGGAACGCGTGCAGGGCCTGTTCCGAATCGTCATAGGCCGTGAGCATAATGACCGCCGACTTCACCCGCTCGGTCCTGAGCTGCCGCGTCACCTGCAAGCCGTTCATTCCGGGCAGGTTAATATCCATCAACACAATATCCGGACTCAACGACGCCGCCAACTTGAGTCCCTCGTTGCCATCGGCCCCTTCTCCGACAATCGTCAGATCGGGTTCGGCCCGCAGCAAATCGCGCAGCCCCTGCCGGAACAACGGATGATCGTCAACTATTAGTACTTTTATCTTATCCATGCGTCGCTCCCAGGAAAGTTAGGACACCTATCGGCGGGGAGTATAGCACAAGCGGTTTATGGGGCGCAAACGCCCGCGCCGGCCACTAACCGCCCGGCCCCAATAGGTAAACGGTCATATGCAGGTTGGGCCGCGCCGGGTCACACAGCGGCCCCGTTTGGAACACGGGCCGCAGCGCCGGGTCGCTGGTGAAGGCCGGGCACCAGCCGGGAAAAGTGATCACATAGGCCGCGCGACCGGCGCGCACAAACTGCCACAACTGCCCATCGTCGCCCAACAGCGGAATCACCTCTGGCGACACGAGGCCCGCCAGATCCACCAGCCGCACATCGGCGAAATATCCCAGCGCCCCGATGTCGTGTGCGGCCACCACTGCCCCCGGCGGCACATTCGCCGCCACCCATTTGGCCGTGGACACCGTCTCGCTGTTCACCACCCGCACATCGGCAGCCAGCGCGCCCGCGCCCAGGGCCCAAAAGCCCACCGCCACGCCCCCGGCCCCCAGCGCCCACGCCCGGCTGATCACCCGCCGCCATGTCTGCGGGTCACTCAAACGCACCCAACCCGCCATGCCCACCACACCCACGGCCACCAGCACCGGTACCACCGGCATCAAATAACGCCCGTGCTGATACGTCACCGGCAGCCGCAGCGCATACGCCAGCAAAAACGCCGCCGCCCACGCCACTACCCACCCGTAGCGGCGGCCCTCGTGGCCGCCCTCGTGGCCGCCCTTGCGCCCGCCCTTCACCGCCAGCCACACCCCCGGAGCCAGCACCAGCAGCGCCCCCACCCACGGCGCGGCGAACACCTCCGCCAGCCGCTGCCACAGCGGCAGCGCGCGCAACACCGCATACTCGGCCTGCTTCGCGAAAAAAGTATTGGGCCAAAACTGATGGCTCAACACGAAGTTGAAAAGGAAGTACGGCAAGATCACCGCCCCCGCGCCACCGGCGAGCCGGCCCAACCGTTTGAGCCAGTTGCCCCATGAGTCGCCAACCCGCCACGCGGCAGCCGCCACAAAGGGCAACAGGGTCAGCCCATCGGGCCGGGTCCACACCGCTAACCCAATGAGCGCCCCTCCCAATATCGCGCGGGAGCGGGTTGCACCCGCGATGGTGGCATACCACGCCGCCATGACCAGCGCGCAGAACAACACCGTTTCCATGCCCGAAGCCGCCGCCCAAACCAAATGCCACTCCACCGCCGCCAGCGCCCCGGCCCACCACACCCCCGACACGCGATACACCAGCCACGCCACCGCGCCGAGCAGCAGCGCATTCAGCCCAATTGTCCAAACGTAATAGTCCAGCCGCAGCGCGTACCCTGCCGCCAGTAACACCGTCCACAGCGGCGAGGTGGAACCCGCCGAGGGTTGCCCCAGCACAAACGCCCATTGCCCGTGCAGCGCCAGATTGCGGGCATACACTTGATGTATCCACGCATCGTCCAGCGGAAAGCCCGCGCCCCGCGCGGCCAGCGCATACGCCACCACCGAGGCCGCCGCCAACGCAAACAGGCTTGCGTCTTTTTTCATGGCCGGCTCACCTCGAACAATTTCCACTCATCCCACCGGCCCACCAGCCTCAGCCGCTCGCCGCTTTCGGCCCGGTACAACTCCGCCAGCCCCGCCGGATAATTCCTGTCCAGCAGCACATATCGCATCCCGAACCTGTCGGCAACGGCCAACAGGGTGGGGATGTTTCCATTGGGAACCATGACTCCCGGATGGCCCGTCGCCACCCAGAACCCCGGCGGGTTGTTGCTCATCACCCCGGCATCACCGGGGAAGACGGCTCCGATTTCGCGGAACAAGGCGTCCCCGTTGTTCCACGATGGCAACCGGGTCGCCAGCATTACCACGGTGAGCAATATCGCCAGCCCCACCGCCCCACCGGTGAACACCCGCCTGGCCGTCTCTACATCCCATGCCCTGCGCCGCGCCGCAACCCAATCCACCGCCGCATCCAACCCCACCATTCCCAGCGGCATGTAAAAGGGCAGCAACGCCACACCGCTGTGAAACAGCCCGCCGCGCGCGCCCGGCAGGCTGAAGGCAAAGGTCATGGCCGCATACAGCAGCGCGGCATAGGCCGGCACCGGGCGCGCGAGCGCGTGCCGACGCAACCGCCACAGGCCCAGCGCAATCAGCGGAGCCATAAACACCAGCCCTTGCACGGCGATGATGGTCTGCAAGTTCAGCGTGACCGCCTGCCATTTGCTCTGCGCGATGGCCCGCCACCCGGCCGCAAAAAACTGCGCTGCCGAAAGGTTTGGCGGATAGTTAAACAGGTCGTTGTACTGCACGAGCCACAACGCGCCGCCGCCCGCGCCGAGAGGAGAGCCGGTGACGGCGAGGTTGCGGAGGAGCCAGGGCAGAGTCACAAACAAGTAGCCGAAAAAGAGTATGGGAGTAGGGGGGTAGGGGCGTGAGGTGAGAGCAAAGAAAAGGGCGACGGCGAGAAGGAGGAGGCCGTCGGCCCGGGTGAGGTGGGCGAGGCCCGCGCCCACGCCCGCCGCCAGCCACCACTGCCAGCGCCCGGTTTGCGTTCCGCGCCCGATGGCCAACAGTGTGCCCGCGCCCGTTACGGCAAAGAGCGCAAACGAATCGGTCGTTCCCCAGAAGGCGGGATAGAAGCCGCTGAAGATGGTGATCAGCCCGGCCGCCAGCGCCTGCCGCCGCACACCGGTGAGTTGCATGGCAACGGCATACGCCATCAGCGGCAGCAGGCTCGCCAATAGCACCAGCGGCAACCGCGCCGCAGCGAAGCTCTGGCCGAATGCGGCCATCGAGGCAGCGGCCACCACGGAGGTGAGCGGCATCCAGTAAAGATGGCTGGGGTGCGGCAGCCCGGTCGGGGAGTCGAGGTAGTTCCACAGGTAGGGTTCGGTGAAGCCGTGTCCCTGCGCGAGGCGCAATGCCCCGCCGAAGTAATAGGCGTCATCCATATATCCGGGCGCGCGGATGAACTGGGCTGCGCTCATGTGGACGAGCAGAGCCAGGGTGAAGAGCGCAAACAGGTCGCGGCGGGGAAGGGCGGGCATTAATCGCTTCGGTCTCGCATCATCGCACAAACTCATAGATCGCCAGATCATCCACGTGCCACACGCCGCGCACCGAGTAGTGGGCATACAACCACGCGAGGTGCGGATGCCCGGCGGGGCGATACTCGTCCTCGGCCTTGTCGAAAATCACAAACCACACGCGGGCGGCACCGCCGGTTGCCGTTTGCGGATCGGCGGCGGCGAACAAGCCCATCTCGGCTTGCGTCGAGCGGTAAAGCGTGTCGCTGCCGGAGCCGGGCGGGTCGGTGATGAAGGTCTGCGGCAGGGCGCGGTCGTAAAAGCGCATAGGAAAGAATGTGAGTTTGTTGCTATGGACGATTACATCGCCGGGCACGGCGCGCTGCTGAAGGAAGCCGACTGCCGTCGGGAAGTTCGGGCGCGGGAATTGGGCGAAGGTGTAGTGCGCCCACAGACCGGCCACGGCGGTTGCAACAGCCAATGCGCCCAAGGCCCATCGGACGGGCGCGGGCACGCCCGGTGCGGCGATGAGCCAGCCCAACGCCAACGCATACGCCAGCGCGGCGGGGACGAGCGCGCGTTGAATGTATACCGGTTGGACGAGCGAGGCGGCAAAGAGGAGCAGCGGCATTCCGATTGCCAGCGCGACCAGCCACGCAGCCCCGCGCGCGCCGGGGACAGAAGGGGGAACTCGATTGCGAAATCCCCGGAGCAATTGATACGCGAGCATGATCGGCAGCGCGATGGAAGTGAACAGCGCCGGCGCGAGCAACGGCAGGCCGCCGGGGCTGGCGGCACGGGCCACAAGTTCCTCGCCGCCGTGAAACACCAGCGCAGTTTGCAACAGGGTGAGCGCATCGGGGCGCGGAACCCAGTAGCCCTGCTGCACCCGCGCCAGCCGCGAGGGCAGCATAACCGCCCACGGCAGCCACAGGGCAAAGGCCAACGCGCCCGAGGCCGCCACTCGGGCAAATACTTTGGGGCGCGGCAATGCGGTGAGGCCGAGGGCAAGCAAGAAAAACGCGGCCAGCGTCTGCATATACATAGCCGCCGCCGCGCACACGGCCAGCCCCAGCCAGTTGCCCCAGCCGGGGCGCGGTTGCGTAGTGCCGCGCACGAAAAACAGCACCGTCAACGCACACGCCAATCCGAGCGGCGCATACATGCGCGCCTCCTGCGAGTAGGCCACTTGAAACGGCGAGAGGGCGACCAGCGCCATGCCGGCCAGCCCCGCCGCGGCGCCGAACAGCCGTCGCCCGATGGCGTACGCGACGGCCACGGTAAGCACGCCCACGAACACAGACATCAGCCGCAGCGCAAACGGCGACTCGCCAAACATGCGCATCCAGCCGTTGAGCATGGCAAAGAAGGCAATGGAGTGCACGTCTTCGCCGCCGAGCATGGCCCGCCCGCCCTTCTCGGCAAACAGCGTCCCGGCAGCCTCGTCGTACCACAGCGGGCGCGAGTTGAGCGCGGCGAGGCGGAGGGCAAAGGCGGAAATGATGAATGCGGAATGCGGAATGCGGAATAACGACAGCGTCTGTTTGTTGGTCACACACCACTCAGCTTTCAGCGGTCAGCATTGTTCATTGTTCATTGTTTCATTGTTCATTTGATTTCGTACAGCTCATACGCTCCGCCAAAGTCCGCCATTGACGTGAGGTGTTCGGCGATCAGCGTTTTCAACTCGGCCCAGTCCGCCGGGGTGAAGGGGTCGAAGCCCTGGGCCTCGATGGTGGCGCGGCCCAACTCAAAAATCAGCACGTGCGTGGCCCCCTCGGCTCGCCACTGTGCGGCGGCAGCCCCGGCGCTCTGGCCCAACCGCCGCGCATGCCACCAGCGGTCGAGTAGCGTGTCCCCCTCGCAGCGGGACACGGTGGCACAAGGGTACGTGCGCGGCTCCCACAGAAACACCACCTTCGAACCGGGCGGCAACACGTTCACCTGCTCCATCGCCACCGCATACCAGCCCAGCCGCTGCCGCAAATAGTCGGCCTCGGACTGCTCGCCGGTGAGCACCGACAACGGGTTGTGCGCCAACGCCTCCACGGCGTATTGCACCGAGGCCAGCGCCAGCACCAGCGCAATCAGCGCGTTCATCACCCAACGGAAGTTCACCCCGTTGCGCTCCGGCGCGGGAAACCCGCTCGCAAGCCCGCTCGCCAACACACACGCCAGCGCGGGGAACACGCCGAACAGCAACCGGCTCTGCTGCAACTGCGCCGACCATGCCGCCTGCGCCAGCCAGGCGGCAAAGGCCACGCCGATCACCGTGAGCAGCAGGGTCAACTGTTTGCGCGCAACGTCGCTGCGCCCGCGCCAGCCGATGAGCACGGCGGGGAGCAACGCCAGCCACAGCGGCCCCAGCGTGGCCGCGTATCCCGGCGCGCCCTCCGCGCCCTGCACCGTCATCTCCCACGGTGCAATGAGCAGCCGCCACGGCGGCAGGCCGGTGCCGCCCCGCGCATACCACGCCGCCCGCCACGAATCCCAAAACCTGCCGCCGAAGAAAAACGGATATACCGGGTTGCCCGTCAGCGCCCAATCTTTGATGAGCCACGGCAGCACGAACACAACCGCGCCCGCCCCGAAGACTGTCAGCCGCTGCGCCCGTTGCGTAAGCGTGCCGCCGCCGAGGGCCGCCACTGCAACCGCCAGCCCAATGGCCGCGCCCGCCGCCGTGTACTTGGCCGCAAAGGCCAGCCCGGCAAACGCGCCCGCTAATGCCAGCCACCGAAAACTCACCGCAGAGCGCGCCGAGTTCGCCAAGAATTTTTTTTCTTTCTCTGCGCTCTCCGCAGCCTCTGCGGTAAAAGAACGGGTGAGGCACACGCACGCCGCCGTCACGGCAAACATCATCATCCATTCCACATACGGCCACCCGGCGAGCAGCGTCGCCGTGCCGGTCGAAAGCACGATGGCCGCCGCCAACCACCCGCGCCCCGGCGCAATGGGCCGCAGCAGTTCGGGTACCAGCAGCAGCGTCAGCGGGGCAAAGGTCCAGTGCAGCACCGCCGCCGCCCGGTCGCCGCCCACGGGCAGCAGCCACAGGAACAGCATCTCGCCCCACTGCGGAAAGCCGAGATACGGCAAATCCACCGCGCCCGTGAGCCGCCCCGTTTGCAAATACAGCTTGGGCACGGTGAGGTGATACACTAGCGCATCCCACGCCGTAGGCGGGGCCAACGCCTGCAACAGCGCGCCGCCCAACGCCAACCCGCAGAACAGCGCCAGCCACCGCGAGGCCGTGTCCCCCGGCCAACGCCAGGCAGCGGCCCACTCGCGCCGGCGCCCCGTGGCGACTAAATATCCCACGGCGATGATCCATGCGCCCCACGAGATGAAAGGCGACAACGCGCCCACAGCCGCCAACGCGAGTTGGATGATCGCTAACAGGCCGAGTCCCATCCCCACCCGGAGAGCCAGCGTGGCGCGTGAGTCCCCCTCATCGCCCCGCACCACCATTGTGCCCAACCCCAGCCCCGCCGCCAGCGCACCGGCCACAGCGGCCAGCGGCCACAGCCCCAGCAGCAGCGGCAGGGCAAACGGCTTGTGAACCACGTAATAGGCCACCACCACCAGCGCGGCCCACAAAAAAAACAACATCCGCTTCATCCGTTCCACACTGCACTTGCGTGCTGGTGCAAGTGTCCGTTGACGGAACCCGGCCGGACTGCCAGCAGCCCGGCGAATAGCAAGATCGGCAGCGGCGGATACATGAGCGCCTGCTCTTGATTGCCGCGCACGGTGGCGAGGAACAGCGCCCACAGCCCGATGAACAGCGCGGCCTGCGCCAGCGCCACCCAGGCGGTGCTGCGCCGGCCCCAGCGGCTGAATACCCAGAACAGCGCCGGGGTCATCACCACGTAGTTTGACGTGGCGACTCGCAGCCCGACGAGATTGGTGATCACCAGCGTGAGCGAGGCCGCCCACTCCCATTGCGCCCCGCCCGCGTCGCCGCGCGCGCGCCACCACTCCCATAGCAAATACAGCATCAGCCCGCCGCTGACCACGGCCTCCGGCCAATGCCCGGCGCCGGGCAGCAGCCACTCGGTGATCACCGCCACCGGCGAGCCGATGAACGTCTGCTCGACGTACGTGCCCAACTGCGCCCGCCACTCGCCGATCCACGTGGGCATGAGCAACAGCGACCCTCCCACCAGCGCCGCTGCCGCCCCGCCAAACCACGCGATCAGTTTCCAGCGGCGGTGCGCCGGCGCCCACAGCATGAGGCCGGGGATGAGCAGAAACACCAATTGAAATTTTGTCAGCGACAGCGCCAGCAACACCCCGGCCCACTCGTCGCGCCGCGCCCGAACGGCCAACAACGCCCCAACGATGAGCACCGCCTCAATGGCCGCGAACTGCCCGAGGAACAGCGCCCGCACCGCCGGATACCACGCCAGCCCGAACAGCGCGGTGAGCGCGAACAGCAGCGGCGCGGGCCGCCAGCCCGCCCACGCCAAGCTCAGCGGCAGCAGGGCCAGCAAACACGCCAGCAGCACCGCCAGCCACGCCGCCGACGACCACGCGTATGACGGGACGAGCGCAAACGGCGCAAAGAAAATCACCGAGAAGAATGGATACGAGAACAGCCCCTTATCCTCACGCGGCAGCGCCAGGCGGCCATACATGCCCAACTGCGTATCGCGCGTCATCGAGTCGGCGTAAGGGCTGCGGCCCTCGAACAGCCACGCCCGCACGGGCCGCCAGCGCGCATAATAATCGTTCGCGCCCGGATAGCGGCTGGTGAGAAAGGAATAGAAGCCGACCGTGTTCAGCGCGAGGAACGCCGCCAGCGCCACCGCCCCAACAGCCACTCGCACCGCGCCCCTCCGCCCCTCACTCACCTTCAACATTCGCCCTATGTCATTCATCATTCGTAACGCAAAGCGGTCATTTTCCATTCGTCATTCGTCATTCATCGTTCATCGTTCATCGTTCTACCTCATACACCTCAATCGGCCCGTACGTCGGGTCGCTCACCGGCAACTCGGCAATTGGCGTCAGCGTCCGCGCCCCGAAGAACGGCTCAAAGCTCAGCGCATACTCGCGATGATCGATGATCACCGTCCCGCCCCGCGCCACAAAGTAGTCCAGCAGCCGCCCCTCGCGCCGCGCCGCAATCGCCCCCCAGTCCACCAACCCGTCGAGGCTCAACACCCGCCGCCCGCCGTAATACGCATAGATTCCGGCGTTGAACGCGCCCACCGTCGCCTCGGGCGGCGTATTCGCCCTCAGCCACTCCGCCCCGGCGCGCATATCGGCCTGCCAGGCATACTCCGGCTCGCCGATCATTTTGATGGATTGCGCGCAGGCGATCACGGCCAGCGCCACGGCGATCCCTCCGGCCAACCGGCGGGGGACTTTGGTGGCCGGCCCCGCCGCCAACGCCGCCCCCCACGCCACCGGCACAAAATACCACCCGCGCGGATACCACCGCACGGCCGTGTGCACCGCCGCGATGATCAGCGCCCCCAGCAGCGGCAGCCACAACTCGCCGCGATACAGCGGCGCGCGCCCCAGCCGCGCCACCAGCAGGCCCACACACAGCGCCAGCAGTCCCACCCCGGCGTAAATCATCGTGTCGCGGAATCCCAGATTCAAAATAGGCAGCAGCAGCCCGCGCCACGCCTCCGCCCCCGACGACGTTTGCACCCGGTACGCCACCAGCGAAGGGATGGCCACCGCCGACGATTGCACCACCGTACCCACGCGCCACTGGCTCCACGCCCACCACGGCGCAACCACCGCCAACGCCGCCACGGGCGCGGGCCAATGCGTCACGGCCAGAGTCCGGCTGCCGCCGCGAATCCCCGCCCACACCCGCGCGAGCCACAGCACAGCCGCCATCAAACCGAAGTCGCTCCGGGCCAGCACCGCCAGCCCGCACGCCGCCCCGAACAGCGCATCCCGCCCCGCCCCCGGCCGCTCGCCCGCCCACTGCCAGGCGGCCACACAAACGGCCAGCGCCAGCATTGCCAGCCCCGTTTCCAGCCCGTTGACCGATTCCTGAATCGCGCGCGGATTGAAAAGATACAAGGCCATCGTAATCATGGCAGCGGATTGCGGTTGCCCCGACTCGCGCTCCGCGCGCGCGGGGTCGCGGGAAAAACCGCTCCTACGCCGCCACACGATCCACCCCGCCAGCCAGCCCGCCGCCGTATCGCACAACGCGCCGAGCGTGAGCGCCCAATGCAGCGGCGTGTCGCCGCCGGGCCACAGCGCAAACACGGGCGTGAGCGCCAACGCCCACAACGGATGGAAACCGTTGGTCGGCGCGAGGCCGTCGAACGTGGCCCCCAGCCCGGCGGCCATGTTGCGCGCGATCACAAAATAGATGAACGCATCGTCGGGCAACACGCGCGCGATCAACACCGGCACGGGCTGCCACGCCACAGCCAGCCGCACTATCAGCCCGGCAAAAACCAAACCAACGACCCGCCTGTCACCCAGGTTCATCATTCGTCACGCGAAGCAGTCATTCATCGTTCATCGTTCATCGTTCATCGTTCATCGTTCATCGTTCATCGTTCATCGTTCATCATTTCCCAACCACCACCAGCGCCAACCCGGTGAAGCGCCGCACTGAAAGCGGCACTCCGGCGTGGGCCGCCCGCCACTGCAAAAAGAACCCCGGCCCCTCGGTCAGCGGCTCAAACGGCACAGATTCGGTCAGCGCGTGCGCCGACTCGTGCGGGCTGCGGAGGATCAGCACAAACGGCCCCTCGGCCAACCGCGCCGAAAGCTCGGCGGCGTTGCGGGCGAAGGAGAATTTCACTTGCGGGGCAATATAGGGCGTGAGACCCAACGCCGACTCGACATCGGGTACGCCGACCTTCAAACCGTCGGCCTGAATCGCCGCCGCCGCGCCGCGCCAGTCTTCTTTGGCGAATTGCGGATCGGTGTATAGCCGAGTTGAGGCGATGAGCAATCCCGCCAACGTGAGAGCCGTCCCGGCCACCCGCCACAGGCGCGGCAAGCGCAACAGCCCGGCGGCCAGCAACAGCGCCACGGTCAACAAACCCGGCAGGAAGTAACGGTCGACATACGCGGGCCGCCGCAGAGAAAAAAGCCAGGCGGCGAGCAACGGCAGGATCAGCCACCACAACAGCAACGCCCTGGCAGTTCGATGCGTCCGCGCACCCAAAGCCATGAGGGCGAGCAACACGAGCACACCGGCGATCATGGGCAAGCTCCAGCGGGCGGCGTCACCGCTCGCAAAGTTCCACAGCGTCTGCAGCGGCGTGAGGATCGTGACCGGCGGTATCCACGAGAGGGAGGTGAGCAACTGCCGCTGCGCCAGAAAAGCCGCCACCCACGCTGCTACCGGCAGCACGGCCACGGCTTGCGCCCCCGCCCACTGCCGCAGCAGTTTGGGCGAGCGCCGCAGTTGCGTGAGAATGTGTGCCGCCTGCGCGTAGACGAAGAGGGCCGCCACGTAATGCGTGAGGTATAGCGCCGCGCTGGAGGCGATGAACAGCGCCCAGCCGCGCCCGCCACGCGCCCGCCAACAGCCCCACAGGGCCAGCGCGGAGAGGAGGAGGTAGAGGCCGTAGGGCCGGGCATCCTGCGAGTACCACACCGCAAACGGACTCACGGCCACGATGGCCGCGGCCAGCGCGCCCACGCGCCCACCCATCATCGCCCGCCCCAACCGGTACACGACCGGGATTGCCAGCCAGCCCGCCAGCGCGCCGGTGAGCCGCAAGCCGAACTCAGTCACGCTGAACAGCGGCGCGCCCAACTTGGCGATCACGTAAGCCAGCGGCGACACGTCGCTGACGGCCAGCATGGCTGCCCACACGTCGCGCCATGAGGTGCGCGCCACCACGCCCCACGTGTAAGCCTCGTCCACCCACAGGCTCTGGCGGCCCAGCGCATGCACGCGCAAAAAAAATCCGGCGAGCAATAGCGCGCCGAGCGCGGCGAGGGTCCATGGTTGGGGTTTGCGTTTCACGGTGAGTAGTGGACAGGAGTCAGGAGTCAGGAGTCAGTGGTCAGGAGTCAGTGGTCAGTGGTCAGTGGTCAGTGGTCAGTGGTCAGGAGTCAGGAGTCAGTGATCAGGAGTCAGTGAGTGGTAGTGAGCTTTCAACCGTCAGCTGACGACTCTGAGCCTTGTGCCTTCATCGTTCATCGTTCATCGTTCATCGTTCATCGTTCATCGTTCATCGTTCATCGTTCATCGTTCATCGTTCATCGTTCATCGTTCATCGTTCATCGTTCATCGTTCATCGTTCATCGTTCATCGTTCATCG
>JACRBQ010000072.1:7500-12823 GCA_016213135.1 Chloroflexota bacterium | reverse complement strand
TGGCAAGCAACGATCAGCACTTTGATCGCATTCCTCTTATCGAGCGATTCGCGCTCTGATTCACAAAAAGACCCTTGGGGTTCCGAAAGCCCCAAAGGTCTTGTCTCATTCGTTCGTTGCCCATTCGTCGACAAAAATCTCCGGCGCCTCTCTGTCAATGAATTGCTTCGCGCAACGAATTGGCCCGCCCTCAACATTCGTTTACACGAGGCGGATTTCACATTCGTTGGCAACCCTCAAACACGCTTTTCCTCAACCGATTGATGGGAGTCGATCCAAACGCAGCCTCGCTCGATTGGATCGGGATGAAGGTGAAGGCAGAGTATTTGCGGAACAGCAAGTTGAAGCCGACGGATGTGTGGTTTGTGCCGGGGTAGGCGCAGGCTTTGAAAACTCCACGCCACACGATTATGTCTTTGTGGGCCAGTGATATAATGCCGATCACAAAAAAGAAGGCTGACCAATGCAAACCATGCCGACAGATATTGATCGGGCGACGCTTGTTGCGCGCATTGACGCAACCATCCGCGAATTGGAATTGCTTCGCCGCCAGTTGGCCGTTCCGATCAAAACCACACATAATCTCACAGAGCAGTTGTTTGGCGCTTTAGGTAAGGGCTCGTGGGATGAATATGACCTGCATCTCGATTGGGCGAGATGCAGCGCGCCATGAGTTCGCCGCACAACGCCTTCGCCGGGGATGCTATCTACCTCGACACAATGCTGCCTTACGCGCTACTGCGCGGCATGGACCCCGCCGTTAAACCCTTCTTTGCGCGCCTCGAAGGTGGCGAGTTTCTCGCTTACACGTCCGCGTTGACATTTGACGAACTGGCTTATTGTTTGCTGTTGGCCCTGATCAAAGACAGCTATGACGGATCGCCGCTTGATCGTCTGCGCGACGAAGAGGAGAAGCTGATCAGCGAATTCGGGTCAGCCGTTGCCGCACAGTTACGCAAGCTGCAGGAGTTTCCAAATCTTCAAATCGTGGACGTGATCGCAAGCGATTTGGAAACAATGAATCAGGCCACTGTGGAATACCGCATCCGGCCGCGCGATGCGCTGCATTTCGCGGCCATGAAACGTGTAGGGTGTCTCAACTTGGCAAGCAACGATCAGCACTTTGATCGTATTCCTCTTATCGCGCGACTCGCGCTCTGATTCACAAAAAGACCCTTGGGGTTCCGAAAGCCCCCAAAGGTCTCGTCTCATTCGTTCGTTTCCCATTCGTCGACAAAAATCTCCGGCAGGACAAACTCAACTCACCATATGTCGCCGACGGTGAACCCCTCCTGAAACGGGTCTTCCGGGTCCACCACGTAACTTGCCATCCCCGTGATCCACGCCTGCCCGCTCAGAGTCGGGATTACCGCCGGATAGGGGCCGACGGTCGTTTCGCCGATCAACCTGCCGGTGAACACCGTGCCAAGAATTCCTTCATGCCGGAAGTCTTCATTCAGTTTGAGTCTGCCCTTCGCGTAAAGCGTCGCCATCTTCGCGCATGTGCCTGTGCCGCACGGTGAGCGGTCAATGGCGCCGGTCCACGTTGTGGGGCGGTTCCAGTCCAGCTTGCCGGTGGACACGGTGACGGCGTTTTTCATGTGCGCGTCGGCGCGCGCGGGCGGCCCGGACAGTTCGGCAATGGTCACCCCGGCAAAACCGGGCTGCTCAGGATGGACGACGGGCAATTGCTCTTGCGTCGCCGCTTTGATCATCTCGCTGATGCGCACGATGTCGCGGCCCTCGTCGGGCGTGAGGCGCAAGCCAAACTGCGCCGCCTCGGCAATCACGTAAAACATCCCGCCGTAGGCCACGTCCACCGCCACCGTGCCGAGTTGCGGCACTTCAATCTTTTCATCGAGATGCACCGCAAAGGCCGGCACGTTTTGAAACGTCACGCTGCGCACTTTGCCGTTGGCGCACTCGGCGCGGACACGGATCAGCCCGGCGGGCGCTTCGAGCGTCAACTCGGTGACCGGCTCGCGCATCGGGATCATGCCCGTTTCCAACAGCACGGTGGTTACGCAAATGGTATTCGTCCCCGACATGCCGGGGTACTCTACCTGTTCCATGATGACGAAACCGGCGTCGGCCTGCGGGTGTGTCGGCGGCAGAATCAAATTGCAGTTCGCCGCCGGGTAGCCGCGCGGTTCGCGCAGCATTCGCTTCCGCAAGCCGTCGGCGTGGGTCTGCAAATAGTGCATCTTATCGAACATCGTCGCCCCGGGCACGTCCAGCACCCCGCCGACGATCACCCGGCCATGCTCGCCGCCGGCATGGGCATCCACTGCTTGAATCATGTTTGAGATACGCATGGTGGCCTCCTACATCCTGAATACCCCGTACTTTGTTTCTTCCACCGGCCCGTTCGCGCACACCGCCAGCGCCAACCCCAGCACGCGCCGCGTCTCAACCGGATCGAGAATGCCGTCGTCCCACAGCCGCGCGGTGGAAAAATAGGGGTTGCCCTCGGCCTCGTACTTCTCAAGCGTGGGGCGCATGAACTCGGCCTGCTCGTCGGGGGTCATCAGCGGCTTGCCCTCGCGCGTCAGTTGATCCTGCTTCACCGTGAGCAGCACATTAGCCGCCTGCTCTGCACCCATCACGCTGATCCGGGCGTTGGGCCACATCCACAAAAAGCGCGGGCTGTAGGCGCGCCCGCACATGCCGTAGTTGCCCGCGCCAAAACTGCCGCCGACAATCACGGTCAACCTGGGCACGCGCGCATTGGCAACGGCGTGCACCGTCTTGGCTCCGTCTTTGGCAATGCCGCCCGTCTCGTATTCGCGCCCCACCATAAAGCCGGTGATGTTCTGCAAAAACAACAGCGGGATGTTCCGCGCCGCGCACAGCTCCACGAAGTGCGCGCCCTTGAGCGCGCTTTCGCTGAACAACACGCCGTTGTTGGCCACGATGCCCACCGGGTGGCCCTCGATGCGCGCAAAACCCGTCACCAGTGTCGTGCCGTAGTTGGCCTTGAACTCGCGCAGGTCGCTGCCGTCCACCAACCGCGCGATCACCTCGCGCGCGTCGTAGGCCTCGCGGACCGAGCGCGGGAGGAGGCCGTAGATTTCTTCGGCAGGATACAACGGCGGTTCGGGTTGTAGGGGCGCACCTGTGTGTGCGCCCAGGCCGACTGTGTGTGCGCCCAGGCCGACTGTGTGTGCGCCCAGGCCGACTGTGTGTGCGCCCAGGCCGATCTGTGCGCCCCTTGGGCCGACACGCAGGTCGGCCCCTACGCCCAATGTTGCCACAATCTCGCGCACGATTTCCAACGCGTGATCGTCGTCCTCGGCAAAATGATCGGCTACGCCGGATTGGTGCGTGTGCACGAACGCCCCGCCCAGATCCTCAGCGGACACTTCCTCGCCCGTGGCGGCTTTTACCAGCGGCGGCCCGCCGAGGAAGATCGTCCCCGTGCCTTTGACGATCACCGTTTCGTCGCTCATCGCCGGAACGTAGGCCCCGCCTGCCGTGCAACTGCCCATCACCGCCGCAATCTGCGGGATGCCCAGCGCGCTCATGCGCGCCTGATTGTAAAAAATGCGTCCGAAGTGATCGCGGTCGGGGAACACTTCCGATTGCAAGGGCAGAAACGCGCCGCCCGAGTCCACGAGGTAGATACAGGGCAGGCGGTTTTCTTCGGCCACCTCTTGCGCGCGCAAATGTTTTTTGACGGTGAGGGGATAGTAGGTTCCCCCTTTCACGGTGGCGTCATTGGCGACAATGAGGCACTCGCGCCCGCTCACGCGCCCCACGCCGGTGACGATGCCTGCGCCGGGGGCGTCCCCGCCGTAGAGGCCCCACGCGGCCAGCGGGTTGAGTTCCAGAAACGGCGAGCCGGGGTCGAGCAGTTTGTCTATTCGCTCCCGCACAAACAGCTTGCCTTGCTGCTCGTGACGGCCCCTCCCCGGCCCTCCCCGCCGCACCTGCGCCAGCCGCGCCCGCAATTCCTCCGCCAGCGCGCGGTGGTGGGCGGCGTTTTCGCGAAAGCGTTCGTCGGCAGGGTGAAGTTGTGATTCGATGGCAGGCATGGCAGGTCACTCCAAAGGCGATGGCAAAACTTCATCGTTCATCATTCATCATTCGTCATTCATCCTTCATCCTTTAGTATAATCTCCCCATGCCAAATCCTTCCCTCATCATACACGGGGGCGCGTGGTCGGTGCCGGAGGGCGATGTGCAAGCCGCCCTCGCCGGGTGCCGCCGCGCCGCCCAAACCGGTTGGGCCATTCTACAGCATGGCGGCTCTGCTCTGGATGCAGTCGAGGCCGCGGTGCATGTGCTCGAAGATGACCCTGTGTTCGATGCCGGCATCGGGTCGCATCTCAACCTCGACGGCGAAGTTGAAATGGACGCCATTATTATGGACGGGGCTACGCTGCGCAACGGCGCGGTGGCCGCCATTCAGCGCGTGCGCCACCCGGTGAGCGTGGCGCGGCTGGTGATGGAGCGCACGCCGCACAGCCTGTTGGTGGGCGCGGGCGCGGAGGCCTTTGCCCGCTCGCAGGGCGTAGCGGTGTTTTCCGAAGAGGAATTGATCGTGCCGCGCGAGCGCGACACGCTGCGCGGCATCCGCGCGCAAAAAGGATTGGCCCAGGACACGGTGGGCGCCGCTGCCCGCGACGCCAACGGCCATTTGGCGGCAGCCACCTCCACCGGGGGCACCATGGGCAAACTGCCGGGGCGCGTGGGCGACAGCCCCCTCATCGGCTCCGGCGCGTACGCCGACGACCTGGCCGGGGCGGCTTCGGCCACGGGGGACGGCGAATCGTTGATGAAGATTGTCATCAGCAAAGCGGCATGCGATCTCATGGCCGCGGGGCAGACCGCGCAGGCCGCCGCCGAGGCCATCATCCAACGGCTGGCGCAGCGCACCACCGGCGCCGGCGGCCTCATCGTGGTGGACGCGCGGGGCCGGGTGGGCCACGCCTTCAACACCCCGCGCATGGCCTGCGCCTGGGTGGCGGCAGACGGAAGCATCGAAAGCTCCATCTAATTTTTCACCACGGAGAACACAGAGACCACAGAGTTTTAGTTCTCCGTGCACTCAGCTTACGTTTTACGTTTCACCTTTCTCTCCATGACCTCTTCTCCCTCCCGCAACTTTCGCATCTTCGGTGTTCCAATGGACCTCGGCCAGCGGCGGCGCGGGGAGGAAAGTGCTGGCGCTGTGGTAGCCGCCGAAAAACGATTATGAACATCCCCCTAATTGGCAGACAGCATGAACTGGACTCGCTGCGGCGTGAGTTCCAAAACGCGGCGCGGGGACGAACCACGTTCGTCCTGCTCTCCGGCGAGCCGGGCGTGGGGAAGAGTCACC
>JACRBQ010000072.1:0-5000 GCA_016213135.1 Chloroflexota bacterium | reverse complement strand
GGGGAGCGCGGCGCGCGCCCGAGCCTTGCTCGCCGAAGCCCTGGCCATCTTCAAAACCTACGGCAACGCGGAGGAGCAAAAGCGTATCCGCGCCCGCCTGCGCGACCTGCCGCGTCAGCCGGGCGAGAAACTCCCCCAGCCCGCTCCAGCCGGCTTGAGCCGTCGCCAAGTTGAAATCCTGAAACTGCTGGCGGCAGGCAAAAGCAACCGCAAGATCGCCGACGAACTGGCGCTCAGCGAGAAAACTGTTGCCAATCACGTGACGATGATTTTCAACAAGATCGGGGTGGAAAATCGCGCTGCCGCCGCGGCGTTTGCAACAAGGCAGGGGTTGGTCTGAGCGACGGCTTTCCCGACTCATAGACTTCCGAATTCTTCCAGACTTCGGAGGTTTTTTAATATCGGGAATTTCTTCCGATGTGCGCCTGGGCGGTTTCCCGTACATTGGGGTCCAGAAGAGACGAATGGGCGTCTCACATTCTCACACCAAAAAGGAGACAGATGATGAAAGGCTCAATGATGGACATCCCCGTCGCCATGGATATTCCCGAAGGCACGCTGCGCCAGGTGGAATGGGGCGGCATGACGGTCGAACTGGGCGCGTTTCGCCAAACGGTGGATGCGACGCCGCTCTTCAAGGGTCTGCCGGACGACCGTTGCCAGTGCCCGCACTGGGGCTACGTCCTCAAAGGACGTTTGCGCTACCAGTACGGCGACCATGAAGAAATCTACAGCGCGGGCGAGGTGTACTACGCCCAGCCCGGTCACACGCCCATCCTCGAAGCGGGCGCGGAGTATATCGAGTTCAGCCCCACCGACAAGTTGATGCAGACGATGCAAGTGGTGGAGCGCAACATGCAGGCGATGGAGCAGAAGTGAGGTGAACGACCTCGAGCTCGCCAGCCTGGCCGAATTCATTGAGCGCGACGCGATGATTGATTTCTACGCCTGCGCGCCGGCGCCCCTCGCGACTCAATGGGGCGTGCAGGTGGTGACGTTCGATTCCGCCGCGCTCCTCCTCGTCCCCGCGCTGAAAGCGATTCTCTTCAACCGCGTCTTCGCCCTCGGTCTGGCTGAACCCGTCACCGAGTCTATGCTGGAGGCGATGTCCCAGACCTTCCGTGTGGCTGGGGTGACGAAATTCGCCATCCAACTCACCCCGGCGGCGCGCCCCGATGCGCTGCGCGAGTGGTTACGGGCGCGCGGTTTACGCCACGATGACAACTGGTCGCGGGCGGTGCGCGGCGTCGAACCGCCCCCCGTCGCCCCCACCGACCTGCGCCTCGAACGGATTGGCGCAAAACATGCGCACGCCTTCGGCGAAATCGCCTGCCGCGTCTTCGACTTCCCGCCCGAAATGAGCGCGTGGGTGGCGGCGACGGTTGGACGGCGCGATTGGACGCACTACTGCGCTTTCGATGGTGATAAGCCAGTGGCAACCGGGGCGCTCTTCGTTCGCGGCGAGGTGGGCTGGCTTGGTATTGGCGCGACGTTGCCCACCCATCGCCAACGCGGCGCGCAGGGCGCCATCATGGCGCAACGCATTCGCGACGGCGGCGCGCTCGGCTGCCGCTGGCTGGTGACGGAGACCGGCGAGGAAACTCCTCAGCATCCGAACCCATCGTTCCACAACATGTCGCGCACTGGATTTCAACTGGCGTATCCGCGGGCAAATTACACCCCATAGACATAGACTTCCGAAGTCCTCAGGACTTCGGAAGTCTGCAACCCTAACCCTATCCTTTTGGAGGAAACCATGAACATGAACTCGAACTCTCGCTGGCAGGGGTTGGCCCTGCTGATCGGCGGCATTCTGATGGGCGTCGGACTGCTCATCCACCCGAACGATGCCGCAGACCCCGGCGCGGTGCTCAGCGCGCGCTGGGCGCTGGCGCACGGCCTGCTGTTGATCGGGGCCGTGCCGGTACTGCTTGGGCTGAGCAGCCTCTATCAGCGCGCCGGCGGCGGGCTGGCCTTCATCGGCTACCTGCTGACCTTCGGCGGGGTTGCCCTGTTCATCTTCGCGTTTGCCCTCGAGGCCTTCGTTGTGCCGGTCATGGCCGCCGACCCCAATGCGCAGGCCTTGCTCGATCCGGCCGGGCCCTTGCTGGGAGGCTCGCTAGGGCTGTTCCTGCTGGTCACCGGCCTGGTTTTCACCGTGGGCGCGATCCTGCTCGGCATTGCCATCCTGCGTTCTGCCACTCTGCCCAAGTGGAGCGGCGTTCTGTTCATCATTGGCTCGGCGGTGGCCTTTGTTCCGCCCCTGCCCTATGCCGTATTGATCATCAGCGGATTGGCTTTGAGCGCGGCCTTGATCGTGACTGGCTACGCCATCTGGTCTGAGCGGATGATGATGGGCAAGCCTGCTATGGCGTGAAAATGTGACTGCTCGCCCTTCCGTGCATCGCACCCGGCTTTTGAAGTGAAACACTCCTGCTAAACAGGGTGCGACGCACAACCTGAACTGCCTCGCTAGGCATTTACCTGAAAACTTCGACGAAAAGCGATGTGGGAGGCTGAGATATGCGGATCTTGCTCTGGACGGGTATGGAGGGGATGTCCGAGATCACCGACCATCACGAGTGCTGGCCGGTGTTCCCCCACTACTGGCAGACGGGTCGTCGCAAGTTCACCGCCGACGTCGTGGCTGCCGCCTCCGGATTGTTGGAAGGTGGGGCGACGGAGGTCGTCGTCATGAATGGGCATGGCCTGGGATGGCCGAACGTGCTCTGGGAGGATCTTCCCGACCAAGTCAGGCCCTACGGGCGCGGTTCCCGGGGTAAGGGGTTTGACGGGCTGTTCCAGGTCGGCTTCCACGCTCGTTGCGGGACCACGGACGGGTTCATCAGCCACACCTTCGTCCCGCACTTCCGTGTGGCGGTAGATGGTGCACTCGTGACTGAAAGCCACGCCGCTGCCTGGCTTGTGGGCGTTCCGCTGCTCGGCATCACTGGTGATGCCGCCCTCGAAGCGCAAGTGGACGGGATACTCAACGGGACACCCTTCCTCGCCGTGAAGCGCTCCTCCAGCCGGAGTGAGACCACACCGCTGTACGGAAACGGCGTGGCGAGCGCCGATGCCATCCGCGCGTTTGCCCGGCGGTGTGCCCAAGAGTGGCGGCAGCGCAAGCCGCCCGCCTTACCGTCTCCCTTCACGGTCGCCATGTCCCTGGACCCCCACCTGACACAGGCTGCGGTCGGGCGACACGGCCTCGTGCGTAGCAGCCCGGCCGTGCTCACTGTAGAGGCAGAAGACTGGGGACGGGATGTCGAGCCGGCGCTAGGGGCGGCTATGGGGGCGGCTCTGCGCCCCCTCCTGGCCGCGCAAGAAGACCTCGACCTCTCGAGCGAGGCGGCTATGCAGCGGCAGGAGCCTGCGAAGCTGGAGCGACTCCGCCGCTACTTCGTGGACTGGGTGCACGCCAACTACCCGGCCTGGCAAGTCTGAGGCGAGCGCTATTTTGGTGTGACCATGAACCGCATCCTGACCGACCTCTCGACGCCCGCGATCGTCCATGCCGTCAAGGCGAACTTGTACGAGTTCTTTCGCTATCTGGGCCGCTCGAAACAAACGGAATTCGTCAACGGTTCGGGGCTGATGCGCTGGAACACGCGCGTGCCGCACCCCTGACTTAACGGTGTGTCGTGTTCGCGGCCTGCGGCCCGTTGGCGGCGAGGCCGCTCATGCCCGTCCACGTCGAACCCGTCTCGGAGTCGGTCAACGTCACGTAGGGCGCAACGCTTGCCGTTGCCCCCGTACCGGCCGAGAACGTGAGCGTCTGCCCGTCCACCTGCCGGTCGAAGACCGCGCTCGTCCCGCTGTCCGCGTCGAACACCACCAGCACCGGCACGCCGCCGACCACGTCGTTGACGACCGGCTGCGCGTTGAGCGCACCACCGGCACAGGCGGCCTCATCGTGGTGGACGCGCAGGGCCGCGTGGGCCACGCCTTCAACACCCCGCGCATGGCTTGCGCCTGGGTGACGGCAGACGGAACCATCGAAAGCTCCATCTAAGCCCTGAGCGAAGGCTCGCGAGTACCGCGAGCCGAGGTCGAAGGGTGCGGTGTCCTTCGACTGCACGGCGACCCCTCGGTTCGCCACCGCTCAGGATGCTCTTGTTGCTGCCGCAGTTGGCGAACAGGGCGCACCGGGAGCGAGTCCGGGGAATAAACTGTCGGGGGACGAACACACGTTATAATCGCGGTTGGGCGACTTTGCACCCGACTCGGCTACGCCTCGCCCTCGCAGGGTGTCGGACGGTTCCAGCGAGTCTTGCCCGCGAATGTTCGGGTAATACCGTCCTGCGCCTGATGCTGACCGTTAGGCGCCACTGCCATCGGTAATGGTGATCGCAAGCGTATTCTGATAGTACGGAAAGACATGACCATGGTGAGATTCCCCCTTGCGCTGGGATCAGTCTATGCATTTGAAGAACTCAGGGGCTCGAAGTATGTCGTTGCCGGTGAATTACGAGGGGGTATGGGAGTCGTCTACAAGTTAATCCCAGTCGATCCTACGGACCCGCCTGTCGCGCTGAAAACCTTGCAAGGCTCAACTGACATTAATGCTTTCATTCGGGAATGCGAGATCTGGACAGCGGCAAGCGAGCATCCAAACATTGCTAAACCCTATTGGTTTGGAGAATATCACGGACGTCCTGCCATCATTGCTGAGTGGTACCCAGCTGCACTCTCTGATGCTGGACTTTATCCATTTCAAGGTGCATAGCAGACAGTGTCCAACAGCCATTGAAGAGGGCGCTGGGAATTGCGAGAGATGGCGTTTGCAGGGGTGAGTTCACGAGTTTCACGGATGTCCACAGATGGTGTCGGACGAGCGCGATGGCGTCGGCGAACGCCGGTTCGGACTTGCAGTACCAAGCCGCCGTTCGCATGGGAAAGGAGTGGTTGACCGTCAGATGGTGCGCCAGGAGCGTGATCAGCGAAAACAGGCCCAGGAGCATCGGCGTCGTGCGTTCAATCGCCAACTTCGCCCACTG
>JACRBQ010000071.1 GCA_016213135.1 Chloroflexota bacterium | reverse complement strand
GCCGTCCCCTTCGCCAGCGGCATGGCCGCCATTTCCAGCGGCGTGCTGGCGCGGGTGCGCGCCGGGCAAGCCGTGCTGGTTCAGCGCTCGCTCTACAACACCGCCTTCAACTTCTTCACCGAAGTGGTTCCGCGATACGGAATCGAAACGGTGTGGGTGGACGACCTGTCGCCCGGCGGCTGGGAAGCGTCCATCCGCGCCCACGCCAATGCCTCGCTGCTGTACATCGAAACCCCGTCCAACCCGGCCATGCTTGTGCTGGACATCCCCGCCCTGTGCGACGTGGCCCATCGCCACGGCTTGTGGGTGATGGCCGACAACACCTTTGCCACTCCCTACTGCCAACGCCCGTTGACTCTGGGCGTGGACATGGTGGCCCACTCCACCACCAAATACCTCGCCGGCCACGGCTCCCACCTGGGCGGCGTGGTCGTCAGCCCGCACATTGAATTCGTGGACGAACAAGTGCTGCTCATGCTGCGCAACCACGGCGGCGTACCCAGCCCCATGGAATGCTGGCTGGGCAACCTGGGTCTCAAAACCTTTGCCCTGCGCATGGAGCGCCACTGCGCCAACGGCATGGCCGTGGCCCGTTACCTCGCCGCCCACCCCAAAGTGGCCGGGGTGCGCTACCCCGGCCTGCCCGCCGACCCCGGCCACGGCACGGCGCAAAAGCAAATGCCTGGCGGCTTCGGCGGCATGATCTCCTTTGAACTCAAGGGCGGCGCCGAAGCGGGCAAAGCCCTCATCGCCCGACTGCAACTTGCCACCCTGGCCGCCAGCCTCGGCAACGTCGACTCGCTCATTCAACTCTCCGCCGTCATGAACTACTCGCGCCTCTCCGCCGCCGACCGCGCCCGCATGAACATCCCCGACGGACTCATCCGCTACTCCACCGGCATCGAAGACACCGCCGACGTGCTCGACGACTTCGACCGCGCCCTCTCCACCCTCCCCAACTGACCCGCCCTTCCCCATTGTTCATTGTCCATTGTTCATTGTTCATTGCCTCCCATGCACAAACTCACCATCCTCTTCCGCACCCCGCCCGACATTTCGGCCTTTGAGGACGCCTGGTCGCACAACTTCGTGCCGTTTGCCGAGGCCATGCCCGGCATCCTGCGAGTCGAAGTCAGCCACATCGAGGGCAGCCCCACCGGCCCCGCCGAGTTCTACAAAACGCACGAGTTTTATTTTGCCGACCGCGCCGCCATGGATGCGGCCCTGCGCTCCGACAGCGGCACGCGGGCCGGGTACACCCTGCGCCAATTTGCTCACGGCCTCTACACCCTGCTCTTCGCCGACGTGATGGAAGACGTGGTGCGCCCCGGCGGCACTCCCCCCGAACTGAAAAAGCTGGCGTGAATTATGAACAATGGATAATGAAACAATGAACCATTCAGAATCCCCTTACCGGGGCCGCCCGGCCTCGTCATTCAACTTCCAGCACATTCGCTACGACAAGCAGGATTACCGCGCCACGGTCACGTTCAACCGCCCCGAGGTGCTGAACGCGGTGTGCTACCCCATGCTGCTCGAACTGCGCGAGGCCTTCCTCGACGTGTCGTTCGACGATGGCATTGCCGTGCTGGTGCTGACGGGCGCGGGCGACCGGGCCTTTTGCACCGGCGCCGATTTGAACGAGCAGAAGCAGTTTGCGGAAGTGCCGCAGAATTACTGGAAGTGGATGGGCGCGTTTATCGATGCCCACGACCGTTTGCGCAACCTGGGCAAGCCGTCCATTGCGCGGCTCAACGGCATCGTGGTCGGCGGGGGAAACGAATTCAACCTGTCGTGCGATCTCGCCATTGCCGCCGACGACATTTACATCCGGCAGGTGGGCGCGTCGCACGGCTCGGTGGCGGCGGCCGGGGCCACCCAGTGGCTGCCGCTCGTCGTGGGCGACCGGCGCGCGCGGGAGATGTTATTGCTCAACGAGGAGATTCCGGCGGCCAAAGCGCTGGAGTGGGGGCTGGTGAATCAGGTGACGCCGCGCGCCCAGCTCGACGCCGCCGTGGACGCCATGGCCGGGAAGCTCTACCGCAAGCTGCCGGAAGTGACCCGCTACACCAAACAGCAAATCAATTTCTGGCGCGATCTGTCGTGGGGCCTCACCATCGGCCATGCCCGCGACTGGCTGGGCATCCATGCCGCCGCGCCCGAAACCATCGAGGCCGTGCAGGCCTTTGGCGAAAAGCGCAAGCCCGACTACGACGCCGTGCGCCGGCGTTGGGCCGAGGCCGCCCCGGCGCAAACGTGCCCCCATTGCGGCGCAAGCGGCCTGCCGCCCGCCCACACCTTCTGCGGCCAGTGTGGGGGCAAGCTGGGATAGGGCTACCACCCCTTCGCCGCCTGCAATCGGCACCAGGCATACAACGCGTCGTACACCTCAAACTGCCGCGCCAGGTTCTCCTCGTCGTCGGGAAAGCGCAAGCTGTAGCCGGAGGCGATGGCCTCCAACCCTCGGGCGATGGGGTCGGTGTCGAGGTCGGCCTCCACGTCGGCGGCGTGGACGATCTTCGCCAATCGTTGCAGGCCGGGGTCCTTCAGATCATATTTCACCATGATCGACTCGAACGAGCAGCGGCCATCCACGTGGCCCAGTTCCACACCGGGCGCGTCAAACGGAATGGCCCCGGTCTCGGCGGCAACCTTGTCCACCTGACTCTTTGGCACAAACAGGAACTCGGCCTCGTTGTCCACGAAGCGCGAGATGAGCCACGGACAGGCCACGCGGTCTACGTGAACGTGCGAACGGGTGAGCCATTTCATCGTTTGCCTCCTGTGAATAGGGGATACGTTTTGGGCTACGCCATCTGCCGCAGGCGAGGAACGGCCCAAATGACGGCCACGGCCAGGGCGGCGGCCACGGCGGCGCTGAGGCCGATG
Source organism: Chloroflexota bacterium (assembly GCA_016213135.1). GTDB lineage: Bacteria > Chloroflexota > Anaerolineae > Anaerolineales > VGOW01 > VGOW01. Next base: position 28,838 of record JACRBQ010000071.1, on the reverse strand, counting down.
GTGAGGCTGAGGCCCCAGCTTTCGGCCAGCGTGCCCATGGCCAGGTTGCCGAACGGCGCAAAGCCGAAGAAGGTGAGGGTGTACAGGCTGAGCACCCGGCCCCGCATGTCGTCGGCCACGTGCGTTTGCAGCAGGATGTTGATGAGGGTGAATTGCAGCATGAAGCCCACGCCCAGCCCGAACGATAGCAGCAGCGCCAACGGGTACGAGGGGTTGTAGGCAAAGGCAAACAGGAGCAGCGGGAAGGCGGCGTTGGCGACCACCAGCCACCGCCCGCGAAAGCCCCGGTCGCCAAACTGGGCCACCGCCAGCGCCCCGGTGACGGCCCCCAAGCCCGAGGCGGCGTTGATCGCGCCGAAGCTGGCCGCGCCCCGGTGCAGCATCTGATCCACAAACGCGGGTAGCAGCGTGCTGTACGAAATGCCGAACACGCTGAAGATGAGCGCGAGCAGCAGCAAGGCGAACAATTCGCTGTGGGCATACACGTATTTGAGGCCGCTGGTGAGCAGATGCCACGGCGAGGTGAGGCGCTGCGGGGCCTGATGCGCCGGCAGGCGCATGGCGAGCAGCCCGGCGATGACGGCGAGGAATGAGAGGCCGTTGAAGAGGAAGCACCACGACGCGCCCACGGTGGCGAGCAGCAGCCCGCCAATGGCCGGGCCTATCACTCGCGCCCCGTTGAACATCATCGAGTTCATGGCAATGGCGTTGTTCATGTCCTCGCGCCCCACCATCTCCACCACAAAGGCCTGACGAGCCGGGCCGTCGAAGGCGTTGACCACGCCCAGCCCGGCGGCCAGCAACACCACGTGCCACACCTGCACCGCGCCGGCAAACGCGAGCGCGGCGAGGATGAAGGCCAGCAGCATGGCGCTTATTTGGGTGATCACCAGCAGGCTGCGCTTGGGCATGCGGTCGACCACCACGCCGCCCCACGGCGAGATGAGCAGGGCCGGGATGGCCGAGGCGAAGCCCACGATGCCCAACGTCAACTCCGAATGGTTGATCTGATACACCACCCACCCCTGGGCGATGATCTGCATCCACGTCCCGGCCACCGAAACCAACTGCCCGCCAAAGTAAAGCTGGAAGTTGCGGTGCTTCATGGCGGCGAATGTTTTGGGGACGCGGATTTGCCGGGCGCGCGACGGCGTCACCTGCAGTGGGTTCAGCGGGGTTTCTTCATCTGGCATAATCCAAAGTCCAATGACAGCTATTGAGATTTTGACGAGCGGGCAGGGCAATCTTACACCCTCCGCGGCATGATCGCAGAGAGAGGTATATCATTACCCGGCACATAATTCATCGCTGAACAAGGAGCCTCGTGCCGTGAGAAGCTTGCGTGAACTTCTGATAGGTCCGCCGATCTCCAGCAAGCGCATGGGCGACGAGCGGCTGTCGAATTTCCGGGCGCTGGCCGCGCTGTCGCCCGATGCCTTATCTTCAATCGCTTACGCCAATCAAGAGATTTTTCTGGGGCTGGTGGTCGCCGGGGCCGCCGGGCTGGCCTACTCGTGGTACATCGCGCTGGCCATCGCGGTGCTGCTGGCCGTGCTGGCGCTCTCGTACACCCAGACCATCCAAGCGTATCCCAGCGGCGGCGGCTCGTACACCGTCGCGCGCGAAAACCTGGGAGTGAACGTCGGGCTGGTGGCGGCGGGGGCGCTGATGACCGACTACGTGTTGAACGTGGCCGTGAGCGTAACGGCGGGAGTAGCGGCGGCGGCTTCCGCTTTTCCCGGGTTGTGGCCCCACCGCACCCTCCTGTCTCTCATTTTGTTGGCCATTGTCACCCTCGCCAACTTGCGCGGCCTGCGCGAGTCGGGCACGATCATGACTGTGCCCGTGTATTTCTTCCTGGCGATGTATTTGGTGCTGATTGCCGTCGGCGTCGTTCGCGCGGTGGTGGAGGGCCCCGGCTCTTTCACGGTGACCGCGCCCCTCCCCACCGGGGCGGTGACGCTGTTCTTGATCCTCCACACTTTCTCGGCCGGTTGCACGGCGCTCACGGGCGTCGAGTCTATTAGCAATGGCGTGCCCATTTTCAAATCACCCGAATCAAAACATGCCAACCAGACCATGTTCGCCATGGCAATCCTGATGGGTGTTTTGTTTATCGGCACGACCGGCCTCACTCAATACTTCGCCGTTGTCGCCGGCCCCGGCGAAACGATCCTGTCGGCATTGACCCGGCGCATTTGGGGGTCGGGCGTGCCCTATCTGCTGGTGCAGGCTTCCACATTGCTGGTTTTGATGGTGGCGGCGAACACCAGTTTCGTCGGCTTCCCGCGCGTGGCGTCCATTGTGGCGCGAGACGGATATTTGCCCCGCCAACTCACGTTCCTGGGCGACCGATTGGTCTATTCGAACGGCATTTTGCTTTTGGCGGGCCTGGCAGGCATGCTGGTCTTGGTTTTCGAGGGGGATACTCACGGACTGATTCCGTTGTTCGCCATTGGCGCGTTCCTGGCTTTCACCCTGTCGCAAGCCGGGATGGTCGTCCATTGGCTGCGGCAACGCGGACGCAATTGGCAAGTGAAGGCAGCGCTAAACGGTTTGGGAACGCTGACGACTACGACAACCGTCGTGATCATCGGCCTGAGCAAGTTTCTGGATGGCGCCTGGATAGTGATCCTGCTCATCCCGTTGCTCGTGCTGGGCTTTCACCGCATCTATCGCCATTATCAGCAAGTGGCCGCCGAACTGACTTTGCGCGGCCTGCCGCCCTCGCTCAGGCCGCTCTCGCAGCCGCGCATCGTGGTACCTCTCGCCAGCCTCCACCGGGGCGTCATCGAAGCGTTGCGCTATGCGCGGGCAATCTCCAACAACGTGACGGCCGTGTATATTGAAATCGAGCCGGGCGGCGGCGAGAAACTGCGCCAACAGTGGCAGAGCTGGGGGCTGTACCAAGACGCCAGACTGGAAATCGTCCCCTCGCCCTACCGGTCGGTGGTTGGCCCGTTTATGGAGTTTCTCGATCGCACGGATGCCGAGCACAATGACGGGCAGGCGGCCACGGTGCTGCTGCCGGAGTTTGTGCTGGCCAAGTGGTGGGAAGCCCTGTTGCACAACCAGACCGCATGGATCATCAAGCTGGCATTGCTTTATCAGCGCCGGGCGTTTGACAGGACGCGGGTCATCATCGACGTGCCGTTTTATTTGCGGGAGTAGACCTCGCGCGGTCAGCGACAGCCTATCTGCTCTGAACGCGATCGGCTTGGCGCGATAGTCGCAGAGCGGCTTCCGCCACGGCGGCGGCGGTCAGCCCCAACTCACGGTACAGAACCTGATACGGCGCGGACGCGCCGAACCGATCTAACCCGATGGCCGCCCCGTCCAACCCCACGTACCTTCCCCAGCCGAGTGTCACCCCGGCCTCCACCGCCACCCTGGCCCGAACATGCGCCGGCAGAACGCTCTCGCGGTAGTCGGCCGTTTGCGCTTCGAACAATTCGCGGCACGGCATCGAAACCACGCGCGCCCGCACGCCTTGCGCGGCCAGCAGGTTTTGCGCTTCAAGCGCGATGTGAACCTCGGAGCCGATGGCGATCAATATCGCCTGCGGATCGCTTGCCCTGAGCCGGCGCCCTGAGCTTGTCGAAGAGGAAGTCGAAGGGTCGGCCAGGACGTACGCGCCGCGCGCCGCGCCACTCGTGTCCCGATCCAGCACCGGCACGGCTTGCCGGGTGAGCGCCAGCACCGTCGGGCCGTGCCGGCGCTCCAGCGCCACGCGCCAGCCGGCGGCCGTTTCGGCGGCATCGGCCGGCCGGAAGACAAACAGGTTCGGGATGGCTCGCAGGCTCGTCAGGTGTTCGACGGGTTGATGCGTGGGGCCGTCTTCGCCCAGGCCGATACTGTCGTGGGTGAAGATGAAGACGACGGGCAGATTCATGATCGCCGCCATGCGAATGGCCGGGCGCATGTAATCGGCGAAGACGAGGAAGGTGCCGCCGCACGGACGCAGGCCGCCGTGCAAGGCCAGACCGTTGAGGATACTGCCCATGCCATGCTCGCGCACACCGAAGTGAATGTATCGCCCCGTGAAATTGTCGCAGGTCAGCGGCTTTTCATTTTTAGGCCGGGTGTTGTTTGACGGCGTTAGATCAGCCGAGCCGCTGATCAGGGTCGGCAGGCGCGGCGCGATGGCGTCGAGCACGGCGCCCGAGGCGGCGCGGGTAGCCAGCGGTTTATCGGCGGGGAACGTCGGCCACGCGGCATCCCACCCGGACGGCAGTTCGCCGCTCATCGCGCGGCGGAAGTCGGCGGCCAGATCGGGGTAGGCTTCATCGTAGCGGGCGAAGAGGATGTTCCACCCCCGTTGCCGATCTGTGCCTTCAGCGCCGGATTGCCGCATGGCAGCCCGCACTTCATCCGGAATGTGGAACTCGGCCTCGGGCGGCCAGCCGAATCGCTCTTTCACCAGCCGGACTTCATCCGCGCCCAGCGGCTCGCCGTGCGCCTTGTTGCTGTCCTGCCGGTTGGGGCTGCCGAAGCCGATGTGTGTTTTGCAGGCAATGAACGAGGGGCGGGCCGTCTCCGTTTGCGCGGCGCAGAGCGCGGCCTCGACTGCCGCGTGATCGTGGCCCGCCACGCGCCGGGTGTGCCAGCCGTAAGCCTGGAAGCGGGCCAAAACGTCCTCGCTAAACGAGAGGGCAGTCGGACCGTCAATGCTGATGCCGTTGTCGTCGTATAGCACGATCAGCTTGCCAAGCCCGAGATGCCCGGCCAGAGAACAGGCTTCGTGCGACACGCCTTCCATTAAATCGCCGTCGCTGGCGATCACGTAGGTATAGTGATTGACGACATCGAAGCCGGAACGGTTGAAACGCCCGGCCAGCCAGCGCTCGGCGAGGGCCATGCCCACGGCATTGGCGATGCCCTGCCCCAGGGGGCCGCTGGTGGTTTCGACTCCGGGGGTGAGGCCGTGTTCGGGATGTCCGGGCGTTTTGCTGCCCCACTGGCGGAACCGTTTCAGTTCCGCCAGTGGCAAGTCGTAGCCTGTGAGGTGCAGCAGAGAATAGAGCAACATGCTCCCATGCCCGGCAGAGAGGACGAATCGGTCGCGGTCGGGCCAGTGGGGATCGGCCGGGTTGTGTTTGAGGAACCGGGTCCACAGCACCACGGCGGCATCGGCCATGCCCATCGGCATTCCCGGATGGCCGGAGTTGGCCTTTTGCACACCGTCCATGGCCAACACGCGGACGGCATCGGCGGCGCGGCGCAGCGGGTCACTGGAGGCGGCAAGGGCGGGCGTTGTCGGTGAGAGAGTGGTGTCGGTCATGAGCCGCCCCTTATCCACCGTTCAGTGTCGGCGCGGGTTGCAGCCGGCTGAGGGCGGCCACCGGGGCCGCAAAAGGCAACTGCGCCACGTCGTTGTACTTCCGCAGCAGATGATAGGTGAGCAGGAGTTGCGTCAGGGCCAGCGGATGGCTGTGCCGCACCTCCGTCCGATCCTGGTAATCGCCGAACTGTTCTTCGCGCAGCGAGCGCAAGTCTGGCAAGTGTTGCCAGATCGCATTCTCCAGCTGCTCGGCATGGTCTGCGGTCACGCTGCCGTCAATGTTCAGAAAGTCCACCGGGCGGCCGCCGTCACGGCCAAGCTCCAACCGGATGCCCGATGGCGGGCTGTGGCGGCTATCCACCAGATAAGACAAATCGGGGTGCGGGATGGTCGGACGCAGAACCAGCCGGACGTTGAGATTGGGGCCGGCTTGCTCCGGCGCGGCGCCTTCGGGCGGGGCAAAGCGCACGACCATATCGGCATACTCGCGTTGCGGGCGGATGTAATCGCGCGAGTCCGCCTCGCGCCTTGCCATTTCGGCCAGCACTTGATCCGGCGTGTAGCCGCGCTTCGTCGTGTCGCGTTTGATCTTCCACACCTTCCGCAGGTCTTCGGGCGGATCGAGAAACACCTTCACGTCGTAGAACTGCCGCATGACGGCGGTGTGAAAGCCGAGCAGACCTTCGACGACGACAAACTCACAGGGCCGGACGTATTCGGGGCGCACCAGTGCGCCATTGGAATGATCGTAAACCGGCTTGAGGAACGGCTGGCCGTAATGGAGCCGTTCGAGGTGCAGTTCCAGTACGTCAAGGTAATTGCAGTCGGGATGCAAAGGAGTGATGCCCAGCTGCGCGCGCTCTCTACGGTCGTACTTGTGGTAGTCGTCGGTGCACACGTGGGTGACGCGCTCCGGCCCCAGCAGGTCGGTGAGGCCTTTGGTAATCGTCGTCTTGCCGGCGGCGCTGTCGCCCACTATGGCGATAATGATCGGGCGTTGTCGGATCATAGGTAATTCCAGATTTCAGATTTGAGATTTCGGATTGAGCCGTTCGCAAAATCCGGAACCGGCAATCGAAAGTCTGCCATGGGGGTTATTCTGACACGTCGAACTTGACATTGCCCCACAACTCCATCGCTTCGCGCAGTTCGGGACAGGAGCGGGCCGCCTGGTCCAGCGTCTGGCCGGAAGCGACGGCCTCAGTGGCTACGCGGTTGGCCCGCGCCCCGGCGCGGCTGCCGCGCGGGTGGCCGTGGGTGCCGCCGCCGAACAGCCAGAAGGCGTCGTTGCCGTAAATCCTGTACAGGTCGGGGATGTTGAGGACGTGGATGCCGCCGGAGGCCACCGGCCAGGTCGTCTTCAACCCGGCGAAGTCCTGCTCGAAGTACAGGCCGCGCTCCGGGTTGGCCGGGGTCACGCGTTCGCGCAGCAGGTCAATGATGCCCAGGGTCTCGTTCCAGGAGCCTTCGAGTTTGCCCACGACCGTGCCGGTGTGCAGGTGGTCACCGCCGGAGAGTCTCAGCCATTTGGCGACGACGCGCATGTGGATGCCGTGATTCTTCTGGCGGGTGAACACGGCGTGCATGGCCCGGTGGCAGTGGACGATCAGCCCGAGTTCGCCCGCCCGTTTGAACACGTCGGCGGAGGCCGCAAACCCGGCGGTGAGGAAATCGAACATGCACATTTTGCTGCCCAGGCCGGCGACGTATTCCAGCCGGCGCAGGCTTTCCTCGGTCGAGCCGGCGGTGACGTTGTGCCAATGGCCTTTGAATTCGCCTGTCTCGGCCATGGCGTTCGCCACTGCCTCCTGCCCGTACGTGAAGCGGTCGCGCCAACGGCTGAAGGGCTGGCTGTTCATGTTTTCGTCGTCCTTGGTCGTGTCCAGCCCGCCCACCAGGCATTCGTAAATGATGGTCGCGTAGGCTTTGGGCGATAGGCCGAGTTTGGGTTTGACCGTGCCGCCGAGCAACGGGCGATCCCACTTGTTCGACCAGACGCGCTCGTCGTAGATGCCGACGTTGGGGCCGGGGAAAGTTTTGACCAGGGCCACCGGAAGCCGCATGTCTTCCAGTCGCAGGGCCTCCACCGCCTTGAAGCCGAAGACGTTGCCGACGATGGATGACATGATGTTGACGACGCTGTTCTCCTCGAACAAGTCCAGCGCGTAAGCGATGTAGGCGATATCGTCTTCGATGCGATAGACCTTCGCTTTGTAGAAGTCCAGGTCGGTCAACTGGTTCGACCAGACTTCCGTCCACGTGCCGGTGGACGATTCGGCGGCGACGGCGGCGGCGGCTTCCACCATGTCCACGCCGTCTTTGGGCTGGATGCGGAAGGCGCACAGCAGATCGGTGTCGAGGGGAATGTAGTCGGGGACGTAATAATCGACGGCATACGGGCGCACACCGGCTTTGTATTTCTCACTCAATTGGGCGGTCGGGGCGGCGGTTAGGATGGTCACGTTTTGTCTCCATTAGAATTGCCGGTTCATGTTTCTTGATAGCAGTCGTGATGAATTGCATTCACCGCCGCGCATAAGAATATCGTCGCGGGTGCAACCCGCTCCCACGCTACGCGGCATTTTCAAGTCAGTTCCAACCAGCGGGCGGCAACATTGGAAACAGGATAGTCGTTGCGCCCGTTGTGCGGAACGTCCGCGAGGGCGGTTTATGAAAATCGTTAGGAGGAGGACGCCCGCCCGAACGGGTGGGGCGTGTGAGAGGCCGGCTTGGGGCTACGAGCGGCGGTGATATTGAGCGGCGGCGGCGGTGCGGTTAGTTACGCCTAGTTTGGTAAAAAGATTGCGGAGATGAAACTTGACGGTGTTCTCGCTCAGGCCGAGCGCCTGGGCAATCTGGGCATTGCTCTTGCCCTCGGCCACGAGCGCCAGCACGGCCTGTTCGCGTTCGCTCAACAAGTCGGAGTCGGATGGAGGCGAGGGCGTCAGCCAACGCCGGGCGGCTTGCGGAAAGACCATCTGCCCGGCGGCGACCTGGCGAATGGCAGTGACGGTAAGCTGCGGAGGATCGGTTTTGAGGGCGAAGCCATCGGCGCCGCCTTCGACGGCGGCGCGCAGGGAATGGGCGTCGCCAAATGCGCTGAGGACAAGCACCCGCACCGGCAGGCCCTCGGCCCGGAGATGCTGCAGACAAGTCAGGCCGTCCATGTATGGCATTTGCAGATCGAGCACGGCCACGTCGGGCCGGAAGCGGCGCAGGGCATCGAGGAGGCGCTCGCCGTCGGTGGCAGTGGCGACCACGTTCAGATCAGACTCGGCGGCCAGCAGGGCGCTCAAGCCTTCGAGCACGAGGGCGTGATCGTCGGCCAGAACCAGGCGCACCGATCTTTTCTCAGCCATTGAGCGGAATCTCCGCCCGCACGCGGGTGCCCCGGCCCGGGCGGCTGTCCACGCAAATCTCGCCGTTCACCAGCGCCGCGCGCTCGCGCATCCCGCGCAGGCCGATGTGTTCGTGGCGCTCGGTGGCCTCCGGCCCGCTGAGCGGCGGCGGCTGAAACCCGCGGCCGGCATCGGCCACTTCAAGGCACAACCGTTCTCCTTCGGCCCAGGCGCGCACGGCGGCGGCGTTGACTCCGGCGTGGCGGTGAATGTTTGAGAGCGCTTCCTGCAGGATGCGATAGAGGGCGATCTTGACGGTCAGTGGCGCCACGGGCAGAGGGTTGACGATCTCCAGCGCCACCGCGCCGCCGGTGAGCGTTTCGTGTTGGACGGCGAGGTCTTCGATGATCTCGGCCAGCCCGCGCCCGGCAAATTCCGGCGCGTGAAATGCGCCAATCAGGCTGCGAATGTCATTCAGTGAGAGTTCGAGCAGGCCGATGGCGCGGGTAAGAGCAGGGGCGCACTCGATGGGCGCTTCGGACAGCGCCGCCATTCGGGCGCGCAACAACGACAGTTGGCTGAGGGCGGCAAAAAGATTCTGCACCGGGCCGTCGTGTATGTCGAGCACGAGGTGCTGGAGTTCCTCTTCGGTGACGACTAGCAATCGCCGGGCGGCGAGATCGCGATCGGACATGAGAGCGGCTCCATAACGAGTGACCGATGATCAGTATAGCAGGTTCCGTGCCCGGATCGACCGGCGTCTCGCGCTCTCGCGCTCAATCAAGGCCGCGAAAGGGATTTGAATGAGGGCGGCCTGGCGTCTCCGGGCGGGAAATCGTCACCGGCTATACATCTCATTCGGTGTCCGCCCGCGCAGTTCGTAGCGGAAGGTGTTGTTCCATAATTCTGTGCAGAGTTGGAGGAGATGATTGGCCTCTGCCGCATCATGAGGCGGGCAGGCATCGAAAACGAACGAGGAGACTTCGCCGGGCTTGTCCGTGTTGCGGATGAGGCGCTGGAGCGAGTGGAGGTTTAGCTTCTGGCCGGCGCGCCGATTAAGCTCGCGCTCGATCTCGGTTTCGCGCGCGGTGAGCGCGGGCAGGCCGCCGGTGACGTCCAGCAACTCTTTGGCGGTGAAGGGGCGCGGCGGCAGGCGGCGCTCTTCTTTCTCCTTCAACACTTTGAGCGGATGGGCCACGCTTTCGATGGAGATGACGTTCGCCGGGAGGAGGCGAAACATTGGATCAGTTTTCAAGAGGGAGTGAGCGCGTTCGGGCGAATACCACGCGCCGGGTTGGGCGAGCGAGGCCGTGAGGGCGATGAGTTCGTCGGCTTTGAGCGCGCCCTCGTGCCACAGCCAGCCGTAGGCGATCTGCGTGAACCGTTCGATGTCGGGCAAGTAGCGCGCTTCTTCGTCGGGGCTGAAGGCTTGCGCCCAGGGCGGATAATTGACAATCGTGTCGTCTGATTCAGCGGCCTCCAAAGAGGCGCGGGCGGCGTTCAGGAGCGCCTCATCTTTCCACTGGCCGCGCAACCTGAGTTTGGGAAGGCGGATGAGATTGTTGCCTTGCACGGCGACAATGGCGGAACGATAAGCAGGGATGTGATATTCGGCGCGCAGTCTGGTGATCTCGGTCGCGAGTTGTGATTCGATTTGCGCCGCCGACTCCGGTTTGAGCCTGGTCATCGCCGCCGGGCATTCCCGGCCTTTCTCGCAGTTACAGTTCACGAGGATGCCCTCGCCGGTCAGTTTCCATTCGCGTTGGGCGATAATGCGGTCGCCTTTGGCGAGGACGAAGGCGACGACGGCCGGCTCGTCATTTTCGACTCGCACATCGAGTCGGTAGCCGGGGTCGCGGGGTTCGCTTCGCGCCGGCGGCGGAGGCGGCGCTTTGAGTTTGGGCATTGGCCGGGCAGCCGACAGGTCACGCGCTGGCGGTCGCCTCGGGTGAGGCGGCGGAACGGGAGCGGACGAAAGCTTGGGCGGCGCAGGTGGTTCAGGGGCGGCGGCGATTTTTTGCGGCCGGCCGTCGGCGGCGTGGCAGAGGCCGGCGTGTTCGCGGCAGGTGCCGCGCCCGCAGTCGCGGCAACGGGTGAGGCTCTTTTGGCACACAGGCCGGTCACAAACGACGCAAGCCGTAAGTTCGTGAGCGCACAATTTGCAATAGACGCGCTTGCAGTCCACGCATTGCGGGGCCAGATCATCGGCGCAGGCGAGATGATTGTTGGCGCACAGGAAGAGTTTGATGAACGGGCGGAAGCACACCTCGCACGCCAACGGCTCTATGCGATGGCGCAGGGGATCCCAGACGACGGCGCGCGTCACGACGGCCAGCCGGTTCTCGATGCGCACGGGCAAGGTGAGTTTGGGTTGGGCGATGACGGCCAGGTTGATGAGGTCGAGTTCGACGCGCAGGCGGTATTTGGCGTCGGCGTCGGCGAGTTTGGCGGCATGGTCGGCGCGGGCGGCGGCGAGTTTGCTTTCGAGATTGGCCCGTTTGGTTTCGTCAGCCTGCCCTGCGACCGAAGGGAGTGCCGAAGGGTCGGCGCGTTTGAGGCGGCGCTCGAGATCGCGCTCAAGGTCGGCGTAATACGACTCGAGGCGGGCGCGGTCAAGTTCGAGGTGGCGCGCGGCGCGGGCTTGCAGGGCGGCGACGGGCGCGGTGAGCGAGTCGACGGCGGCGCGGGCGGCGCGGTCGAGCAGGGCGCGCAAGGGTTCGGGGGTAAGCGGGCCGGGGGCCGTTGTCCACTGCGCGGGGGCGGCGGCCATGTCGGTGAAGGCGGGGGATTCGGCGAGACGGTAGCCTTCGGCAGTGGAGAAGTCCGGCATCACCGTGCCGGTCTGGGCGTTCATCAACACCGAGGCGATGTGCTCGTGTTTTTCGTCGGAGAGCAGGGCGGCCTTGAAATTGAAGCGCAGGTAATGGAACATAGCCCGTGTTTCGAGGGTGCGCGGCACTTCGACGAGGGTGGCGTTGGGGAATGAGAAAGCGGCGCGAGCCAGGGCGGCGAGGCCGGTCTTGTCGAGGCGGACGTCGTTGATGTAGAAGCGGGCGCAGGCCGGAATCAGCCGGGCAAGTTCAGCCATGCGCTCGACCAGGGGGTGGCCGTAGACCAGGTCGGCAACGTCCGCGCCCCCTTCGGCTTCGCCAAACGCGAATCGTTGAAGCGGTTCGATGCCCAACTGAGCCGCAACCGGGTCGGGCAGCAGCACATCGTACACGCCGTAAGCCGGCGGCTCCACCACACCGCCGACGGCGCGGCAGAAGTCGAGGACGAAGTCGGCGAGGTCGGACATGGGTTAGTCGGCGACGAAGTCCTGGCCGAAAAGAGCTTCGTCGTATTCGCGCGTCTTCTGATACTGGGCGCGGGCGGCGGCAAGCGAGTCGCCGAGTTGCTCCATGGCGGCGCGCACTTCGCCTTCGGTGCGGGCCTGCGTCCACACTTCAAAGAGCAAGTCTTCAAAATCGCGCTCTTCGGTCAGCTCGCCGAGGATCATGTCCATTTCGCCGATGACGAGTTCAAACATGTTCACCTTGCGGTCGAGGATATCGAGCAGGTAATCTTCGATAGTGCCGCCGGCCGAAAGGTTGTAGATGTCCACCGGGCGAGCCTGGCCGATGCGGTGGACGCGCCCGACGCGCTGTTCGATGCGCAGCGGGTTCCAGGGCAAGTCGAAGTTCACCAGCGTCTGGCAGAACTGAAGATTGCGGCCCTCGCCCGCCGCCTCGGTGGAGAGCAGGATTTGCGCCTCGCGCTCGAAGCGCTCGACGGCGGCGTTTTTGTCGGCGGTGGAGAGACCGCCATGATAAACGACGAAGTTGTGGCCGAGAGCCGTGAGGCGGGCGGCAAGTTGATCGAGAGTCCGGCGAAAGTGGGTGAAGAGCAGAATCTTTTCGCCGCGATTGTGGCTGAGGAGTTTTTCGAGCGCCTCGGCCTTGGCCCATGTTTTGACCTGCGCGGCGCGGTCGGCCAGTTCGCGCAGCCTGGCGCGATGCCGCCCCAGCGCCGGAAGTTCCGCCAGCGAAAGCAGGGTAGGCCGGGCGGCGTGCGAGCTGGATCCGATTTCGCGTTGCAGGGTTTGGAGGGCGAAGCGAGTAGCGCCCTTCACTCCCGGCCCGCGCGAAGCTCCCCCTACGGCGGGTTCCCCTGCTGGAACGTCATCAGCCGTGGCGGGGAGAAGGCAAGCGCGGATCAATGTGCTGGCATCGTCGTAGAGGGCGCGCTCGTCGGGCGAGAGGGAGAGGCGAAGAGTATGAGCGCGGCGGGGCGGCAGTTGCACTCCCACCTGCCCGCGCGCGTGGCGCACCATCACGTCGGCCAGCAGTTCGCGCAGGCGGCCGCGGTTCTTGGGCTGGCGCGGGTCGCCCTGCACCACAAACTGGCGCTGAAACTCGCGCGGCGTTTTCAACTGGCCGGGCTTGAGCAACGTGATGAGGTTATACAGTTCATCCAAACTGTTTTGCACCGGCGTGGCGGTGAGCAGGAGCAAATATTTTTTCTGCAAGCTGTTGACAAACTTCCACGAGACGCTGGCCCGGTTTTTGAGATGATGGGCCTCGTCAACGACGACGAGGTCGTAGAGGATCGTTTCGATTTGCGCGCGATGCTCGGCGCGGCGAGCGGTGGCGAGCGAGGCGATGACACGGGGAAACCGGCTCCACGCCCCTGCCCCATGTTCGCGGAATTCGGCGTCGGCGGAGGTGACAAAATCCGGCAGGTTGAATTTGGCCGCCAGTTCTTCGCGCCATTGCTCGACGAGGGCGGGCGGGGCGACGATCAGCACCCGACTCACCATTTGCCGGGCAAGATATTCTTTGAGGACCAGGCCGGCCTCGATGGTCTTGCCTAATCCAACTTCGTCGCACAGCAAACCGCGCCCGCGAAAGCGGCGCAGTGCAGTGCGCGCGGCGTGGATTTGATAATCGAACGGTTGAAAGCGAAGTGCGTCGAGGCAGATCAATTCGTCGAAACCGGCGATGAGGGCTAGACGCTCGGCGGCGAGTTGGAGGCGATATTGGTCGGGGCTGAGGAAGCGGCTGGTAGCGGCGGCCTCCAGCACCAGGGCGGTGCGATCGGTGAAGTGTGGGTTGACGTCAATCATCGGCAGTTGAAATTGTAACTGCCGAAGCGAAGCGCGTCAAAGCGGAATTACTCGTGAAATATCCCCTCCCCGGCCCGGATCGGAACTTTGAGGCGATTCTCGAATGGAGTTAACGGACAATTCCAGCGGTCGTTGTACGCGCAATACGGGTTGTAAGCAACGTTGAAATCCACGCGGAACTTGCCTTTGCCGATTGGCGCCGGCTCCAGGTAGCGGCCCGCGCCGTAGGTTTCTTTGTTCGCCAGCGAATCCGCAAAGGGCAAGAAGAATCCGTGTTGGCCTGAGTAGAGGGTCAGCTCGGCCTCTTGCCCCTCGACGCTGAATTTGAACCTGCCATAGCGGGTGTAGGTCTGCGCCCCACCGGTGGAGGTTTGCATGTGGATGGTTTCCTTTTCGGGGAACTCCTCCACGGCCACCTCCAGCCGCAGCGCAAAGTTTTCGGGGAAGTAGTTCAGTCCGTGAAAGTCCTTTTGCTGTTGCGGCGTGAGCGGGCTTTGCGGGTCGGCGGCGAAGAACCGGTCTTTCTCGGCGCGGAAAGTTTCAAGTTCGGTCATGGCGATACTCTTTTCTTCACCACGGAGAACACGGAGAGCACAGAGAAAAAAACTATTTTCTCTCGGTGTTCTCGGTGCGCTCAGTGGTGAGAATTCACTATCAGCAAGTCCTTCCGGTCGCGCCACTTTTCCAAAAAGCGGCGGTAGTTCTTTTTGCTCAGCCTGTCGCGCTCGGCGGGGTCCATGCTCAGGTATGGGTGCGGGTGCGCCGTGAGCGGCAGGCCGTGGGTGATGGCGAGGCGCAGGCCCCGGTCTTTAAAGGCCATGCTCCAGTCGAGGTCGATGTTGCGATAGAAGACGAATTTCTCGTCGAGCAGGCCCACCCGCGCCAGCCGGTCGCGGCGAAAGGCGAAGAGGTAAAACTCGATGGCATCGGCCTCGGCGGTGGGGGCGGGATCGAAGTTGAACAGGTCGGCGGAGGTGAGGCCGTTGCTGCCGGTGGCCCCAATGGCCTCGTCGGCCAGGGTGGCGGCCAGGGGGGTGAACACGTCGCCCACGAGTTGCATGTGCCCCCCCAGGATCATGATGCGGCTGCCCCGGCTGGCGCGGAGTCCGGCGTTGCGTCCCCCGCCCTCCCCCACATCGGTGGCGAGGAAGACGGGGCGCACGCGCGCATCCTCAACCGCAAGGTCGGCGATGGCGGCGGGGGTGTCGTCGGTGGAGCCGTTGTCCACTATCACCACTTCGAGCGACTCGGGCGCCCACTGCAAAACGCTGCGCGCAGCGCGGAGGATTTCATCGCGGTTGTTCCCGCCAACGGCGGGAGAGGCGAGGAGGTTCACCGACCATTCGAGGGCGGCAGGCTTGTCGAGTTGCGAAGGGACGGCGTTGGCGCCGGGGTGGCGCGTGAGGGTGAATACGGGGCCGGATGGAGAATCTTTGACAGCGTAGCCCACGGCCGCGATGCGGTTGCGCAGGTGATCGCTTTCGGCAAACTTTTTTTCGGCGCGCAGGCGGTCGCGCTCGGCAGCCCATTCGCGGAGACGGGGAGGGATGTGGAGGGGGTGGGGGTGGGGGTGGGGGAGTATGGGAGTGTGGAGGTGGGGGAGTGGGGCGGCGGCGAGGGCGTGAGCGGGAGTCAATCGTTCGAGATCAAAAGTTGAGCCCGAGGGGTAGTTACGCTCTTCGCCGTTGAACCGAATCGTAACGCGCCCCGCCCCGGCCACGGCCACGGTGGCCGAGTCGAAGTCGAAGGTGCAAGCGGTGTTCTCATCGATGCCGAGGATCACGGCGCCAGGCGGCAGCAACTTTTCGAGGGCCATCAGGCGCGGCAGGCCCATGAAGCAGTAGCGCGTGTCGTAGGTTTTGCCTTCGGGGTTGTCGAAGTGCGGCACGATGGCCAGTTCGAGGCCGAGAGGACCGAGCAGGTCGAGGCCGTCGGCCCAAAAGGGGTCGGCCCCCGCTTTGTAGATTTCGTACACCGGCAGCGCCCAGCGGCTGATGGCGATGGCGGCGCTGCTGGCGAGGACGATCTGCGCTCCGGCTTGCCAGCCTGCGACGAGCGCGGCGTATACGGGCGAGTTGCGCCAGAGTTTGATGGCGTAGGTGGGGCTGCCCGGCCCGGCCATGCGGTAGTTGGCCCGCGCCAGCGCGGCCGCCGCAGGCTCCGGCGAATCGGCGCCGGTGCGATATTCGGCCAGGGCAATGTCGAGCGAGAAGTATTTTTTGAAGTAGGCGGCGGTCGCCGCGCCCAGTTCGGCGGCGTTGAGTTGAAACCCGGCGGGCGTGTCGAGGAAGGCGATGCGCGGCGGCGGCGGCAGGCGGGCCAGCAGCGATTGATGCGCGTTGAGCATGCGTTCGCTGGTTTCGCCGGAGCCGATGAGGGTGAGCATAACAAAACCCCAAATCCCAAAAGTCAAACCCAAAAGAGAAGCGCGGCGCAATGCAGAATGCGGAATGATGAACGGTTTTTCATTCCGCATTCATCATTCCGCATTCCACAGCGGAGAGGGTGGGATTCGAACCCACGGAGCGTTAGGCTCACTCGATTTCGAGTCGAGCGCACTAGACCAGACTATGCGACCTCTCCGGTGCGTAAATTATAGCAGAAGTTTGGCCGCTGTTCAGGCCGGCCTTGAACGGAACGTGGATTGCGCAGGCGCAAAGCGCGCAGATAAGCCAATAGATCGCAGGGCTTATGCAATTCGGACAAGCTCACCGCGAAGGACGCGCAAAGCAAAGTAAAAGCCAGTTATAATTCGCGCATGTTGCGGGCCGATGAACCGCTGACGCAACTCCTACTCGATGACTCAACCGACCCTTCCGCCTCCTCCGCCCTCGATGGCGCGGCTCGCCACTCGCGGGGCGCTGTGGGCCGGGTTCAGCCAGTATTTTCTGTTCGGCCTCGGCATATTCAAAACGGTGATCATGTTCCGGCTGGTCAGCCCGCAGTACTACGGGTTGGTGGCGGTGGCGGGCGCGTGGGCCAGCTACTTTTCGTTTGGCCGTTTGGATTTGCGCGTGGCCGTGCTGCGCAGCCCCGAGGGGCCGCGCGTGCTCAACACGCAATACTGGCTGGAGAATCTTTCGGTGCTGGTCGGGCTGGCCGTGGCCGCCGCGCTGGCCGCGCTGTGGCCGGGGTTGGTCCCGGCGGGCGCGTGGCCCATCATCTTCATTCTGCTCGGGGCGGGGCTGTTTGAAACGCTCACCTCTACACCGCTGTATCTCACCGAAAAACGCGTGCGGCAGGATGTGCTGGGGCGGCTGACAGTGCTGATTTCGCTGGTGGGCTTCATTGTGCCGGTGGGGTTGGCGCTGGGGGGCGCGCCACTGGCGGCGCTGTCGATGGATGCCTTGTTGCCCTCACTAATCACCGGGGCCGGGGTGGCGTTGTTTATCCGTTGGCGGCCCGGGTGGACCTGGGATGGGGCGCAGGCGCGCGCGCAACTGCGCCTCGGATTGACGCTGCTTTCCACCGGGGTGCTGGGAAAGATCGTGTTTCAGTTCGACGACTGGCTGGTGGGCAACTGGCAGCGGCCCAACCCGGTGGCGTGGCTGGCGTCGGGCGTCACACCGGAGGGGTTTTACTCTCGCGCTTACAACGCCGGAAAAATGCCGATGGATGTGGCGGCGGGGATGATCGGGCGGGTGGCGCTCTCGCTCTACGCCGAAGGCGCGGCGCGCGGGCGCGAGGTGCTGGTGGCGGCGTATCGCCAACTCACCTGGGTGCTAGCCTGGATCATTTTTGCCTCCAGCGCGCTGGCCTTTGTGGTCGCCGACGAGGTGGTGCTGTTGCTGATCGGGCGCGAGTGGCAGCCCATGGTGCCGCTGTTCCGGCTGATGTTCTTGTTCATTGTCGGGCGGCCCTTGTTTCAGAACAACGCCCAACTGCTGCTGGCCGTGCACGCCGAAGACGATATGCGCCGCTCACTCGGGGTGCAGGCCGTGTTCATGCTCATCGCCTGTCCCCCGGCGGTATACTGGTGGGGCGCGGCCGGGGCCTCGGTGGTGGTGAGCGCCATGTCGGTGATGAGCCTGTTGATCACCGAGCGGTACGTGATGCAGCGGCTGGGCGACGCGGCGTGGCGCGTGTACCTCGTTCCGGCGGCGGCCACGGCGCTGGTGGTGGCGGCGTTTGCGTTGCTGCCCCCCGGGTTGTTGGGCGGGCCGCTGGCCTCGCTGATCCTCAAAAGCCTGTTCACGGCAGGCGTGTTCGGCGCGGCGCTGTTGCTGTTCGATCGGCGCGGGGCGTGGTCGGCGTGGCGCACGCTGCGGCAGGGATTCAAATGAGTTTGATATAATCGGCGTCTGCGCCGTGGAGAGGCTTCGAGTTGAGTGATACTTCTTCCCGCCGGCCCCGGGTAGTCATTTCTTCGGGCAACAAGTTCCATGCCTATCACATGGCGCGCGGGGCGCAGCGAGCCGGATGGCTGCGGCGGTTCGTAACGACGATTTTCGACCGCCGCGAAACCGGCATCCCTGCGGAGAAGATCGCGCAAATCCGGTTGCCCGCCTATGCGGCTCAACTCATCGGCATGCTGCCGTTTGCCGGCAGCCAGGCGTGGTCGTATGACATGGGCGATAATTGGTTCGACCGCGCGGCCAGCCGCTACGCGGCGGAAGCGGACATTTATCACGCCTTCAACCATCACGCGCTGTACGGGCTGCGCGCCGCCAAAAAACATGGAGCCGCCACCATCGTAGAGCGGGCCTCGGCGCACCCCAACGTGCAGCAGGCCATCCTGCGCGAGGAGTTTGCGCGGTTTGGCTTGCCATACCCGGCAGGCAACCGGCGCATTGTGGCGAAGCACTTGCAGGAATACGCCGAGGCCGATTGGATTATGGTGCCGTCCGAATTTGTGTACCGCACCATGGTGGCCCAGGGGATTCCCGCAGCCAGGCTGCGGCAAGTGCATTTGGGGTTTGCGCCCGAGCATTTCTATCCGGGTGAGAAAACGGACTCAGTCTTCCGCGTGATTTTTGTGGGGGCGTTGAGCTTGCAGAAGGGCCTGCAGTATCTGCTGGAGGGCTACAAGCTGGCGAACCTGCCGCCGGAGCGCAGTGAACTGTTGGTGGTGGGCGAGCCGTTTGAGGATGCCCGCGCTTTTCTGCCCGGCTACAAGGGGGTGTACCGGCGGCTGCGGTATGTGCCCAACGACGAACTGGTGAAGGTGTATCAGACCGGGTCGGTGTTTGTGCTGCCGTCGCTGCAAGACGGCTTTGGCATGGTCGTGTACGAGGCTGCCGCCTGCGGCCTGCCCGTCATCATCTCGGAAAACGTGGGCGCGGCGGTGCGCGATGGCGAGGATGGTTTCGTCGTCCCGGTCCGCAGCGCCGAGGCCATCGCCGAAAAACTGCAATACTTTTACACCCACGAGGCCGAACGCCGGCGCATGGGCCGCTCGGCGCGGGAGTACGTCAGTCGCTTCACCTGGGAGCGATATCAGGACGAGTTGATAGAACACTATAGAGCAATCATGAATGATGAGTGAGGTATGTATTTGTTCCGCGATCTTTCCGTTTGGGCCAGCCGTGTGCGCGAGTGCCGCGACCCGCGCCTGCTGGCTTCCGCCCTCAATCACGATCAACAGCGCGCGCGACTGCTAGCCCTGGCCACCGGCCGGCCCACGGCCATCTCGGCGGACTATCTGCGCGAAGTTGAAGACGATGCGCCGTTTTTGACCGAGGTGCGCGGCAAAATGGCGCAGTGGACGCCGTACACGCCCCGGGCCGTGGATTTTATGATGGTGGGCCGGTCGGGCAGCGTATTCTTCAACGAAGTCACCCTCTACGCCATCGTGCGCGCCCTGCGCCCGGCCATCGTCGTCGAAACCGGCGGCACACCCGGCAAATCCACCGCCTTTATTCTGCGAGCCATGGAGCGCAACGGCGCGGGCCATCTTTACACCATTGACCTGCCGCCGGCCGAAGTGGAAGGCGACAAACTGCTGCGGCGCGAAACCTATCATCAACAGCGCCCGGCGGGGGCCGGCTCCGGCTGGATTGTGCCGGACAGTTTGCGCGGGCGGCACACCACCCTCCTCGGCAAATCCAGCGAGCACTTGCCGCCGCTGCTGAAAACGCTGGCGCACGTGGACATCTTCTACCACGACAGCGATCACAGCTATCAAAATATGACGTGGGAGTTTGAGACCGCATGGCCCAGGCTTCAGCCCGGCGGGTTGCTGCTCTCGGATGACGTGCTGGCGAACTCCTCCTTCTTCGACTTCTGCCGCCAGCACGACCTCGTTCACTGCAATGTATTCAACCTTGGCGCGGCCTTCGCACGATCATGAACGCGAATATCGGGTGGGAATCCGGAACGTCGAATGTGAAACTGGCCGCCCTCCGCTGGGCGGTGGCCGGTGCGGCGCTGGATTTGGGGTGCGGGCGCGGCTGGTACGCCGCGGCCCTGGCCGACCGCGGCTTTGCCGTGACCGGCATGGATCAGGCCAACCGGGTGGAGGATGCGCGGGTGCGCGTGATCGAGGGGCCGATCCGGCCGCCCCTGCCGTTCCCCGATTGCGCATTCACCACCGTGTTGATGTTCGACATTCTGGAGCACCTGGAGCCGGAGGCCGAGATACTGGCCGAGGTGGCGCGAGTGTGCGCCCCCGGTGGGCGAGTCATTGTGTCGGTGCCGCACGCGGACGATGCCTTCCTGCCGGACTACGGGTTGACGTACCTGCATCGCATCGACCGCACCCATGTGCGCGAATACACCCCGCGGCAGTTGGCGGCCCGGCTGGAGTCGTTTGGCTTTCGCACCCTCTACTGCCGGTTGGAGGGGCAGGCCCGCCTGCCGCTGGTGTTCGCCGAATTCCTGCGCGGCCCGCGCTGGCTGAAAACGCTGGCGCAATATGCCATCACCGCCCTGCAGAAGATCGGGGTGGTGCACGCCCCGCAAGTGGCCGGCGATATTCATTGGGCAGGCGAGCGCGCTCCGTGACGCAGGCGGCCATACTCACGCTGGAGCCGATAGAGCGCGGCGGCGTGCCGGCACTCACGCGAACCGTATACGATCTGTTGGCGCTGGCGGGCCACAGGCCGCAGTTGATCTACCGCGCCACCGACGAAGTGCCCACCTCGTCGCGTTGGGCGGCGCTCAAATATCTGCTCACCACGCCGCCCGTCCGCCACACCATCAAAGAAGATATGCGCTCCATTGCCGTGGTCGATTATCCGGCGCCGCCGCGTTATCAATACCATTTGCCCCGGCTGGCGGGGGCCGCGCTGGCCGCGCCCATTGCCGCCGTGGTGTCGGGCAGCAGCCACGTGGGGCTGCCGCTGGCGCTGGCTCGCCGCCCCTATGTTTTGTGGGTGGCCACCGTCTACGCCGACGAGTTGCAGGGCCGCGCCGACGCCGGCGACCCGTGGGCCGCAAAATTCATGCGCCGCTCGGACTGGCCCATCCTCGAGCAACAGGAGAGGCTTGTTTACGAGCGCGCCGGCGTGGTGCTGGGCCTCAGCCCGCACACCACCGCGCAAATCGCCCGGCGCTGGCCTGCCGTTCGCGGCAAACTGCGCACCGTGTTCTATCCTGCAGATACGGATCGATTCCAGCCGGGCAACGGCCCCGCCGACCCGCCCTATTTGCTGCTCACAGCCCGCATCCGCGACCCGCGAAAAAACGTGGCCCTGCTGTTGCGCGCCTACGCCCGTGTGCGCGCGGCCTTCCCCACCGTGCGGCTGATCGTCGCCGGCGACGCGCCCACGCCGGAGATGGAGTCGCTCGCCGCCGAGTTGGGGCTGAGGCAGTCGGTGACCTTCACGGGTCATGTATCCACCGCCGAACTGGTCAGGCTGTATCAACGGGCGACGATGTTCGTCTTCTCATCACTGCAGGAGGGGCTGGGCATATCGGTGCAGGATGCCATGGCTTGTGGCCTGCCGGTGGTGTCTACCCGTTGCGGCGGCCCCGAGGGGCTGGTGCAGCACGGCGTCACCGGGCTGCTCGTCCCCAACAACGATGAGGCCGCGCTGGCGTTGGCAGTGTCCGAACTTCTGGCGCACCCCGAGCGGGCGCGGGCCATGGGCGCGGCGGGCCGGGCGCGCACGCTGCAGGAATTTGCGCGGGCGCGCGTCGAGGCGCAACTGAGGGCCTCCTTCAAAGAGGTGTATCCCGATGATTTCTGATCACGACGAGTTGCAGCGGCGCAACCGCGACTGGTGGGAAGCCAACCCCATGACGTACGACTGGGCGCGCACCCTCCACCTGCAACCCGGCACGCCGGAGTTTTACGCCGCCATCGACGAGCGCTTCTTTCGTTCGTCTGCGCCTTTCGGCCACCCGGACTACCCGCGCCAGCCGCCCTTTGCGCGGCAGATCTATTACCCCGCCCTGCGCGGCAAGCGTGTGCTGGAAATCGGTTGCGGCGCGGGTGCCATGGCCGCCGCCTTTGCCCGTCAGAGCGCGCTCATCTCGGCCATCGACATCACCCAGACCGCCGTCGACTTCACCCGCCGCCGCTTTGAGATCCTGGGACTCGGCGGCGACATCCGGCCAATGGACGCCGAGCATTTGCAGTTCCCCGACGAGCATTTCGATCACGTTTGGTCGTGGGGAGTCATCCACCACTCGGCGGCCATCGAAGCCATCATCGCCGAAATCCATCGCGTGCTCAAACCGGGCGGCAAGGCGCAGGTGATGATCTATCACCGTCATTCGCTGCGCAACTGGATTCTGGCGGCGTGGGGGCAAGGCATCCTGCGCGGCAGGTTCCTCACCACGCCCTACGACGAAATTCTGCGCGGCGTGACCGACGGCTACATTGCGCGGCACGTGTCGGTGGCCGACGGCCGCAAGCTGTTTGCCGCCTTCAGCGCCGTGCGCACTGAACTCACCGATCTGGCCGACCTCTCGTTCATCCCCGGCAACGTGCAGGTCGAAAAATACCTCGTGGGCCGCGTCATCCCCGTTGCCCTCAAACGTCGGCTCGATAACTGGATCATGCGCTACTTCGGCTGGTTCCTGTATATCGAAGCCGTGAAGTAGGCCCTGGTTTACGTCCTCCCCATGCCCCCCTTCGTCTCCATCATCATCCCCACCTATGACGAGGCCGCCGACATCCGCGACACGCTGGACTCGCTCATGGCGCTGGACTACGCCGATTACGAAGTGCTGGTGGTGGATGCCTCGCGCGATGCCACGCCGGAGATCGTGCAGACGTATCCGCCGGAGCGGGTGCGACTCATCCGGCAAAGCCGGGGCCGGGGCCGGGCTGCCGCCCGCAACGAAGGCCTCCTCGCCGCGCGGGGCGGCATCGTCATCATCCTCAACGCCGACGTGCGCCTGCCGCGCGACTTCATCACCCGACTGCTGCCGCACTACAACGCCGGGGCCGATTACGTGCTGGTCGAAAGCCGCGTCACCAACGTGGAACACGCCACCGCTCGCTACGTGCAAGCCCTGCACGAACAACACTATCCGGCGCGGACGGAGGTGGAGACACAGATGAACTGGACGGAGGGCTTCTCGTGCCGCCGCGACGCCGCCATCGCCGTTGGCCTCATCCCCGAGGGCCGCCCCGTGCCGCTGGTGGCCGGCGAAGATGGCTGGTTTGGCGAAAAGCTGGCTATGGCGGGCTACCGAAAAGTGTTCAACCACAACGTGCTCGTCACGCATGTCATGCCGCCCGACCTGCCCGGCTTCTGGCGCCAGCGTGCGGGACGCGGGCAGGGTGTGGCGCAAATCTGGTTTATGCGCGACGGCTGGCGGTTCGCCAGGATTGCGCGCGCGGTCGCCCTGTTGTGGGTGCTCAGCGGGGCCGCGCTGCTGCTGCCCGTGCCCGCCCTGCAGCGCGGCTGGCGGCTCTGCCAGTATTCGGCGCGCGGCAAAAGGGACTGGTTGACGTTTGCCGCTCTCGATTGGATTGAATCGGCGGCGAACCTGTGGGGACTGGCCTACGGCGTGCGCGAGTTGTGGCAGGCCGGAGTGCGATAAACGCCATGCGCCTCCTTCTCATTGGTCACGCGTACCTCGTGGCCGAGAACCAAAAAAAGCTACACGCCCTCGCCCGCCAGCCCGGCGTGGAATTGATCGCGATCGTTCCGCACTTGTGGCGCGAGCCGTTGCTCAAAGAGTTGCGGGCGCACGCGCCGGCCGATGCGCCCTTTGCCCTGCGCCCACTGCCTGCCGTATGGCCGGGGGTGGAACAGTATCACTGGTATCTCTCCGCCGATCTGGGCATGACGCGCTTTCGCCCCGATGTGCTCTGCGTGGAACAGGGCGCGGGCGCGCTCGTGTACAGCCAAAGCCTGCTCGCCCGCAACCTGTTTGCGCCTCGCGCCAGGGCCGTGTTTTTCACGTGGTGGAACCTGCCCTATCGCGCCCGCTGGCCGCTCTCGGCAGTCGAGCAATTCAACCTGCGCCAGTCACAAGGCGCCATCGCCGGAAACAACGACGCCGAACACATCCTGCGCAACCACGGCTTTGGCGGCCCGCTGACCGTGCTGCCGCAGCTGGGCGTAGACCCCGACGAATACAGCCGTCGCGATGTGAGCGACCTGCGCCGCGAACTCGGCCTCACCCGTTTCACCGTGGGCTACGCCGGGCGGCTGGTCGAAGAGAAAGGCATCCGCGTGCTGCTGCACGCGCTGGCCGGGGCCGACTTCGATTTTGATTTGCTCATGCTGGGGCGCGGCCCGCTGGAAGATGAAATCCGCGCCTTTGCCAGTGCGCGCGGCTGGGGCGAAAGACTTAAGCTCGTCTCCGGCGTGGGCCATAGCGACATTGCCCGTTACCAAAACTGCATGGATGTGATGGTCGTGCCTTCGCTCACCCGCCCGTTTTGGAAAGAGCAGTTCGGCCACGTCATCATTGAAGCCATGGCCTGCGAAGTGCCGGTGATTGGTTCCGACTCGGCGGAAGTGCCGTTTGTGATCGGGGACGCGGGAATGGTGACTCCCGAGGGTGACGCCGACTCGCTGCGGGCGGCGCTGGCGCGCGTGGCCGCAACGCCCGACCTGCGGCGGCAGTTGGGGCAAGCCGGGCGGCGGCGCGTGCTGCAAAACTACACCCACGACGGGCTGGCGCGGCGGCTGGTACAATTCCTCCAATCGCTGCCATGAACTCCTCTCTTCGCGGCTGGCTCAATGAACATCTCGGCATCCCGGTCATGTTATTGCTGCGCGGCTGGGTGCTCAATCGCGTTGTGGCAAATATCCCTCTGCCTGCCGCGCGCTACGCTTACTATCGCGCCGTGTGCGGCATCAAAATTGCCCGCAGCAGTTCGCTGTGGATGGGGGCACAGTTCACCGGCGGGGCGTTGGACCAAATTGCCATAGACGCGCAATGCTCCATCGGGTACGACTCGTTCTGGGTGGCGGGCGCAGGCATTCGCCTGATGAACGACGTGGTGGTGGGGCACCGGGTCGAGTTTTACACCTCCGACCACGACCCCGACGATCCGGCCTTTGGCCGCCGCGATGCCCCCATCGTCGTTGAAGACCACGCGTGGATCGGATCGCGGGCCATCCTCCTCAAAGGCGTCACCATTGGGCGCGGGGCGGTGGTGGCCGCCGGGTCGCTGGTCACCAAAGACGTGCCGCCGTTCAACATCGTGGGCGGCAACCCGGCCAGGTTCATTCGCATGCGCGGCGCGACCGAATTCACCTATCGCAGCGACGGCTCGCCGCTGTTTTCGTGAGGCACGTAGAGACGTTGCGGTGCAACGTCTCTACGTCCATCAAAGATCATTAGCGAACAGGGCAAGCGACAAAACCATGTGCGGCATCTTCGGACTCATCGGCTCCGCCGACGCTGAACTGGGGGAACGCCTCGCCGAGTGCCTCCGCCATCGCGGCCCCGACGATCACGGCGTGTGGACCTATCCCCCTCCCCCGTCGGCTCCTTCGACTGCGCCTCGCTCCGCTCACGCTTCGCATGCGCCGACGGGGGAGGGCCGGGGTGGGGGCGAGACCCCCGTCACCCTCGTCAACACCCGCCTCGCCATCATCGACCTCTCGCCGCTGGGCCACATGCCCATGCTCACCGCCTCGGGCCGCACCGTCATCGCCTACAACGGCGAGGTCTTCAACTTCGCCGACGTGCGCGCCGAGCTGCTCAAGCGCGGCCACACCTTCCGCTCCAACTCCGACACCGAAGTGATCGCCAACGCCTACGAAGCGTGGGGCGACGAATGCCTCCACCGCTTTCGCGGCATGTTCGCCTTCCTCATTTGGGACATTCCCCGCCAGCGCCTCTTCGCCGCGCGCGACCGCCTCGGCATCAAACCCCTCTTTTGGGCCGAAACCCCGCGCGGCCTCGTCCTCGGCTCCGAACTCAAAGCCATGCTCGCCAGCGGTTGCGTGCGCCCGGCCCTCAACCTCGAAGCCCTCAACCACTACCTCGCCTTTTACGCCGTGCCCGCGCCGCTCACCATGCTCGCCGGGGTCCACGCCCTGCCGCCGGGGCACAGCCTGTCGTGGGAGGCAGCCTCAAAGCGAGTGACCGTTGCCCGGTATTGGGACATGCCCCCCGCCCGCCCTCTCCGCGCCGACGAGACCGAAATCCGTGGCGAACTTCGCCGCCTGCTCGAAGAGTCCATCCGCCTGCGTATGATCGCCGACGTGCCCGTGGGCGCGTTCCTCTCCGGCGGGGTCGATTCCTCCGCCGTCGTGGGCCTCATGACCCGCATCGCCGGCGAGCAGCTCAAAACCTTTTCCATCGGCTTCGAGCCCGAAGGCCGCCACCTCGACGAGCGCAGCTACGCCCAGATCGTCGCCCGCCGCTACAACACCGAGCACACCGAAGTCATCGTCACCGGCCGGCAAGTGGCCGACGAACTCGCCCGCATCATCGCCGCCATGGATCAGCCCTCCGGCGACGGCCTCAATACCTACCTCGTCTCGCAGGCCACCGCCAAGCACGTCAAAGTGGCCCTCTCCGGCCTCGGCGGCGACGAGTTGTTCGCCGGCTATCCGCAGTTCAAACTGCTCAAGCGCGCCGCCGATTACGATCCCCTGTGGCAGGCACTGCCCAACCCCATGCGCGCCTTCCTGGCCGTGGGCGCGCGCACCGTATCGCAGGCCGTGCGGCGGCCCGCTATTGGCAACGCCCTCGCCTTTGCCCAGGACGACTTCCTGGGCCGCTATGGCCGCACCCGCATCCTCTTCAACGAAGAGGCCAAAACCCACCTGCTCACCGCCACGGCCCGGGGCGACCTCGGCCACGCCGTCCCCAGCCTCACACTGCTTGAGGCCTGGGTGCGCGCCGATGAGCCGGAGATCATCGACCGCATCACCCGGCTCGAACTCAAAAACTACATGGCCCACACGCTGCTGCGCGACACCGACGCCATGAGCATGGCCCACTCGCTCGAAGTGCGCGTGCCGCTCATCGATCACAAACTCGTCGAATTCGTCACCACCATCCCCGCCGGCCTCCGGCTGCGCGGCGGCCAACCCAAATACCTCCTCACCCAGGCCCTCGCCGACGTGCTGCCCGCCGACGTGATCCAGCGCCGCAAACAGGGCTTTGAGATGCCCGTCGCCGCGTGGCTGCGCGGCCCCCTGCGCCCCGCCCTCGACAGCGTCTTCTCCTCCCGCGCCCTGCAACAGCGCGGCCTCTTCAACCCCGCCGAAGCCCAACGCCTCTATCAAGAATTCCAGCAGGGCCAAGGCCCCTACATGCGTGTGTGGGCCATTGCCGCGCTGGAGCTATGGCTCAGAAAGTTCTTGAATTGATGAAACGCAAACCGGCTTTTCTCGTTTGGGGCATCGCGGCGCTCACATTGGGCATTTGTTTTGTTATCACATTTGACTTGATACCGGCGTTGCGTGGCCCCATCTCTGGCGGCTCTGAGTGGCAATGGCGGCATGTCTCCCCGCCGGATTTGGCGGCATGGAAACTCGTCTTGCCGCTGGGCGTTGTTGCTATCATTGGGCTGTGGGCTTACCGCACTCGAGTCGCACCCGTCAGCAACATGCGGTTGCTAATGCTGCTGGGGCTAGCACTGGCCTTTCGGCTAGCGGTGCAGGAGACAAACGTAAATGGTGTTTCGGTAGTGGCCCGCATGCTCAATCCCGCATATTTTGGCTACTTTCCCCCCGCGACAGCGATTGATGACATGCCACAGTTCCTGCGCGACTTTGCCGACATCCAGCCCAGCCTGCCATACTACCGACTCACTACGCACCCGCCCGGTAATACTGTTTTCTACTGGTTGATCATCAAAGTCGTCGAGGCGGCTCCAGCTCTCACTCGGCTGGCCGAGCCGTTTCTTACACCGCGCATGGCCGCTTGGCCTGAGTCGCTTCAAGGCTATAGTGTGCCAGATGTGGTAGCGGCGGGTATTAGCTCTTTGTTAGTGCCTTTCCTGAGTGCGCTCAGCATTTTCCCGCTCTACTATCTGGCCGGTCAATTATTCGGGGCGCGTGTTGCGCGAATCACTGTACTGTTGTTTGTTTTCGTGCCAGCACTCACCCTCTTTATGCCAGTCAGCGACGATCTTTACACTCTGTTGGCGGCGTTGGCTTTCTGGCTGACTGCTAGTGGCCTAACTCAAGGCTCTAACAGACGCCTGTGGCTGGCGGGAGTCGTGGTAGGCACTGGCCTGTTTCAAAGTCTGAGCATAATTCCTCTGGCAGTTGCCGCAGGGCTGTTCATCACTATCTACTATGTTGCTCAATGGCGGACTCGATGGCGCGCTGGTCTAGTGAGCCTCCTCATCTTTAGTGTTGGCGTAGTGACATTGTGGGCAGTTCTCTGGTTGGCCTTCGGTCTCAACCCGATCAAGGTGTTTATCAACTGCCTGACCAATTACGACGCGCGGGGGCGCTCTTACTGGCTTTCAGTTATATACAATCCCTACGATGTTTTGCTGTTTGTCGGCATCCCTGTTGCCGTTCATTTCATTTGCGCGCTCCTTCGTCTTGGTCAACGCCTCGTCGCTCGCCGACCATTGACGCTGCCGGATTACCTGCTTTTAGCCTTTGCTTTCTCTATGCTATTGCTTGATGTAGGAGGGAGCTTGCGCGGTGGTAACTGCTCACGACTTTTTTGAAAGTTGAGTGTTATACATGGCGTGCTGCCCGAACCCGCTGTGAACGCCCTGCGCGAATTGTCGCAGGAAGAAATGATTGCGCTCATCCAACGCCTGTTTGAGGAAGTCCGGCGTTCG